>CAIXPF010000051.1 GCA_903921205.1 uncultured Acidimicrobiia bacterium | reverse complement strand
GGGGTGCATCGGTCCCTGCCGATGGGACCTGCCAGGTGTCGGTGGCCGGGTCGGAGTAGCTGGGAGCCGCGTAGGTGGGAGCCGCGTAGGTGGGAGCCGCGTAGGTGGGAGCCGCGTAGGTGGGAGCCGCGTAGGTGGGAGCCGCGTAGGTCGGGTCCACGTACGCGGCGGCTTCGTACGACTCGGCCTGGTACAGGGTGGCGTCATGGGCCGCGGGCTCGTCGTGACCGGTCGCGTACGCCGCCGGCTCGTAGCGGTCGGGGTCGACGCTCCCGGTGAGGTCGCCGGCCTGGTCACCGCTGATGCGGGGCTCGCCCCACGGCAGGTGCTGGCCTGCCGACAGGGTCGTCGCCGGCTGGTCCTCGACCATGGCGGCGGTCCCGGCCCCTTCGGCGTGCTGGTTGCGGGCCGCCTTACGGGCGCCGCGCCGGGTGAGCAACACGGCGAGCAGGCCGCCGGACAGGGCGCCGAGCAGGCCTGCTGCGGCGAGCGGCAGGACCGCCGCGTTCGAGAGAAGGTCGGAGGGCGACATCACCACGTCACCACCATCACGACAACGGTCGAGACGTGCCCGAACTGCGGAAGGGTCCCGACGATGGCTTGTCCAGTACGCGGCATCACCTACGGATCATCGACGGGTCGCGGCATCGACTTGAAGGTGGATGCAGGCCGAATGTCGGCGCCCGGTTCCCGGACGGCGCCGGCCATCGGCTCCCGGGTCTTCCGGCTCCTCGGCGCGCCGGATGGACTCCGGTAGCGTGAGCGGACGTCGGGACACGGCCGGCGACGGCCCGTCCGAACGGATCGCGGCGAGCGCCGACCGCTCTCCGGGCTGCGCAGTGCCGGGGCCGTCGGGCGCCGGCGCCGCTGGGAACTCCGACGGTCGGATGCAGCGAGGACCGGATGAGGAAAGATCGAGTGGAGGGAGACGCGGTGGCGGACGGACGCTATGACGTGGTGGGTGTCGGCAACGCGATCGTGGACGTCATCGCCCACGTCGAGGACCGGTTCATCACCGCCAACGCACTCAACAAGGGCTCGATGACCCTCATCGACGCCGATCGGGCGGTCAGCCTGTACGCCTCGATGCCTCCGGCGATCGAGGCATCCGGGGGATCGGCGGCCAACACCATGGCCGGCATCGCCAGCTTCGGCGGGTCAGCCGCCTACGTGGGCAAGGTGCGACAGGACCAGCTCGGCGAGGTGTTCCGCCACGACCTGCGAGCTGCCGGCGTGGCCTACGAGCAGGCGCTCGCTCCCGACGGTCCTCCGACGGCACGCTGTCTGATCCTGGTCACGCCCGACGCCGAGCGCACCATGAACACCTGCCTCGGCATCTCGAACCTGTTGGAGCCCGACGACGTGGACGAGCGGCTGGTGGCTGCCGGCCGGGTCGTCTACTGCGAGGGCTACCTGTGGGACGTCGACTCGGCCAAGGCCGCGATCCGCAAGGCCATGGCCGTGGCGAAGGCCGCGGGGGCCAAGGTCGCCCTCACCCTGTCGGACACCCTCTGCGTCGATCGTCACCGTGCAGAGTTCTTGCAGTTGGTCGAGCACGACGTCGACATCGTGTTCGCCAACGAGGCCGAGATCTGCGCCCTGTACGAGACCACCGACCTCGACGAGGCCCTGCGCCGGGTGCGTGGCCGGACCGAAGTGGCGTGCGTCACCCGCAGCGCTGCCGGCTCGGTCGTGCTCACCGCCGAGGAGGTCGTCGAGGTGCCGGCGTGGGCGGCGGGACCGGTGGTCGACACCACCGGTGCCGGCGACCTCTATGCCGCCGGGTTCCTCTACGGCTACACCACCGGCAAGGACCTTTTCACCGCCGGCTGGTACGGCTCGATCGCTGCCGGCGAGTGCATCGCCCACACCGGCCCGCGCCCGGAATGCTCGCTGGCCGAGCTGTTCGTCGAGGTGCCCGCCCCGATCCGCTGACGGGCCGGCCGGGCTGTCAGCCGCCGCTGGGCAGCGCCCCGTGCGGACCCGTCGCCGAGGGAGGCCCGGCGACGGCCTCGGTGGTAGTCTCGATCCCGCCGCGCCGGCTCTGGGTCAACCGCACCGTCACCTCGGTGTCGAGCACCGCGGCGAGTTCCCGGGCGATCCGGGCCCCGAGGTGCTCGGCAAAGATGCGTTCGTCGCGGAAGGTGAGTAGGTACAGCTTCAGCGACTTGCTCTCGATGCACACCCGGTTCGGCCGGTAGCGAACCGTCCAGCGGTACAGATCGGGCTGCAGGGCAGCCACCGCCGGACACAACGCGGTCAGTTCGTCGCCGGTCAGCTCCACCAGGGTCTGCACGGGGTCGGCGGGGAAGGTGTCGAGCTGCCCGTACTCCTCGGACGCGACGGCGCGGCCCAACAGGGCCGGCTGCGTCGCTTGCGACCGGCCGGCCTGGTCGGTCCGACCGCTCACAGCTGGGATCGTCCCCGGTCGACGATGGCCTGGCGGCGTTGTTCGAGCTGGGTCAGATCCATGCGCTCGGCCGCCCATTCCCGGCCCATGCGGGCCTCGACCTGCCACCCCTCGCCCGGGGCGACGGCGGTGACCGCGTCGTAGGTGACCTTCATCCGCCGCACGCCCTGCTGGTCGTTGCCGGCTATGTCCTGGGCCAGGCGGAGGCAGAACGGCAGCAGGTCGTCGTGGTCGACGACGTGGTTGACCAGTCCCCAGGCCAGGGCGTCCTGGGCGGTGAGGAAGTTGCCCGAGTACGACAGCTCACGGGCGCGGCGCACGCCGACCGCCTCGGCCAGCAGCACGGTCAGACCCCATCCGGGCATGACGCCGACCCGGGCGTGGGTGTCGGCGAAGCGGGCCCGCTCGGAGGCCACGATGAAGTCGCAGTTGAGGGCGACCTCGAAGCCGCCGGTGATGGCTGCGCCGTTGATCGCCCCGATGACCGGCTTGGACATGGGCGCCCATGGCCCGCCCACCGGCGTGGTCTCCGGCTTGGCCACACTGCTGCCGAGCTTCGAGCCGGGGGCGCCGAGCTCCTTGAGGTCGAGCCCGGCACAGAACGCCGGGCCCGCCCCGGTGAGCACCACCACGTCGACGTCGTCGTCGGCCTCGGCGCGGGCCATGGCCCGCGGGAGCATGCGGCGTAGCCCCGAGGACAGGGCGTTGCGGGCCTCGGGACGATTGAGGGTCACCACGGCCGTCCGGCCGGTCACCTCGTAGCGGACGGTCAGCTCGTCCTCGGCCTGCTGGGCATGGGTGTCGTTCATGCGATGTCCTCGTCGTGTTCGTCCGGTGGCAGGTACTCCAGGTCGAGATCGCCCAGCCGTACCAGGGTGGAGGTGACCCAGCCACCGATGGACGCGAAGTGCTCGTCGAGCATGGCCGGATCGGTGAGGGTGGCCTCGTCGAACTCGTAGATGCCCTCGAAGCCGAACTCGATGGCATGTTCGGGTTCCTCGAGCCCGCCGTCGTAGGCGATCTCGATGCGCGGGCCGGATCGGGCGAGGCGAACCTTGCCCATCGGAGAGCTCTCCTCGGGCACGATGGCCTGGATCTGTGCGGGATCGGGCTGATGGCGCAGCCGCTGGACCCGCAGCACGATCTCCACCGCGATGCGGGGCCGGTCGCTGGTCGGTTCTCCCAGCCGCCAACTGCGGTAGTTGGCCTGGGACCAGGTGGACCACTCGAGCAGGATGTCGGCCTGCACGCGTGGCGGGAGGCCCTCACCCGGCAGGCAGTACGAGGTCTGCCAGGACAGGTCGCCGAGCAGGACGTCGGCATGGAAGCGTTCCTCGACCGACAACGGTTCGAGCAGGGCGGCCTCGAGCGCTTCGCGCAGCGCCGCGATGGCGTCGGTGAAGACGTGATCGAGCATTCGACGACCGATGCTATCGGTGCGTGGCGACCGGTGGGCGTTCGCTCGGCCCGGCGGCGGCACCGGCATGGGCACCGGCATGGGCACCGGTATGGGCACCGGTGCCGTGCGCTGCACGCGGGAGACGGGACCGATGGTCGAAATCCGGCCGTCGGTAGAGTGGGGACGATGGGATCGGGCGACCCGAGCGGCGACGAGGAGCGGCCACAGCCGGCCGTCCCCGCAACCACGCCCGATCCGGCGCTGCTGTTCGAGGTGGCGGCCTGGCTGGCGTCGGACCCCGATCGCGGGACACGGGCCGAGCTCGGGAACCTCGTCGAGGAGCAGGCCTGGGAGGAGTTGGCCGAGCGGTTCTCGGGGCGTCTGGCATTCGGGACGGCCGGGTTGCGGGCGCAGATGGGTGCCGGTCCGATGCGCATGAACCGGCTGGTCGTGCGCGGCGCCGCCGCCGGGCTGATGGGGTTCCTGCGCGACCGGGGCCATCCCGCGCCGCTGGTGGTGGTCGGCTTCGACGCCCGGCACCGCTCCGACGTCTTCGCCGCCGATTCGGCGGCGGTGATCGCCGAAGCAGGTGGCCGGGCGGTGGTGTTCGACGTGGCGGGACCGACGCCGCTGCTGGCGTTCGCGGTGCGCCACCTCGGCGCCGATGCCGGGGTGATGGTCACCGCCAGCCACAACCCGCCCGCCGACAACGGTTACAAGGTGTATCTCGCCGATGGGGCCCAGTTGGTGCCGCCGATCGACCTCGAGGTCGCCGCCCACATCGCAGCTGCCGGGCTCGACGTACCGCTTGCCGCCCCCGGTCATCCGGCCATTGCGGTGATGGACGAGTCGGTCCGTCGGGCGTACCTCGAGGCGGTGGTCGGCCAGCTCTCGCCCGGCGGCGCCCGGCAGGTGCGGGTGGCCTACACGCCGCTGCACGGGGTGGGTGCGACGACCGCCACCGAGGCCTTCGCCGCAGCGGGGTTCCCGGCGTTGCACATCGTCGCCGACCAGGCGGATCCGGACCCCACCTTCCCCACCGTGGCGTTTCCCAACCCCGAGGAACCGGGGGCACTCGACCGCGGCCTCGCCCTGGCCGCTGCGGTCGGTGCCGACGTCCTGCTGGCCAACGATCCCGACGCCGATCGGCTGGGCGTGGCGGTGCCAGACGGCTCATCGGGCTGGCGGGTGCTCACCGGTGACGAGATCGGGGTGCTGCTGGCCGACCATCTGCTGCGGCATCGCGACCGTGACGGCGAGCGACTGGTGGTGACGACGCTGGTGTCCTCCCGCCTGCTGGGGCGCCTGGCCGAGGCCCGAGGGATCCACTACGCCGAGACCCTCACCGGGTTCAAGTGGATCGTCCGCCCGGTGCTCGAGCACCCGGCCTGGCGTTTCGTGCTCGGCTACGAGGAGGCCCTGGGTTTCGCCGTGGGGTCCGCAGTGCGCGACAAGGACGGCATCGCGGCGGCGTTGGCCTTCGCCGAACTGGTGGCCGAGTCGCAGGTGGACGGCGTCGGTGTCCTCGAACGACTGGAGTTGCTGGCCCGCGAACTCGGGCTGTACGCCACCGTCGGGTACTCCCTGCGGTTCGGTTCGTCCGCCGGCGCTGCGGAGCAGGCCGCCGCTATGCAGCGGGCCCGGAGCTTGCCGCCGGTGATGCTGGGCGGCGTGGCGGTCTCGGCCCGCCGTGACCTGCTGGAGCAGCCGCCGACAGGGGATGCGGATGCGGCGGGGCGGGCAGGTTCGGCGGCCCGGGCCGATGTCGTGGTGTGGGAACTCGCCGACTCGTCGCGGGTGGTCCTGCGGCCGAGCGGTACCGAACCGAAGCTGAAGGTGTACCTCGAGGTGGTGGAGCCGGTGGCCCCGACGCCGGAGGGATACCGCTCGGCCCGCCTCGCCGCCGACCGGCGTCTCGCTGCGTTGCGCTCCGATCTCGACGAGCTGCTCCTGCCCGGGTGACCATCGGCCCGGGTCGGGCGTCGTTTCGACCACGCAGAGTGGGACACCGGTCCCATGTCGGAGTGACCGTTCGGTCCGTACGGTGGGCCTCGTGCGTACCAGTTCGCCCCGACTCACGAACACCTCGTATGCGTTGCTCGGCGCCATCGCCCAGGCGGGCCCTTGCTCGCCCTACGACCTCAAGCGCGTGTTGGCCCGCAGCATCGGTCCACTGTGGGAGGTGCCCCACTCGCAGATCTACGACGAGGCCGCCCGGCTGGCGCGTGCCGGTCTGCTCCTCGAACAGCAGGAGGGCACCGGCCGTCGACGGCTCAACTACACCATCACCGAGGAAGGCCGTCGGGAGTTGTTGCGTTGGCTGCGGATGCCGAGCCGTGACCGGGTCGACTTCCGCGACGTCGGGCTGCTGAAGCTGGCCTTCGCCGCCGAGCTGCAGCCTGCGGAGCTGCGCCACGTGGCGGGCGACCACCTCGAGGCATGGACCGTCCTGCGCGACGACCTGACCGCCACCATGCACGGTCCAGGCGCCGCCTACGTGCTGACCATGGTCGAGGCGGCGATCCGGTTCTGGGCGTCGATGCGCGAGGAGTTCAACGAGGCGGCCCTCGAGCCGCTGCCGGAAGCGATCCCCGCCCCGGTCTGAGCCGGCCCCGGCCGGACCCACCCGATGGTGGCTTTCGGCCCTCCTTGCCGGTACGTATGGGGCCGTTCGAGCCGGGGTGTGCGTCGGTAGGGTGGGGATGGGTGGTGCGGCCACCCCGAGCGCGCCGGATCCGGTACGTTCGAGCCCGGACGAGGCGCAGGACGCGGCATGAGCGACGAGCAACCCAGCGATGACGTCGGCGTCGCGGACGGCTTCTACGATCCCCTCGACGGCTGGGAGCCCGACGCCTCCGACTTCGACCCGGCCGGCGACCACGACCCGGCCGATGCGGCGGAGGGCGTCACGTCGGCGGGTGGGGCACAGCGGCGCATGGCCCGGCGGATGCTCGCGGCGATCGGCGCACTGGTCGTCCTGGTGACGGCGGTGTCGATCTCGGCCGCTGTGTTCCACCGCCAGGATCCGGGCCTCGAGTACCGCTACGTGATACCTCACGGTACGGCGGAGCGACTCGCTGCCGGAGAGGACGTCGAGGTCCTTCCCGCACGTATCGAGATGCGTACCCAGGACACCTTGGTCATCGAGAACCGGGACCACGACACCTTTGCCGTCGGCGGTCTGCGGGTCGGGCCCGAACAGACCATGACCTACACGTTCTCGAAGCCCGGCAACTACGGCGGGAGCTGTCAGTTGCACGAAGGTGGCTCGGTCGACATCGTCGTGGTCTGAGCCGGGCGACCTCGATGACCGAAGCTGCTGCTGACGGGCACGGCGCCGACGGTGGGATCGGCCGGCGGCGGGCCGTGGCGCTGGCGGCCTACGTCGTGTTCGTCATCGGCTGGTGGAAGGTCAACGGCCTGCCGCTGGAACGACTCCAGGTTCTGGGTTGGGTGGCCGGGGGACTGCTCATCGCCTCCGTCGGACGACCCGACGGCGGACTGGTTCGCATCGTCCGGGACTGGGTGCCCCTGGCGGTGATCCTCGCGGCGTACGACCTGACCCGCGGTGTGGCCGACACCCTCGGCATGCCGGTTCAGCGCGAGTCGCTGGTATGGCTCGAACAGATCGTGGCCTGGGGCAACATCCCCTCGGTGGTGGCCCAGGAACGGCTCGGCCCCTACACCGGCCCGGTGCGCTGGTGGGAGGTCGGCGTCTCGCTGGTGTACCTGTCGCACTTCGTGGTGCCGTTCGTGGTGCTGGGGGCTCTGTGGGTCGCCGATCGGCCCGGGTTCCGCCGCTACCGCAATGCCCTGCTGGTGCTCACCGCGATGGGGTTGCTCACCTATGTCCTGGTTCCCGCTGCACCGCCGTGGATGGCGTCGCGGGACGGGCTGATCGGCCCGATCAGCCGCGTTGTGCTGCGAGGTATGGACCCGTTCGGTCTCGATCTCGGTCCGGTGCTGGTCAGGTACGGACCGCGTTTCGGTAACGCGGTCGCAGCGCTGCCGTCGTTGCACGCCGGCTGGTCGACGTTGACGGCGTTGTTCTTCGCCCGACGGGCCCGGCGGCGCTGGTGGCCGCTGTTGGCCGCGTACCCCCTGGCGATGTCGGTCGCGCTGGTCGTCAGCGGTGAGCACTACGTGTTCGACGTGCTGCTCGGTGCTGCCTACGCGGCGGTGGCCGTCGGCATCGAGCAGGCCTGGCACCGCCGGTCGGTGCGCCGGGCAGCCGAACGCGCCCGGTTCGCCACGGCCCCCGTCGGCCTGCCTGCGTCCGCCGCCGAACAGCCGGGCTGACCGCCGCGAGCATCCGGCCGCGGTGACGGGCCGGGCGGCGCCGGTTCAGGGGCGTGCCGGGCCGCCGTCGAGATCGTCGAGGGTGCCGTTGCGGTAGTGGACGAAACGGTCGAGGACCTCGCGCATCTGGCGGGCGGTCAGCCGTCGCGGCTCGCCCACGGTACGGGCCCGCAGGTACTGGTCGGCGAGGCTCTCGACCTCGACGGCGAGACGGTACGCGGCGTCGAGCGACACCCCGACGGTCACCTGGCCGTGGTTGGCGAGCAGGGCCGCCGTCCGGCCGTCGAGCGCCTCGATCACCGCATCGGCGAGCGTC
Source organism: uncultured Acidimicrobiia bacterium (assembly GCA_903921205.1). Lineage (GTDB taxonomy): Bacteria > Actinomycetota > Acidimicrobiia > Acidimicrobiales > CAIXPF01 > CAIXPF01. The sequence goes on along the minus strand of CAIXPF010000051.1, from coordinate 67,198 downwards.
TCGGTGCCGAACAACGAGTACGGCGCGCAGCGGATGCTGTCGCCGCCGGCGACGGCCACCATGTAGTGGAACGCCGGGATGGGCAGACGGAGGCAGGCGAGGGCGGTCGCGGCCGGCGAATGGACGTGCACGACGGCCCCGGCGTCGGCACGTTCGGCGAGGATCCGCTGGTGGAATCGCCATTCCGAGCTCGGTGGGCGGCGACCACGGCGGCTGCCGTCGAAGCCCATCCACACCAGGTCCGACGGGCGGATGCGCTCGTAGGGCATGGCGGAAGGGGTGACGATCATGCCGTGCTGCCAGCGTACCGAGGCATTACCGGACGTTCCCTGGCTCAGGCCGGACAGCCCGAAGGACCTACAGGTGTCGATCAGTTGGCGGCGCAGGGTCAGCTCGGCGTGTTCCACCGGCGGGTCACTTCCGCGATAAGGGCCCAGAGCGTGGGCCGGACCGTCTCGAGGGTCGCGATGATGTCCTCGAGGGTGATGGCCGGCGCCAACCCCGCCGCGGCGTTTGAGATGACCCCGATCGAGGCGTAGGGCAGTTGCAGCTCGGCGGCGAGGGCCACCTCCGGGTAGCCGGTCATACCCACCAGGTCGGCGCCGAGACGACCGTAGACCGCGATCTCGGCCGGGGTCTCGAAACGGGGGCCGTTGGTGCACACGTACGTGCCGCCGGGCCGTACCGCCAGATCGAGGTCCTCGGCGGCGGCGGCGAGCAGCTGGCGCAAGCCCGGGTGGTAGGGCTCGGTCATGTCGGTGTGGCGGACCGGGAGGTCGTCGCCGTCGAAGAACGTGTCCGGACGCCCCCGGGTGACGTCGATGAACTGGTCGATGAGCACCAGATCGCCGGGTTGCAGGTCGCGGGCGATGCCGCCGCTGACCGCGGTGGCGAGCACGGCCGTGCAGCCGAGCTGCTTCAGCGCCCACAGGTTTGCCCGGTAGTTGATGCGATGGGGCGGCACGGTGTGTCCGGAGCCGTGCCGGGGCAGGAACGCGACGGTCCGGCCCTGCCAGGTGCCCACGGTCACCTCGACCGCGCCGTAGGGCGTGTCGACCGGCTCCAGTCGTGCCTCGACGAGCCCGGGAACCTCGTAGAACCCTGATCCGGTGATGATGGCGAGCACGTCGACTCCGGAATCGTCGGGGCTGGAGGGCTCCGACACGATACCCCGCGCGCCCGGCCCCGAGGTCGCAGCTCTGGAGGGCAGCAGATCGACGAAGGCGCCGGCTCGGTACCGCTACGCTCTGGTTCCGACAGGACCCGAGGGGGCGCCGTGCAGACCAAGAAGGCCACGTTCGCCTCGATCGCCCTTGCCGGGTTGCTGGCCGTGTCGTCGGCAGCGACGGCATGCAGTAGCACGGGTTCGGGTTCCGCCGAACCCGCAGCGACAGCGGCTGTGGCGAAGGGGCTGCCCGGGGACTGCGCGTCGGAGCAGGTCTTCTGCATCGGCTTGGTCACCGACGTGGGCAAGATCGACGACAAGTCGTTCAACCAGGCCGCGTGGCAGGGTGCTGCGGCCGCCGCAGCGACCGCAGACGGGCATGCCGAGTACATCGAGACCGTCGATCCCAAGGACTACGCGAAGAACATCCAGTCCTTCCTCGACCGCAAGGCTGATGTCGTCGTGACGGTGGGCTTCGCGATCGGTGATGCGACCGCTACTGCCGCCAAGGCCAACCCCGGGGTGCACTTCATCGGGGTGGACGCCTTCCAGGCGACCACGATCCCCAACCTCACCGGGTTGGTGTTCAACGAGGACAAGGCCGGTTTCATGGCCGGCGCGCTGGCCGGTCTGCTGACCAGGACCAACGTCGTCGCCGCTGTCCTCGGGACCGACAAGATCCCGCCGGTGGTCGCCTTCGGCAAGGGGTGGGAGAACGGGGCCAGGTTCACCAACCCCAAGGTGAAGGTCCTCACGACCTATCACCCGGGCGGGCTCGACGTGGCGTTCAACGACCCGACCTGGGGGGCGCAGACGGCCAAGCAGGCGCTCGACAACACCGCCGACGTGATCTTCGGCGCCGGCGGGAAGACCGGCAACGGAGCCCTGCTCGAGGTGGCCCGCCAGCAGGGGGCGTACTGCGTCGGGGTCGACAGCGACCAGTGGGAGACCGTTCCCGGGGCGCGTGGCTGTCTGGTGACCAGCGCCGAGAAGGACATCGAGGACGGCGTCGCCACCCTCATCGGCCAGATCCGTGACGGGTCGATCACGGGTGGCAACGCGTTCGGACAGGTCGGCCTCGCCCCGTTCCACGACTTCGAGGAGAAGGTGCCCGCAGCGGTGAGGACGAAGATCGAGGGCATCGTCCGTGACGTCGCCTCGGGCAAGATCCCGACCGGCGTCAACTGAGCGAACGTCGCCCGACCGTGCACCTCGACCGACTGCGACCTGCGCTGCTGCCGGTCGTGGCGGTGGTGGTGGCGATGGTGATCGGCGCGCTTGTCGTGCTCGCCGCCGGAGCGTCGCCGGTTGCGGCCGCCACGGCGATCTGGGTCGCGGCGTTCTCGGGAACCGGCGCTATCGCTGCCACGCTTGAGAAGGCCACTCCGCTGGTCTTCGCCGGGCTGGCGGTGATCGTCGGGGTCCGGGCCGGGCTGTTCAACATCGGCGCCCAGGGCCAGTTGCTGCTCGGCGCCATCACCGCGGCCTACGCCGGCTACCGCCTCGCCGGCCTGCCGAGGGCGGTACATCTGCCGCTGTGCCTGGCCGTCGGGATCGTCTGCGGCGCGCTGCCGGCGCTGCTGGCCGGGGTGTTGCGGGCCACACGCGGCGTGCACGAGGTGATCGTGACGATCATGCTGAACACCATCCTGGTCAACCTCACCGACTGGCTGGCCGGTGGACCCTGGATGGAACAGGGCCAGCCGGTCTCCCGCACCCCCGCGATCGTCGGGTCGGCCCGTATGGACCGGGTGGCCGGTGTGCCGGTCGGCTTCCTGCTCGCCGTGGCGATGGCGTTCGGGGTGTGGTTCGTGCTCGATCGCACCACCTTCGGGTTCCGGTTGGCCACGGTCGGGGCCAACCGCAACGCCGCGCACTATGCCGGGATCTCGGTGGCCGGTGCGACGGTGGCGGCCATGACCCTCTCCGGGGCCCTGGCCGGCCTCGGCGGTGCCGTCGAGAGCCTGGGGGTCGTCGGCCGGTTCGAACCGGGGTTCAACGCCGGCCTGGGCTTCGACGGGATCACCATCGCGCTGCTCGCCAGGGTCTCGCCCCGCGCGGTCATCCCGGCGGCCGTGCTCATCGGCGCGTTGCGCGCCTCGTCGACACAGCTGCAGGCCCGGGCCCGGCTCGCCCCGGAGATCGTCGACGTGGTGCTGGCCCTCGCCCTGTTGCTCGTCGCCGCACCGATCATCCTGCGCTGGTTGTTGCGGTTGCGCCCGGGATCGTCCCCGACCGAGGTGCACCTGACCCGGGGGTGGGGTTCGTGAAGCCGTCGTGGACGGCTCGCCCAACGGCGTCGGCGGTGCTGGTGGCGGGCTCGTTGGTGGCTGCGTTCGCTGCGTACGGGATCTGGGGCTTCCGGGCGACGGCGGTGCTGGGCTTCGCCGTGCGTTCGTCCACCCCGCTGGCGCTGGCGGCGATGTGCGGCATCCTGTGCGAGCGGACCGGCGTGATCGACATCGGCATCGAAGGCCAGATGCTGCTCGGTGCCTTCGCCGGGTTCTTCGGTGCCGCCGCGTTCGGGGTGGTCGCCGGGGTGTTCGCCGCGGTGGCCGTCGGAGCCCTGGTCGGGGCGTTCCTGGCACTGTGCGCGGTGACGTGGCGGGTCGACCAGATCATCGCCGGTGCCGTGATCAACATCGCTGCGGCGGGGTTCACCTCGTTCCTGTACCGGCCGGGCCGGGTCATCGGTTCGTTGCCGGCCTGGAGGATCCCGCTGCTCGGCGACCTGCCCCTGCTGGGCCCGGTGTTGTTCCGTGCCCAGCCGTTGACGTATCTGACCGTCGTCGTGGTGATCGGCCTGCAGGTGACGCTGGTCCGTACCCCGTGGGGCCGGCGCACCACGGCGGTCGGTGAGCATCCCGGCGCCGCCGACACGGTGGGGATCGACGTGGCCCGGTATCGCTACGGCAACGTCGTGGCAGGCGGTGCGCTGGCGGGCCTGGCCGGGGCGCTGCTGTCGGTCGAGATCACCGGCTCGTTCGATCGTGGCATGACCGCGGGGCGCGGGTTCCTGGCACTGGCCATCGTCATCATGGGTCGCTGGAAGCCGGTCGCGGCCTGGGCCGCGGCGCTGTTCTTCGGCGTTCTGACCGGTTTGGTCAACCAGTTGAACTTCGGTCAGGTCATCGACATCCCGCCTCAGTTCGTGGCGATGTTGCCCTATGCGACCACCATCGTGGTGCTGGCGATCTTCGGCACCCGGGTGCGGCCACCTGCAGCGGCGGGCCGGCCGTACCCATGAGGATGGCGCGATGAGCGAGAGCCGTCCCGGCGAGGCCGGGGCTGTGCCGCAGGCCCGGGGCGTGTTGCTCGAGGTCCGGGGGCTGACCAAGCGGTTCGGGTCGGTGGTGGCGAACGAGGACGTGTCGCTGCAGCTGCGACGCGGTGAGGTCCTGGCCCTGCTCGGCGAGAACGGGGCCGGCAAGACCACCCTGGTGAAGATGCTCTTCGGTCTGCACCGTCCGGATGGCGGGGAGATCCGCCTCGCTGGCGAGGCGGTGCGGCTGCGGTCGCCGCGGGACGCCATCGCCCGTGGCATCGGCATGGTGCACCAGCACTTTCAGCTGGTGCCGGTGATGACCGTGGCCGAGAACGTCGTGCTGGGGGCCGAGCCGACCCGCCGCCGTTTCGTCGACCGTCGTCGGGCCGCCGCCGAGGTGCGGGAGTTGTCGGAACGTTTCGGCCTTGCCGTCGACCCCGATGCCGTGGTCGAGGATCTGCCGATCGGGGCCCAGCAGCGCGTCGAGATCATCAAGGCCCTCTACCGCGGCGCCGAGATCCTGATCCTCGACGAACCCTCCGCGGTGCTCACCCCGGAAGAGACCGACGAGCTGCTGGGCGTCGTGGCCGAGCTCGCCGCACGGGGTGTCGGCATCGTGCTCATCACCCACAAGCTGCGCGAGGTGATGGAGGCCGCGGATCGGGTGGTGGTGCTGCGCGACGGCCGGGTGGTGGGCGAGGTGGCACCCGCCGACACCGATGAGGCGGGCCTGGCTGCGTTGATGGTGGGCCGGTCGGTGGTGTTGCGCATCGACAAGCAGCCGGCGAGCCCGGGCGAGCCCGTGCTCGGGATCCAGGGACTCGAGGTCGATGACGACCGGGGGCGTCGGGCCGTGACGGGCCTCGACCTCGAGGTGCGGGCGGGGGAGATCGTCGGGGTGGCGGGCGTGCAGGGCAACGGCCAGCGCGAGTTGGCCGAGGCCATCTGCGGCATGCGGCCCCGAATCGGCGGCTGCGTGCTGCTGCAGGACCGGGACATCACCGGCCTCGGCGCCCGGGCGATCCACGATCTGGGGGTGGCCCACATACCCGAGGACCGCGACAAGCACGGTCTGGTGGGCAGCTACTCCGTGGCCGACGATCTCGTGCTGAACCGGTTCGACGAGCCGGGCTTCGCCCGTTGGGGCCGTCGCGATCGTGCTGCGGTGCAACGCTGGGCGGAACAGCTGATCGCCGAGTTCGACGTGCGGACCCCCGACGTCCACGCGCCGGCGGACTCGCTGTCGGGGGGCAACAAGCAGAAGCTGATCGTGGCCCGCGAGCTCAGCCGGGCATCGGTGCTCGTCGTCGCCGCGCAGCCGACGCGTGGCGTCGACGTCGGCTCGATCGAGTTCATCCACCGACAGCTCGTCGCCGCCCGTGATCGCGGCGCGGCGGTCCTGGTGATCTCGGCAGAGCTCGAGGAACTCCTCGCCGTGTCGGACCGCATCGCCGTCATGCGCGACGGTCGAATCGCCGCGACCTTCGCGGGCGCTTCAGCGACCCCCGAGGCGATCGGGCTGGTCATGGGTGGTGCCACGGGCCACTGAGGTGCCCGTGGCGACGCCGATCAGCGTCCGGCGTTGGGCTTGACGCCGTGGTTGGCCTTCTTCCGGCGTGCGTTGGTCTTCCGCTTGGTGGTTCGCTTCGACATAGGACCGGCAATGCTACCGGGGCCGGCCCCAGGTGACCAAGCGGTCGACGTCCCAGGTGTTGATCACGTCGTCGTGCTCGGCGCCGGCGAGCGCCACCTTGTCGCAGCCGTAGTTGACCCATTCCAGCTGTCCGGGGGCGTGGGCGTCGCTGTCGATGACCAGCTTGCATCTCCACTCCAGCGCCAGGTGCAACAGTTCCTCCGGGGGGTCCTGCCGTTCGGGGCGGGTGTTGATCTCGACCGCAGTGCCGTGTTCGGCGCAGGCGGCGAACACCAGGTCCGCGTCGAACTCGGCGCCGGCGCGGTTGCCGTGGGGCGGCACCTTGCGCCCCGTGCAATGGCCCAGGACGTCGACATGGGGATGCAGAGCGGCGAGCGCCAGCCGGCGGGTCATGGCCCGCGGGTCCATCCTCAGCTTGATGTGCGGGCTGGCAACGACGAGGTCGAGTCCGGCGAGGGTGTCGTCGTCCATGTCGAGGCTGCCGTCCTCGTTGATGTCGACCTCGAGGCCGTGCAGCAGCCGGAACGCCGGTCCGCCGGCTGCGTGCTCGGCGGCGAAGACGATGTTGACGGCGTCGAGTTCGACGCGCTGCTGGGCGAGCCGCTCGGCGTGCAGGCCGCGGGAGACCGCCATGCGGGGGGAGTGGTCGGTGATCACCAGGTAGCGGTGGCCGAGCGCCCGGGCGGCCCGTCCCATGGCCTCGATCGAGGCACCGCCGTCGGACCAGGTGCTGTGGCTGTGGCAGTCGCCCTGCAGCGCCCGACGCAGCTCTGCTCCGGGCCCGAGCGGTACGACGGTCTCGGCCTCGAGCCGGGCGAGGTAGTCGGGCACCCGACCCCGGCAGGCATCGACGATGACCCCACCGGTCGAGGGGCCGATCCCGGTGAGCTCGCCCAGCGTGCCGGCCTCGGCCCGTTGGGCGAGCTCGAGTGGGTCGAGCGCGGCCACGATCTCGGCGGCGCGGGCGAAGGCCTTCACCTTCGGCGCCGGCGCCAGCGCCCGATCGAGGAGGTAGACGACCCGTTCGAGGGCTTCCAGAGGCTCCACGGCTCTACGGTAGGCTGTGCGGTGATGGCCTGGCTGGTGCGGGACACAACAGTGCTGGCATCGCTGGAGGTGGCAGACACCTTCCGCGACCGGTTGCGCGGCCTGCTCGGTCGCGACCGGCTCGACGGGGCGCTGCTGTTGCGGCCTGCCCGCTCGGTGCACACGATCGGCATGCGCTTCGCCATCGACGTGGCGTTCTGCGACAGCGACCTGCGGGTCCTTCGCATCAGCAGCCTCGTCCCCAACCGGGTGGTGCGCCCGGTGCGGAATGGCTGCGTGGTGATCGAGGCCGAGCGTGGTGCGTTCGAACGGTGGGGGCTCGCGGTCGGCGACGAGCTGGCGGTCCACGGCGAGGCCCCGTCGCCCCCGCCGTCACCGGGTGCGCCGCGGTCGGGTGGCCGGCGTTGGCAGGAGGCCCGTCATCGGCTGACCCGCGTGCCCGGCGCACGACGAGGGGTCCGCGGGGCCACCGTCAGCCGGCCGCTGGTCCGGCGGGCGGTCCGGCCGACGGCGCCGGCGTGACGGGCGACCGACGCAACCGCGCTGTGCCGGGCCGGTCGGCGACGGTCCGGTGGTGAATCCCTCCGGACCGGGGGCCCTGGTGCTGGTGGCCACGCCCATCGGGAACCTCGGCGACCTGTCGGCCCGTGCGTCGCAGGAACTGTCGACCGCCGACATCATCGCCTGCGAGGACACCCGTCGCACCGGGCGGTTGCTGAGCCTGGCCGGTATCGGCCGGCGGCCGCTGCTGCGGTTGGACGATCACACCGAGACGGCCCGTGCGGCGGAGGTGGTGACCCGGATCGAGCGGGGCGAGCGGGTCGTGCTGGTCTCCGACGCCGGGATGCCCGCCATCTCCGACCCCGGTGAGCGGCTCGTGCATGCCGTGGCTGCGGCCGGGTTGACCATCGAGGTGGTGCCGGGCCCCTCCGCAGTGGTGACGGCGTTGGCGGGCAGCGGGTTGCCGACCCAGCGATTCTGTTTCGAGGGGTTCCTGCCCCGTCGCCCGGGCGAACGGGCGAGCCGTCTGGCGGTGCTCGCCGACGAGGCGCGGACCATGGTGTTCTACGAGTCACCGCACCGCCTCGCCGCCACCCTGGCCGACCTCGCCACGGCGTTCGGGGTCGACCGGCCGGTGGTGGTGGCCCGCGAGCTGACCAAGCTCCACGAGCAGTGGTGGCGCGGCCCTGCTGCGGCTGCGGCAACGTGGGCGAGTGAGGAGTCCCCGCGCGGGGAATTGGTGATCGTGGTCGAGGGTGCGCCGCCCGCACCGCAGCCCACCGCCGGTGATCTCGAGGCGATGGTGGTCGCCGCTCTGGCCCGGGGCGGGTCCGTCAAGGAGGTGGCGACCGAGGTGGCCGCCGGCCACGGGGTCAGCCGACGTGAGGTGTACGCCCTCGCCGTGCGCCTGGCAGGGGCGTCACGCCGACCGGGCGGGGTGCCGGTCGAGGGCGGTCGTGACGACGGGCACCACTAGGTTGGCGCCGTGCTCAGCGTCTCCCTCCCCGTTGCGCTGCTGATCGCCTTCGCCGTCACGCAGCTCGCCAACGTCGTCACCACCCTGTACCTGCACCGCACGCTGTCGCACCGGGCGATGTCTCTGTCGGCCCCGCTCGAGTTCGTCATGCGGACCGTGCTGTGGCTCACCATCGGGATCGACCGTCGCGAGTGGGTCGCCGTGCACCGCAAGCACCACGTCTTCTCCGACGAACCGCAGGACCCGCACTCGCCGATCCAGAAGGGCGTGTGGCACGTCACCTTCGGCAACGTGCTGTACTACCGGCGCGAGGCCGACAAGCCCGAGACGCTTGCGACCTACGCCCGCGATCTCGAGCCTGATCGCTGGGAGCGGATGGTGTTCTCCCACGGGATGGTGGGCGTGGGACTGGGGATCGCACTGCTGGTGGTGCTCTTCGGCCCGTTGACCGCGGCGGTCATCGCGGTGGTCCACACCGTGCTCTACATCTTCCTCAGCGGCTGCGTGAACGGCCTCGGCCACTGGTTCGGTCGCCGCGCCCACGACAACAAGGCGACGAACCAGCGCTGGCTGGCGTTGCTGACGTGCGGCGAGGGGATGCACAACGAACACCACGAGTACCCGCGCTCGCCGTACTTCGGCTCGTCGTGGTGGGACCTCGGTGGGCGTCTCGGGCGGATGTTCGCCCGTTTCCACCTTGCGGTGATGCACGAGTCGACCCGCTACAGCCGGGACAACGACCCGGTGCCGGTGGGCGGCTGACCCACCCTCGGCCGGGTCGCGGCACCCTCAGCGGGCCTGCCAGGCGGGCCGCTCGCCCTTGGCGGTCGCCGGACGGAACGACTTGGCGTCCTCGGTCTGCGCCGCGACACGGCGCATCGTCTCGCCGAAGCGGACGGCGTCGACGAGCGGCAGGTCGAGCCCGCGCCGGGCGATCTCCTTGGTGGCTCGGGCCGCCAACGGCGCCGCCTCGAGCAGCCGTCCGGCCAGTGTGCGTGCCTCGGCCATCAGCTCGTCGTGGGGCACGATCTTCCACACCAGGCCCATCTCCTTGGCCCGTTCGGCCGAGACCCGGTCGCCGATGAGCAGCAGCTCCATGGCGTGCTGCCAGCCGATGAGTCGCGGCATGCGCACCGAGCCCTGCACCGTGGGGACCCCGAGCCGGACCTCGGGGAAGGAGAACGACGCCTGCTCCGAGGCGATCACGAAATCGCACGAGGCCACCATGGTGAGGCCGAACCCGATGGCGGGACCGTTCACGGCGGCGATGACGGGCTTCCAGATCTCGAGCCCGGATTCGAGCGACTGCGCCGAGGGGATCTCCCAGAAGCTGTGCTCGCCGGCCCCGACCGCGCCTGCCGGGTCCTTCAGGTCGGCCCCGGCGCAGAAGGCCGAGCCCGCCCCGGTGACGATGCCGACCCAGGCGTCGTCGTCGTCCCGGAAGCGCACCCACGCTGCGTTGAGGTCGCGCCGCAACTCGGTGTTGATGGCGTTGCGGGCCTCGGGGCGGTTGTAGGTGATGGTGGCGATGTGGTCCTGGCAGTCGTACAGCACGGTTGATCCCATGCCCGGAGTTTGCCCGGCGACGCCGGGCGGATCAGGCTGGCTGCATGAGCGACCGCGCGGACGACGTCGATGTGGTGGTGGTCGGTGCCGGCCTGGCCGGTCTGGCGGCGGCGCGGGTCACCGCCGCGGCGGGCCTGCACACCGTGGTGCTCGAGGCGTCCGACGGGGTCGGCGGTCGGGTGCGCACCGACCAGGTCGACGGCTTCCGGCTCGATCGGGGCTTCCAGATCCTGCTGACCGCCTACCCGGAGGTGGCGGCCCAACTCGATCTCGAGGCATTGCGCCTCGGCCGGTTCGAACCGGGCGCCCGGGTGTGGCGCGGTGACGGGTTCGCACGCCTGACCGACCCGTTTCGCCAGCCGACGACGTTGTTGGCCACGGCGACCTCACCCATAGGTACCGTGGCCGACAAGGCGCGCGTCGCCCGGTTGCGCCATGACGTGACCGCGACGTCGGCCGCCGCGCTGGCTCGCCGGCCCGACAGCACGACGGCGGATGCGCTGATCCGGAGGGGGTTCTCGGCCGGCATGATCGAGCAGTTCTTCCGGCCGTTGGTGGCCGGGATCCAGCTCGATCCCGACCTCGGGACCACCAGCCGGATGTTCGAGCTGATCTTCCGCTCGCTGTCGATGGGCGACGCAGCGGTGCCCGGCGACGGTATGGGCGCGGTGCCCGCCCAGCTCGCAGCCCGGTTGCCCGATGGTGCCGTGCAGCTCGGGGCGCGGGTGGAACGGATCGAGGGTCGAGTCGTGCACGTGGCCGGGGGCGCGCCGATCCGGGCCCGGGTCGTGGTGGTGGCCACGGACGGGCCGAGCGCCGGTGGCCTGCTCGGCCTGGCGCCGGTCGGGTCCAAGGCTGCGACCTGTGTGTGGCTGGCCGCGGAGGACGCCCCGGTCGACCACCGGGCCCTGTTGCTCGACGGCACCGGCCGCGGCCCCGCCTGCAACGTGGCGGTGCTGTCGAACGTGGCACCGGGGTATGCGCCGGCCGGCTCGTCGCTGATCGCCGCAGCGGTGCCCGGCCGAGCCGATGCCGAGGTGGAGACTGCGGTTCGTGACCAGCTCGCCTGGTGGTTCGGCGCGTCGGTCGCCCGCTGGCGTACGGTCCGGGTGGACACCATCGTGCACGGTCAGCCGGTGCAGGCGCCGCACAGTCCCATGAAGCGCCGGGTCCGTCTCGGTGGTGGCCGGTATGTGTGCGGCGACCATCGGGACACCGCGTCGATCCAGGGGGCGCTGTACTCGGGCCGTCGCACCGGCGAGATGGTGCTGGCCGATCTGCGGCGGGGCGCCGACAACTGATCGTCGTCCGCGTGACGACGTCCGGGCGAAACTGTCACACCCGGTGCGGATGATGACGCCATGACGTCCTCGCTCCCGCTCGTTCTCCTGCTCGTGGTGCTGCTGGCGGCCGTCGGCCTCGTTGTCGGCGTGCTGGCCCTGCAGCGATGGATGCACCGCTGGCAACAGGACCTGGCGGCCGTTCAGCGCGAGGCCGCAGAGCTGGCGGTTCGTTCCGCCCAGGTCGATCGCGAGCGGCAGATGGCCGCCACCGTCGACGCGGTCGTGGCCGTCGCCGCCGACAAGCTCGGCAGCCAGTTGCAGCTCGGAACCCAACATGTCGATTTGCGCAACTCCGCCATCGAGGGCCAGCTCACCGGGATGACCGAGGAGTTGCGGCGCGTGAACGACCTCGTCGTGAACCTCCAGAAGGAGCGGGCCGAGCAGCACGGCCAGCTGGTCACCGGGCTGGCAGAACACGCCAGGCAGTCCGCCGAGCTGGCGGTCAGCGCCCAGTCCCTGCGTGATGCGCTGTCCAGCCCCAAGGCCCGCGGCCAGTGGGGTGAGCGCATGGCGGAGGACGTCCTGCGGCTCGCCGGCCTCGTCGAGGGCGTCAACTACCGCAAGCAGGTCGCCATCTCGGCGGGCACGATCCCCGATTTCACGTTCCTGCTCCCCAACGGGTGGAAGCTGCACATGGACGTGAAGTTCCCGATCGACAACTACCTGCGCATGTTGAACACGACCGTCGACGGTGAGCGCTCGGCGTACGCCACCCAGTTCGGGCGCGACGTGCGGGCCCGTATCAAGGAACTCGGCACCCGCGGCTACATCGAGCGGGGCGAGACGCTCGACTACGTCCTGGCCTTCATCCCGAACGAGGCCGTCTACAGCTTCGTGCACGAGCAGGACCCTGCGCTGGTGGACGATGCCCTGCGCCAGAAGGTGGTGCTGTGCTCGCCGTTCACGCTGTTCGCCGTCCTGGCGGTGATCCGCCAGTCCGTCGAGTACGTCGCCCTCGAGCGCACCTCCGACGAGATCCTCACGGTCCTGTCCGGTTTCAGCCAGCAATGGGAGAAGTTCTCCGACGCAGTCGACGGGTTGGGCAAGAAGCTCGAGACCACGTCCAAGGCCTACGAGGAACTCGCCGGGCCGCGTCGGCGGCAACTGCAGCGCAGCCTGGACAAGGTCGACGACCTGCGCAGCCGTGCCGGCCTCGACAGCGACGGAGAGCTCGCCCCGGCTCTACGTGCCGTCGGCGACTGACGCCGTCGGCGCCCGTGATGGGCGATCCGCGGCCCAGCCGGTAGTGTTCGGGAGTGGCTCGGTTCTACGTAACCACCCCCATCTACTACGTCAACGACGCACCGCACATCGGTCACGCCTACACCACGGTGACGGCCGATGCGTTGGCGCGCTGGCACCGTCTGCACGGCGAGGACGTCTGGTTCCTCACCGGTACCGACGAGCACGGCCTGAAGGTGGCACAGGCAGCCGAGAAGAACGGGGTGACCCCCCGCGAGTGGGCGGACCGCACCGTCGAGCGGTTCAAGGACGCCTGGAAGCTGCTCGACATCTCCAACGACGACTTCATCCGCACCACCGAGCCGCGGCACTACGCCGCGGTCGAGAAGCTGCTGCAGGCCTGCCGTGACGCCGGCGACATCGAGCTTGGTGTCTACGAGGGTCTGTACTGCGTGGCGTGTGAGGCGTACTACACCGACGCCGAGTTGAACGACGGCAACTGCCCGATCCACGATCGGCCGGTCGACACCGTCACCGAGGAGAACTACTTCTTCAAGCTGTCGCGGTTCGAACAGCGCCTGCTCGACTGGTACGAGGCCCACCCCGAGGCCATCACGCCGGAGACTCGTCGCAACGAGGTGCTCGGCTTCATCAAACAGGGTCTGCAGGACTTCTCGATCTCGCGTACCTCGTTGAGCTGGGGGGTGCCGCTGCCGTGGGACCCTGCGCATGTCACGTATGTGTGGTTCGACGCGCTGACCAACTACATCACTGCCATCGGCTATGCCGACGACGACGAGCGCTTCGCCACGTGGTGGTCGGCCTGCCGGCACCTGATCGGCAAGGACATCATCCGGTTCCACTGCGTGTACTGGCCCGCCATGCTGCTGTCGGCCGGGCTGGAGCCTCCCGCCAACTGGCACGTCCACGGCTGGCTGCTGGTCGGTGGTGAGAAGATGTCCAAGACCCGGCTCAACCAGATCGCCCCGGCCGACCTGGTGGAAACCTTCGGGGTCGACGGGTACCGCTACCACTTCTTGCGCGACCCCAGCTTCGGTCCGGACAGCGACTTCTCCTACGAGGGCATGGTCGTCCGGTACAACACCGACCTTGCCAACAACCTGGGCAACCTGTTGTCCCGGGTGGCGACGGTGGTGGCCAAGAAGTGCGGTGGCGTCGGGCCGGCCCCGTCGGCCACCTCGCCGTTGGCCGCAGTGGCCGCGACCGCGTTCGAGACGGCGAGCCGGGCGTGGGCCGACGTGCAGCCGAACGTGGCGCTCGAGGCGACCTGGCGCATCGTGCGCGAGACCAACGCCCACCTCGAGGCCAACGAACCGTGGAAGGCCGAGCCGGGTCCCGCCCTCGACGCGGTCATGGGCGATGCGCTCGAGGCGTTGCGGCTCGTCGCGGTGTTGGCCTCACCGGCCATCCCTGCGACATCCCAGGCGGTATGGGAACGGATCGGCATGTCCGGCGCGGTCGCCGATCAGCGCCTGCCCGAGGCGGCGGTCTGGGGTGGCTACCCCGGCGGCCTGCCTGTGGTGAAGGGCGATGCGCTCTTCCCCAGGGTCCAGGCGTGAGCCGGTCGGCCGACGCGCTGCGCTGGTTCGACCATCACTGCCATCTCGAGCCCGGCGGCGCTGCCGGCCCGGTCGTGGAGGCCGCCGCGCGGGCCGGGGTCATCCGGCTGTTGACGGTCGGTACCGATCCGGCCCGATCGCTCGAGGCGGTCGAGGTGGCCCGCGCCCACCCCGGTGTGGTCTGGGCGACGGCCGGGATCCATCCGCACGACGCGGCCGAGGGTGGTCTCGAGGTGATCGAGGCCCTGCAGGCCGACGAGACGGTCCTCGCCGTGGGGGAGTGCGGGCTCGACTACTACTACGACCACTCACCCCGTTCGATCCAGCAGGAGGTGTTCGCCGCCCAGGTGGCCCTCGCCAACCGGCTCGGTCGTCCGCTGGTGATCCACACCCGTGATGCTTGGGACGACACGTTCGCGGTGCTGCGTGACGTCGGTGTTCCCGACCGGGTGGTGTTCCACTGCTTCACCGGCGGACCCGACGAGGCCGTTCGCTGCCTCGACATCGGCGCGGTGCTGTCCTTCTCGGGGATCGTGACGTTCAAGAACGCCGACCCGGTGCGGGCGGCAGTCGTCGCGTGCCCGCTGGCGCGGCTGCTGCTGGAGACCGACGCGCCGTATCTGGCGCCGGTGCCGTTCCGGGGAAAGCGCAACGAACCGGCCCACGTGGTGCACACCGCGGCAGCGGTGGCCGCACTCAAGGGCGTCGCCGTCGAGGATCTCTCGGCGTGCGTGTGGACCACGACGAACCGCTTCTACGGGCTGCCCGAGTGACCCATAGCCGCCGACAGTTGATCGAGCTGCTCGACGGGGCCGGCATCACCCTGAGCCGGGCGCTGGGCCAGAACTATGTGGCCGATCCCAACACGGTGCGTCGCATCGCCCGGCTGGCCGGGCTGTCTCCGGGCGACCGGGTGGTGGAAATCGGTGCCGGCATCGGGTCGCTCACCCTGGCACTGGCCGAGACCGGCGCGCAGATCCTGGCGGTGGAGACCGATCGGTATGTCGTGCCGGTCCTGCGCACCGTGGTCGAGGGGCTGCCGGTCACGGTGTTGGAGGCAGATGCGCTCCAGCTGACGTGGGTGCCGGCCCTTCAGCCGCCGCAGAGCACCTGGTCGCTGGTGGCGAACCTGCCCTACAACATCGCCACCACGCTGATCCTCGACGTGCTGGAGAAGGTGCCCGCCGTGGGGTCGATGCTGGTGATGGTGCAGCGCGAGGTGGGTGAGCGCCTGGCAGCGGGTCCGGGGTCGAAGACCTACGGGATCCCCAGCGTGAAGCGAGCGTGGTGGGCCGACGCCGCTGTCGTGGGCCGGGTGCCCGCATCGGTGTTCGTCCCCGCCCCCCGGGTGGAGTCGGTCCTGCTGCGCGTGACCCGTCACGCCGTGCCGGCGACGGCACTGGAGCACCGGGACGTGTTCGCGGTCATCGAGCAGGCCTTCGGCCAGCGTCGCAAGATGCTGCGGCGGTCGCTGGCGTCGCACGCCGGGTTCGAGGAGCGGGCGGCGGTGGCCGGGGTGCGGCCCGAGGCGCGCCCCGAGGAGCTGTCCCTGGCCCAGTGGGTGGCCCTCGCCGAGGCGCTGCACAGGCTCGACCCGGCCGACCGCTAGCCTGCGCGTTCGATGAACGAGCCCGGCAACGGTCCGTCCGACTCCGTCGTCGGGGCCGAGTCCATCGTCGTCGCAGGGCGGCACCCGGCCGGTCCGACCGTGTTGTCGGCCCCCGCCAAACTGACCGTGTCGCTGCGCATCGTCGGTGTGCGCCCCGACGGGTACCACCTGATCGACGCCGAGATGGTCAGCCTCGACCTGGCCGACACCGTGGTGCTGGGGCCGGGGGAGGGCATGACGTTGTCCTTCGAACCACCGGCGAGCGGGCAGAGCGGCCTGTCGGTCGGGGCCGATGCCGACAACCTGGTGGCCAAGGCCCTGCGCCTGGTCGGGAGGCAGGCATCGGTGCAGCTGATCAAGCGGATCCCGGCTGGTGCCGGCCTCGGCGGGGGCTCGGCCGACGCTGCCGCGGTGCTGCGTTGGGCCGGCTACAGCGACCTCGTCGGTGCTGCCGCGCTGGGTGCCGACGTCGCCTTCTGCCTGGTGAACGGCCGGGCGAGGGTGGGGGGGATCGGCGAGGAGGTCACGCCGTTGCCCCCGCTCGAACGAACCTTCACCCTGGTGATCCCGCCGTTCGGCTGTTCGACGGTGGCGGTGTACCGGGCCTGGGACCGACTCGGTGGGCCGCGGGGTGACAACGGCAACGACCTCGAGCCGGCTGCGCTCGAGGTGGAACCGAGATTGGCCGAGTGGCGTGACGCCCTGCACGCCGCAACCGGTCTGCGGCCGAGGTTGGCCGGCAGCGGTTCGTCGTGGTTCGTCGAAGGGGCGTTCCCCGGGGACGGCCGGCTGGTGATCTCGACAGCGCCGCGCTGAGCACCTGGCCTGCGGCACCGGACGGCCGGGTCCGCGGACCGGGCCACCGGACCGCGATCCAGTGCAGCGACTCGTACGCCGACCGCACGTGCGCGAACGCGGACCGACGCCGACGATGAAGCTGTGCAGGACTCCGCCCCGCCGGTGCAAGCGGCTGCGCTCGGCCGACCGGGCCCCGTCGGGGCCGGGTGTCCGGCACGGCCGGATCCCTACCGGGGCGGGTGCGACCGGCTCTACTTGCCCTTGGCGCGACGCTGGAAGCGAGTCCGCTTCAGCATCTTCTTGTGCTTCTTCTTGCGCATGCGCTTACGGCGCTTCTTGATGAGCGATCCCATGAGGGATGTCACGGTAGCGGCACCCACCGGCCGACTGCGAACTCAGGTCGGTGGGTGCCGCACCCCCGGCCGGCGCGCGACGTGCGGGCAGGGCTGCGAACAGAGCCCCGATGGCCCCGCCGATCTGCCCGCCGGGCCGGTCGAGGCACTACCGTGGGCCTCCTGCTAACCGTTGGCGGGTAGTTCAATTGGCAGAACGCCTGACTTTGGATCAGGAAGTTGCAGGTTCGATTCCTGCCCCGCCAGCCATGAGCCATCCATGCAGGTCCCAGACATGATGCGGCGTTCGTTGTCGGCGGTGGTGCTCGCTGCGGGCCAGGGGGCGAGGATGCGTTCCGAACGGCCCAAGCCCCTCCATCTGCTGTGCGGTCGTCCGATGTTGCTCTACGTGATCGACGCGCTCGCCGGCTCCGACGTGGACCGCGCCGTGGTCGTCGTCGGGTCCTCGGCGGAGCGGGTCACCAAGCGGGTGCAGGACGACGTCGCCCACCTACCGATCGAGTTCGTGGAGCAGGGCACACCGCGCGGGACCGGTGACGCGCTCGCCGTCGCCCTCGCCGCGCTCGGCGACGACGACCTCGGTGACGACGACGTGGTCGTCCTGCCCGCCGACATGCCGTTGCTGGCCCCGGCGTCGGTGGCCGCGTTGGTGCAGGCCCACCGTGAGGCGGACGCGGCGTGCACGGTGCTGGTGGCCCGGCCGGCCGATCGCGCCGGGCGTGGCAGGGTCGTACGGGCCAAGGACGGCACGGTGGCGAGGATCGTGCCGTTCTCCGACGACCTCGACGCCGGTGAGCCGGGCGCGGAGGACCCCGACGGCGCCGCCGAGGTGTCGGCCTCCGTCTACTGCTTCCGTCGTGGCGTGCTCGGTGCGGCCCTGCGTCGTCTCACCCCCGACAACGACGACCACGAGTACCGGCTGCCCGATGTGGTCGAGGTGCTGCACCGGGCCGGTTACCGGGTCGGTTCCGTCGAGGTGTCCGATCTCAGCGAGCTCGCCGAGGTCGACGACCGCCTGCATCTCGCGCTCGTCGAGGCCGAGTTGCGCCGTCGCATCAACGATCGCTGGCTGGCATCGGGCGTCACCATGGTCGATCCGGCTACCTGCTACATCGACGCCACGGTGTCGCTGGGCCGCGATGTGACCCTGTTCCCCAACACGTTGCTGCAGGGTCGCACGGTGATCGGCGAGGGTGCCGAGGTCGGCCCCGACACCCGCCTGGTGGACTGCATGGTCGGTGCGGGCGCCAGGGTGGAGAAGACGGTCGGTCGTGACGCGGAGGTCGGCCCGGCCGCCGAGGTCGGCCCGTTCGTCAGCCTCGAGCCCGGTGCACAGGTGGAGGCCTCGGCGCGGATCGCGCCGTTCACGACGGTCGCGATGGCCGACTGAGCGGGCCCGCAAAGCCAACTCGCGCATCCGGCTGCTGATCCGCGACGCCTCATCTGCCAAGCTGTCGCCGTGGACGGACGCAGATGGGAGTCTCGGGCATGAGCCGCATGGCCACCTTACCGGCGAACAAACGACTGCAGCTCGCCTCGGGGCGGTTCAACCGCCCGCTCGCGGAGCGCATCGCCGGGCATCTCGGCGTCGAGTTGCTCGACCCCAACACGGCGAACTTCGCCAACGGCGAGATCCATTGCCGGTTCGAGGAGTCGATCCGCGGTGGGGACCTGTTCATCATCCAGACGCACTGCAACAGTGACGCGGGCTCGCTCAACGACGCGTTGATGGAGCAGATGATCATGGTCGACGCCGCCAAGCGCGCCTCGGCCAAGCGGATCACGGTGGTGATGCCGTTCTACGGGTATGCCCGCCAGGACCGGAAGTCCTCGGGCCGTGAGCCCATCACGGCCCGACTGGTGGCGAACCTGTTCGAGACGGCCGGCGCCAAGCGGCTGCTGTCGGTGGACCTGCACTCGGGGCAGATCCAAGGTTTCTTCAACGGTCCGGTCGACCACCTCACCGCCATGCCGGTGCTGGTGGACTACCTCCGGCAGTTCGGTGACGACCTGGTCATCGTGTCGCCCGACACCGGCCGGGTGAAGGTCGCGGCCCGCTATGCCAACGCCCTGCACGCCGGCCTGGCCTTCGTCTACAAGCAGCGCCGCAAGGAGGAGATGAACTCCGTCGAGGCGCTCGCCCTGGTGGGCGAGGTCGAGGGCAAGACGTGCGTGCTGATCGACGACATGATCGACACCGCCGGGACGATGGTGGCCGCCGCCGAGCAGCTGACCCGCGCCGGGGCTGCGCGGGTGCTGGCCGCGGCGACCCACGCCGTGCTGTCCGGCCCGGCCATCGAGCGGCTGAAGAACTCGGTCATCGAGAAGGTCGTGGTCACCGACACGCTGCCGCTGACCCCGGACAAGCAGATCGACAAGATCGAGCAGCTCTCGGTGGCCGGCATCATCGCCGACGCCATCCGGGCGGTCTTCGAGGACAGCTCGGTGTCGGAGATCTTCGACGGTCAGAACCAGAGCTGACCATCCCTGTCGCCGGCTCGCAGCCGGCCCGCTGGCTCCGAGCGCGACGGGCCGGCTAGAGTAGAGCGCCGTTTATCGGACCCGATGAGGAGAGCACGCCATGTCTCAGGTGCTGGAAGCACAGACCGGTCGCCAGAAGGGCTCGCGCCCGTCGGGCCGCCTGCGCGCCGAGGGCAGCATCCCCGGCGTGCTCTACGGCATGGGCATGGAGCCGATCGTGCTGTCGGTGCAGTGGCCCGAGCTGCGTCGTGCGCTCAACGCCGAGGGCGGTCTGTCCGCTCCGATCCGGCTGCGTGTGGCGGGCAAGGAGCACCTGACCCTGGTCAAGGAGCTGCAGCGCCACCCGGTCCGCCGTGACGTGCTGCACGTCGACTTCCTCGCCGTCGATCCCGACGAGGAAGTCACCGTCGAGGTCCAGCTGGCCCTCGCCGGCATGGACGAGCTCGGTGCCTCGGTGGTCGACAAGGTCGTGCTGCTGGTCCACCATCTGCAGATCACCGCCAAGCCCGGTGCCATCCCGACCGAGTTGCCCGTCGATGTGTCCCACATCACCGAGGGTCAGGAACTGTGGATCAGCGACCTGAAGCTTCCCGCAGGCGTCACGGTGCACGGCGACCCGCAGACCGTGGTCGCGGTGTGCGGCACCCCGGTGGGTCACGCCGGGGCACATGCAGCGGAAGGGGCCGGCGAGGCCGATGCTGAGGAAGGCTCCGGCGAGAGCTGACGAAGTCCGCCGGGGTACGCCCGCCGACCTGCTGGTCGTGGGGCTGGGCAACCCGGGCGAGCAGTATGCCGGGACCCGGCACAACGTCGGCCTCGAGGTCGTCGAGGTGCTGGCCCGTCGTCACCAGGCACCTCTGCGCAAGGCGAAGGAACTGGCGCTGGCGTCCGAGGCCCGCCTCGGCCTCAAACGGCTGACCCTGGCCTTTCCGACCACGTACTACAACGACGCCGGGGCGTCGGTGCGGCAGCTGTGCCGTCGCCACGGCATCGACGCACCCGAGGCGTTGGTCGTGGTGCACGACGAGTTGGACCTTCCACCGGGGAAGATACGGCTCAAGCGCGGGGGCGGTCTCGCGGGCAACAACGGGCTGAAGTCGATCCAGGCCCATCTGCACCATGCGGAGTTCCTGCGTGTGCGGGTGGGGATCGGCAAGCCGCCCGGCCGCGGGGTGGACTGGGTGCTGGGACGCCCGTCGAAGGCCGACCGGGTGGAGCTCGACGTCGCGGTGCAGCGGGCTGCGGACGCAGTCGAGAAGATCCTTGCCGACGGCATCGACGCCGCCATGCAGGTCTACAACCGCGACGATCTCTGACCGCAGGGCGACGGAAGCCGCCGGTTCAGCCGCAGGCGGCCAGGAGCGTGTTCAGGGTCCGGTGCAGCGGCACGTCGATGCCATGGCGGGCCGCGGCGCGCAGCACGGCGCCGTACAGGGCGTCGTGCTCGAGGGGCCGGCCGTCGCGACGGTCGTAGTACATCGAGGTGCCGCCGGTGCGTGCCTGGGCGAGCATGGTGGCCAGCGCCGGTAGCGACGCAGGGTCGAGCGTTGCGCCCTCCGCCCGCGCCACGGCGAACGCCTCCTCGCCGATGGCGATGGCCAGATCCGTCATCCCGGCCTCGCCCATGACCGACATGTCACGCAGGGTGAGCGCGGTGATGCCGTTGACCACGGTGTTGGTCGCCAGTTTGCGCCAGGCCTCGTCGAGGTAGCTGGTGGTGGGCACCAGCTCCGTGGTCCCCGACGGGAACAGCGCGGCCAGCTCGTGGGCGACAGGCAGGTCCGGCGTGAAGATCGTGTGTCGGGCGTAGTGGCGGATGTGGCCGGGTTCGAGCAGCTCGGCGCCGCAGTAGACGACGCCGGGCACCACGGTCGCAGGGCCGGCGAACGGCGCCGTGCGCTCGGCGCCTTCGACGCCGTTCTGGACCACGATCACCGTCGTATCGGGCCCGCAGAGCCGCTCCAACCAACCGGCGGCACCGGCGGTCTGATGGGCCTTGACCGTGAGCAGCACCCACGGAACCGGCCCTGCGACGTCGGCCGGGTCGCTGAGCACCCGGGCCGGGCCCTCGTAGGGGGCCTCGCGCGACTCCACGAGGTAGCGATCGAACGGGCGGCGGACACAGGCCAGGACGTCGTGGCCCGCAGCGGCGAGCTGCGCCGCGAAGTACACGCCGACGGAACCGGCACCGACGACAGCGAAGGAGGTCATGGGCCGAACCCTAGGCGCGGTTGCAGCGCCGGTGGGGCGACGGATGAGGTCGCCGTCGGCCGCCCCGGTAGATTCGTCCGACGGTGCTGCTCACCGCCTTACCTCCGCTGCTGAAACACGAACCCGCACTCGTCGAGGTGTTGGGACGCGCCTCGGCCACCCTGTCCGTTCCCGAGCCCGCCCGGGCCGTGACCCTGGCCGGGATCGCCGAGGCGTCCTCGCGCCACCCGTTCCTGATCATCACGCCCACCGGCGCCGATGCCGATCGGTTGGCCGGCGATCTCAGCGCCTTCCTCGGCCCCGACGAGGTGGACACGTTCCCGGCATGGGAGACCCTGCCCTTCGAGCGGGTCAGCCCGTCGGTGGAAACGATGGGCCGGCGGTTGCGCACCATGTGGCACCTGTCGGATCCGCAGCGGGCGCCCCGGGTGCTCGTGGCCCCGGTCCGGGCGGTCGTGCAGCGGCTCGGACCTCACGTGAGTGAGAGCGACCCGATCATCATCGGCCCCGGTGACCGGGTCGATCCCACCGAGCTGGTCGAGCGGCTGGTGCACCTGGGCTACCGGCGCGAGTACCAGGTCGAGAACCGCGGCGAGGTCGCGGTGCGCGGTTCCATCGTCGACGTGTTCCCCTCGACGGCGGACGTGCCGGTGCGCATCGACCTGTGGGGCGACGAGGTCGACCGGCTCACCGAGTTCGCGGTGGCCGACCAGCGCTCCACCATCGATCGGGCCGAGGTCGAGATCTTCGGTTGCCGCGAGCTGCTGCCCACCCCCGACGTGCAGGAACGGGCGATGTCGCTGGCCCGCGCCGAGCCCTGGGGGCGCGACCAGTGGGACCGCATCGCCGAGGGGCAGCTGTTCGACGGCATGGAGTCGTGGCTGCCGTGGCTGACCAGTGACGAGACGGTACTGCTCGACCTGCTGCCGCCGACCGCCCAGATCATCCTGATCGAGCCCCGGCGCATCCGTGATCGTGCCCGTGACGTGGCCGCCGAGGAGCTGGACCTTGCCCGGGCGCTGGCCAAGGCCTGGCAGGTTCCCGAGGACCGGGAGCTCCCGGCGCTGCACGTGCCCTTCGACCGGCTCCTGGCCCGTACCGATGCGCCGGCGTGGTCGGTGACCACCGTGCCGGAAAGCCCTGACATCGCCACGGTGCTCGCCGCGGGCTGGAACCCGGTTTCCGGCGACGGGGCACCGTTGGTGGGTCAACTCACCGGGCTGATCGGCGAGGGCTACCGGGTCGTGGTCGGTGCGGACAGCGTTGCCTCAGCCGGTCGCGTCCGTGATCTGCTGTCGAAGGTCGGGCTGCACTTCGAGGAGGGCCACGACCCCACCAAGCCGGGCGGGTCGATCGTGGTGGCGCCGCTGTCGGCGGGCACGATCCTGCCGCGCATCAAGCTGGCCATCCTCGCCGAGGCCGACGTCACCGGCCGTCGTCGGGCCCACCGCCGGGCCCGGCCGCGTGCCAAGCGCCAGTCCCAGGGCTTCTTCGACAACCTCAAGCCCGGCGATTACGTGGTGCACCACCAGCACGGCGTCGGGCGCTACGGCGGCATGGTCACCCGGGCCATCGGGGGAACCGAACGCGACTACCTGCTGCTCGAGTACAAGGGCGGCGACAAGCTCTACGTCCCGTCCGACCAGATCGACGCGGTCCGTCACTACACCGGTGGTGACGCGCCGAGCCTGCATCGTCTCGGTGGGACCGACTTCGCCCGGACCAAGGCCAAGGTGCGCTCCGCGGTCGCGGAGATCGCCCAGGAACTGGTGGTGCTCTACCAGAAGCGGGTCAACAGCTCCGGACACGCCTTCCCCGAGGACTCGCCGTGGCAGAAGGAGATGGAGGACTCCTTCCCCTACGCCCTCACCCCGGACCAGGCCCGCACGGTGGAAGAGGTCAAGTCCGACATGGAGTCGGCCTCGCCGATGGATCGCCTGGTGTGTGGCGACGTCGGGTTCGGCAAGACCGAGATCGCCATCCGGGCGGCGTTCAAGGCGATCCAGGACGGCAAGCAGGTGGCGGTGCTGGTCCCCACGACCCTGCTGGCGTCGCAGCACTTCCAGACCTTCTCCGACCGGTACGCGGCCTACCCCATCCGGGTCGAGATGCTGTCGCGATTCCTCACCAACGCCCAGGCCCGCGAGGTGATCAAAGGGGTGGCTTCAGGCGAGGTCGACCTGGTGGTCGGCACCCACCGGCTGCTGTCGGAGGACCTGCAGTTCAAGAACCTCGGGCTGCTGGTCGTCGATGAGGAGCAGCGCTTCGGGGTGCACCACAAGGAGACGATGAAGAAGCTGCGGACCAACGTGGATGTGCTGACCCTCACCGCCACGCCGATCCCCCGCACGCTCGAGATGTCGCTGGTCGGTATCCGCGATCTGTCGGTGTTGCACACCCCGCCCGCGGACCGTCAGCCCATCCTCACCTACGTCGGTGAGTACGAGGAGCGGGCGGTGGCCGAGGCCATCCGCCGGGAGTTGCTGCGCGAGGGACAGGTCTTCTACGTCCACAACCGGGTGATGGACCTCGAACAGCACGCCGATCGCCTGCGCGAACTGGTGCCCGAGGCGCGTATCGCCACCGCACACGGCCAGATGGACGAGGGCTCGCTGGAGAAGGTCGTCCTGGATTTCTGGGAGGGCCACTACGACGTGCTGGTGTGCACGACCATCATCGAGTCCGGCATCGACATGCCCACGGTCAACACCCTGGTCGTGGACCGCGCCGATCTGATGGGTCTCGGTCAGTTGCACCAGCTGCGCGGCCGGGTGGGCCGCGCCGGCATGCGGGCCTACGCCTATCTGTTCTTCCCCCAGGACCGCGAGCTCTCCGAGGAGGCCTACGAGCGGCTCAAGACGATCGCCGAGGCCACCGAGCTCGGGTCGGGCTTCAAGATCGCCATGCGCGACCTCGAGATCCGCGGCGCGGGCAACCTGCTCGGTACGGGCCAGAGCGGCCACGTGTCGGCGGTCGGCTACGACCTCTACTGCCAGATGGTCAACGAGGCGGTTGCCGAACTCAACGGCGAGCCGGTCAAGGTGCCGGCGGAGATCAAGGTCGAGCTGCCCGTCGATGCCCACCTGCCGGCCGACTACATCGGGCGGGAGGACCTGCGCATCGAGGCCTACCGACGGCTCGCCGCAGTCGAGGACCCTCAGACCGTGCAGGACATCCGCACCGAATGGGTCGACCGCTACGGCCCGGTCCCGGCACCCGCGGAGGCGCTGCTCGATGTCGCCATGTTGCGGGCGGAATGTCACCGCACCGGGGTGCGCGAGGTCACCGTGGTCAAGAGCCCGGCGTTCTCGAAGTCGGCCTATGTGGCCCGGCTCAGCCCGCTGCCGCTCAAGACGTCGCAGGCAATGAAGGTGCAGCGGCTGTTCAAGGGCGCGGTGGTCAAGGCCGACATCGAGCAGGTGCAACTGCCGTTGGCGAAGGCGTCGACGGCGGCCGCGGTCCTCGTGGAGGCCTTGGGCACTATCGTGCCTACCAGCGAAACGGCCCCGGAACGCACGGGTCCGAGCGAGTCGGACCCGGCATCCCGCCGGGTCAAGTGAATCGGAATCAGGTGATCGTGCAAGGAGCCCCGGTGCGCAGAATCCTCAGCGCCGTCCTGTCGTTGCTGTTGGTTGCCGGCCTGGCCGGCTGCGGCTGGCGGCCGCCGGCGGCCACGGTGAACGGGGCGGAGATCACGACGGCCGACCTCCAGGCCGACCTCACGCTGATGCGTGAGAACCCCGAACTGGCGGCTGCGTTCCAGCTCGCGGTTCCGCCCGAGGGCGAGCCGGTCCCCTCCGAGGTCACCGCGAACCTGCTGACCTTGCGCATCGCCGAGGCGATCCTGGGCCAGAGCTACCGCGACTCCGACAAGAAGCTCGCCGCCGCCGAGGAACAGCAGCAGCGCACGGCGGTGCTGCAGGACCTGACCGCGGCACTCGGCTCCGAGGCGCTGGTCGCCAAGATCCCCCAGGGGTTCCTGACCCGGTTGACCGACCGGTTCGTCCACTCCAACGCGCTGCTGTCCGACGTGCCGGACGAGGACTTCGCCGCCGTCGTGACCGACCTGTTCGGCGGCTTCGAGGTGACGGTCGATCCGCGCTACGGCACCTGGGACCCGGCCAACTTCGAGGTCGTGCCCGACGCCCCGCCGGGCGTCGGCGGCACCTCGTCCGAGCTGTTGGTCGAAGAGTGACCCGCGCAAGGTCGCGTCGAGGGCATCACCGATCACCCAGCGGGATCTCACGGCTGGCGTCCGTCGTGCTGGCCGCCGGGGCGTTGCTGGTCGGGTGTTCCAGCGGTGACGGTGGCAAGGCGGCGACGGCCACCACCACCGCCACGATCAGCTTCGACTTCAGCGGCGACGCCGCCACCGTCGGGGGCAAGCCGTTGAAGGCCTCGGTCATCGCCGACACCCTTGCGGTGTTCGAGGCGGCTCCGGGCGCGCTCGAGCAGGCCTTCGGCACGGCCGAGCTGCACCAGCCGGGCACCGACCAGCCGGATCCGTTGATCGTCGCCGACGTGTTGTCCACCGAGATCGCCGTGCGGCTGATCGAGGACGAGCTCGCCCGAAGGGGCCTGCAGGTGACGGACAACGCCAAGGCCCTGGCGACCACCCAGGTCGACGCCTTCTTCGGCGACTCGCTCGACGGTCAGCCGGCCTACAAGCAGGTGCTGGCCGACCGTTACGCGGGCTACGTGACGCTCGATCAGGCCCTCACCGGGCCGCCCCCGAGCGACGCGACCCTGCGGGCCGAGTACGACCGCGACCCGAAGGCGTTCGACCTGGCGTGCTCCAAGCACATCCTGGTCAAGACCGCTGACGAGGCCAAGGCGATCCTGACCGAGTTGAGTGCCGGCGGCGACTTCGCCGCCCTGGCCAAGTCACGATCGATCGATACCGGGTCGGGCGCCAACGGCGGAGATCTCGGATGTTCAGCCCGTGGGATCTATGTCCCCGAGTTCGAGACCGCCGTGTGGGACGGCCCGGTCGGGGTGGTGCAGGGGCCGGTGCAGTCGCAGTTCGGCTATCACGTCATCCTGGTCACCGATCGTCGCTCCCGGTCCTTCGAGGACGCCCGCCAGGACATCGCCGACTCCTTGGCCCCCGAGCCGTTCGCCGCTCTGCAGGAGTGGTTGACCAAACAGTGGGCCGACACCCCCGTCACGGTCGATCCCCGCTACGGCACCTGGGATCGTGACAGCGGCAGGGTGGTTCCCCTCGGGATGAAGGACGACGGGGTGACCGTCGGCTCGGGTCCCGCTCCGACGAGCAAGTGACCACCGGGCATCGACCGACGGTCGAGGTGGTGGGGTTGGGTCCTGCAGGTGCGGACCTCCTCAGCGCCGGCTCGTTGGCCGTGGTCGCGGCGCATGCGCCGTCCCTGCGCTGGACCCGGACCGATCGCCATCCGGCGGCGTCGGCGCTCGGCGAGCACCACAGCTTCGATGAGGTGTACGAGGCGGCGGAACGCATCGAGGACGTGTACACGGAGATCGTGACGCGGCTTCGTGCGCTGGCCCTGGAGCACGGGTCGGTGTGTTACGTCGTACCGGGTTCGCCCCTGGTCGCCGAGCGCACCGTCGAACTGCTGCGCTCGTGCGAGGACCTCGAGGTCCGTATCCATCCGGCGATGTCGTTTCTCGACGTGGCCTGGGCCCGGCTCGGGGTCGATCCCTGCGCAGTCGGGGTGCGGCTGGTCGACGGCCATCGCTTCGCCGTGGAGGCGGCGGGGGAGCGTGGTCCGTTGCTCGTCGCACAGTGCGACCATCCCGATGTGCTGTCTGCGGTCAAGCTGGCGGTGGAGGATCCCGGTGATGCCACGGTCACGGTCCTGCAGCGGCTCGGCCTGCCCGATGAGGTGGTGCGCGAGGTGCCGTGGGCGGATCTCGACCGGGAGGTCGAAGCGGACCATCTGACCTCGCTGTGGATCCCCCATCTCCATGCACCGGTGGCGATGGAGCTCGTGCGCTTCGCCGAGCTGGTGCGGGTGCTGCGTGAGCGTTGCCCGTGGGACTCGGTCCAGACCCATGAGAGCTTGCGGCCCTATGCCATCGAAGAGGCTTACGAGGTGGTCGACGCCATCGACCACCTCGATGCCGGTCGCCATGCCGACGACGCTGCCGGTACCGGGGTGGACGAGCTCGAGGAGGAGCTCGGGGACCTGCTCTTCCAAGTGGTGATCCATGCCACCATCGCCGCCGAGGAGGGCTGGTTCACCTTGGCGGATGTGGCACGGGTGGTGCACGACAAGCTGGTGCGGCGCCATCCACACGTCTTCGCGGGCCTCGAGGTGGACGGTGCCGACACCGTCGTACGCAACTGGGACGAGATCAAGGCTGCCGAGAAAGGCCGGTCCGGCCCCTTCGACGGCATCCCGGCCTCGTTCCCGGCCCGGCTGTACGCCGAGAAGGTGCTGCGCCGAGCGGCCAAGGCCGGCCTGGCCGTCGACCTGGCCACCGAGTTGGCCGAACTCGACCGGGTGGAGGACGTGTTGCGCCGGGCTGCGCAGCAGATCGTGGCGTCGTCCGGCGAGCCACGGGCCTGACGGCATCGGTGTCGCTCCGGGCGGGTGCTGCCCCGGGTGCGCCGGTGCTCATGGTCGTACCGCTAACGTTTGGCCTTCCGACCAAGGAGTAGTGCAGCACGCCATGAGCGCGATCGAACAGATCATCGGACGGGAAGTCCTCGACTCCCGCGGGAACCCGACCGTCGAGGTCGAGGTGCTGCTCGACTCCGGTTCGGTGGGCCGGGCCATGGTCCCCTCCGGTGCGTCGACCGGCGCCTTCGAGGCGGTCGAGCTGCGCGACGGTGGCGAGCGGTTCATGGGCAAGGGTGTCCTCGGTGCCGTCTCCAACGTGAACGATGAGATCGCCGACGCCATCTACGGCTTCGACGGGCTCGACCAGCGCGGCGTCGATCTCGCCCTGATCGAGCTCGATGGCACCGACAACAAGGGCCGGCTCGGCGCAAACGCCATCCTCGGGGTGTCCCTCGCCGTGGCCCACGCCGCCGCCGACGAGTTGGACCTCCCGCTGTGGCGCTACCTCGGTGGTCCGAACGCCCATGTGCTGCCGGTGCCGATGATGAACGTGCTCAACGGTGGCGCCCACGCCGACAACAACGTGGACTTCCAGGAGTTCATGTTCATGCCGGTCGGTGCCGCCAGCTTCTCGGAGGGGCTGCGTTGGGGCGTCGAGTGCTATCACACGCTGCGCAAGCTGCTGCACGACCGTCACCTGGCGACGGCGCTCGGCGACGAAGGCGGGTTCGCCCCGAACGTCGAGTCCAACGAGGCTGCGCTCCAGCTGCTGGTCGAGGCGATCGCAGCCGCCGGTTACACCCCCGGTGAACAGATCGCCCTGGCACTCGACGTGGCCTCCACCGAGTTCTACGCCGACGGCAGGTACACCCTCGAGGGTGAGGGTCGCAGCCTCGACGCCGCCGGGATGGTCGACCTGCTCGCCGACTGGTGTTCCCGTTACCCGATCGTCTCGATCGAGGACGGCATGGCCGAGGACGACTGGGCCGGCTGGAAGTTGCTCACCGACCGCATCGGCTCCTCGGTCCAGCTGGTCGGCGACGACCTGTTCGTGACCAACAGCAGTCGGCTCGGCCGTGGCATCGATGCCGGGGTGGCCAACGCCATCCTGGTGAAGGTCAATCAGATCGGCTCGCTGACCGAGACCCTCGACGCCGTGGCCCTCGCCACCCGTTCCTCGTACCGGTCGGTGATGTCACACCGTTCCGGCGAGACCGAGGACGTCACCATCGCCGACCTCGCCGTGGCCACCAACTGCGGCCAGATCAAGACCGGTGCGCCCGCCCGGTCCGATCGGGTCGCCAAGTACAACCAGCTGTTGCGCATCGAGGCGCAGCTGGGTTCGACCGCCGCGTACTGGGGCCGGGCGGCCCTCAACGCCCGCTGAGCGTCGTCGTGGCACCCCGAATCAGCCGCCGCCGACTGGTGCTGGTGGCATCGCTGACCGTGGTGCTGCTGGGCGGGGCGCTGCTGAGCTCGTTTCCCGCCCGGGCGATCCTGCAGCAACGCCGGGAAACGGCGGCGCGTCAGGCGCAGCTCGAACGGGTCGAGACCGAGATCGTCCGCCTCGATGCCCGGCTCACCCTCCTGCAGGACCCCGACGAGATCGCCCGGCTGTCACGGGAGAAGTACGGCTACGTGCCGCCGGGCTGGGAGTCCTACCACCTGGTCACGCCGGAGATCGATGATGTCCGTCTGCCCGACGGCTGGCCGTTCCTGCTCGGAACGGAGTGACGTCGGCGGGTCCGGAACGGAGTGACGTCGGCGGGTCCGGAACGGAGTGGATCCGGCTGGGTGCTCAGGCCGGGGCGATCAGCAGGTCCTGGCGGCCGAGGGCGTCGAGGACGGCGTTGAGCACCCGGACGTCGTCGTCGAAGCCGATGACATCGGTCAGGTCGTTGGCGGTGTCGTCCGCCTCGATGAAGTAGACGACCGCCCCGCGCAGCAGGGCGCGTTCCTCGGCGTCGTACTGGTCCGGTTCGTCGAGCAGCATGGTGAGCGTCTTGCCGATCGCCACGGCGGTGTCGAGGTCGACGGTGCCGCGACGCTGGGCCTCGGTCCGGGCCCAGGCGACGTAGGCCTGTGTCCGCAGACGCAACCCGGCGAACTCGGTCGCATCGGTCGGGGTGCACGCTGCGGCGAAGGCGTTCATCTCGTCAGGGTGCAGGATCTCCTGGACGAGCAGGCGGGCACGGGCTGCGGCGTCGACTGACATGTGCGGAGTCTGCTTGGTCCTCGGGTCGCGGTGCACGCCGGGTCGGCGTCCGAGGGATGGGGCACTTCCCGGCGATCCCGGCGATCCCGGCGATCCCGGTGATCCCGGCGATTCCGTCTGGCTGGCTGCATGCCGGCCCGGCCGGCGCGGTTGCGTTCGGATCCCGGCGTCTCGCCCCTGACATGTGACGAAAACGTCAGCTAAGGTCTGCGCAGTCCGCGGCCCCACTCGGAGTCCGGCGGATCCGATACAGGAACTCAGGTAGGGAGACCCGCGTGAAGGTCACCGTCGAGGTCAACGGGACGACGTACAGCGATGACGTCGAACCACGGCTGTTGCTCGTGCACTACATCCGGGAGAACTGCGGTCTCACCGGCACCAACGTTGGCTGCGACACGTCGTCGTGCGGAGCCTGCACCATTCACCTCAATGGTGAGTCGGTGAAGTCCTGCACCGTCCTGGCGGCCCAGGCCGACGGGCAGAAGGTCACCACGATCGAGGGGCTGGCCAACGGCGACGAGCTGCACCCCATGCAGCAGGCCTTCCACGAGAACCATGCCCTGCAGTGCGGCTACTGCACCCCCGGCATGATCATGGCGTCGGTGTCGTTGCTCGACGAGATCCCCAACCCGACCGAGGCGCAGGTCCGCGAGGGCCTCGAGGGCAACCTCTGCCGCTGCACCGGCTACCACAACATCGTCAAGGCCGTGCTCGCCGCCGCTGAAGGAAAGGTCGGTGCCCAATGATCCCCGTCGCGTTCGACTACAAGCGTGCCGGCTCTGCGGAGGAGGCCATCGCCCTGCTCGCCGAGTACGGCGACGAGGCGAAGCTGCTCGCCGGTGGGCACTCCCTGCTGCCGCTGATGAAGCTCCGGCTGGCCACCCCCTCGGTGCTGGTGGACGTCGGGCGTCTGAACGACCTCTCCTACATCACCGATGCCGGTGACCACCTGGCCATCGGTGCGCTGACCCGACATCGTGACGTGGAGACCAGCGAGCTGCTGGCCGCACAGTCGCCGTTGCTGGCCCACACCGCCGGCAACGTCGGTGACAACCAGGTCCGTCACCGCGGCACCATCGGTGGTTCGGTGGCCCACGCCGATCCGGCGTCGGATCTCCCCGCAACGCTGCTGGCCCTCGGTGCCACCTTCGTGGCCAAGGGCCCCGGCGGCGAGCGCACCATTGCCGCCACCGACTTCTTCCAGGGGTTTCTCGAGAGCGCCCTCGCCGCCGACGAGCTGCTGACCGAGATCCGGGTGCCCAAGACCCCCGGTGCCGGCTGGGGCTACCAGAAGTTCAACCGCCGGGCCCAGGACTGGGCCATCGTCGGCTGCTCGGTCATCCGCAACGGGACCACCGGCGTGGCACTGGTCAACATGGGTTCGACGCCGCTGCGGGCAACTGCGGTCGAGCAGGCGATCGCCCAGGGTGCTTCGGCCAAGGACGCTGCCGAGCTCGCCGCCGACGGCACCGAGCCGCCGAGCGATCTCAACGCCAGCCCCGACTACCGCCGTCACCTGGCCAAGGTGCTGGTGCGCCGGGCCCTCGAGGCTGCCGGCGTCTGAGCGTCACCGACGCAGCACCGATTCCGAGCCGGGGACCGGGTTCCGACCCGGTCCCCGTGCGCGCCCGGCCACGGTGCCCCGCCGCCCACGAGCCGCGGGGATCGGGGATTGGCCCGGACGATCACCTACGCTGAGCTGCCGTGCAGGAACCAACGTCGCAGGTCCTGGGCTCGCAGCCCGCCGTTCAGCCCGCCGGTGTCGAGGATGTCCGCGCCGGGCTGGAGGCCAACGGCTATCTCCCCGACGAGGGGCTGTGCACTGCGGTATTCCTGGCGTTACGGCTCCAGCGGCCCTTGCTGCTCGAGGGCGAGGCCGGCGTGGGCAAGACCGAGGTGGCCAAGGCCCTCGCCCGCTGGACCGGTGGCCGCCTCATCCGGCTGCAGTGCTATGAGGGCATCGACGTGGCCCAGGCGGTCTACGAGTGGGACTACTCCCGTCAGTTGCTGCACCTGCGCACGGCGGAAGCGGTCGGCCGGGCGGGTGCGCTCGACGCCGATCAGCTCGAGGACGAGCTGTACTCCGAGAAGTTCCTGGTCCGGCGCCCGCTGCTGCAGGCGGTCGACCACGGCGACGGCCCACCGCCGATCCTGCTCATCGACGAGGTCGACCGCGCCGACGACGAGTTCGAGGCGTTCCTGCTCGAGATCTTGTCGGACTACTCCGTCACGGTGCCCGAGCTCGGAACCTTCCGCTCGACGGTCCCACCGATCTGTCTGGTGACCTCGAACCGGACCCGCGACGTGCACGATGCACTCAAGCGGCGGTGCCTCTACCACTGGGTCGAACACCCCGACTACGAGCGCGAGGTCGCCATCGTGACCCTCAAGGCGCCCGGAGTGCCTCCCAAGCTGGCCCGCGAGGTCGCGGCCGCGACCGAGGCGATGCGCGCCATGGGCCTCTACAAGCCGCCCGGCATCGCCGAGACGTTGGACTGGGCCCAGGCGCTCACCCTGATGGGTGCCACCGGGATCGACGCAGCAACGGTCGACGTCACCCTGGGCACGGTGTTGAAGTACCGCGAGGATCAGGACCGGGTCCGGGCCAACGGGCTGGAGGCGCTGGTGGAGCAAGCGACCCGGCGCGAGGGCTGATCCGGTGGTCGTGGCCGAGGTGTCGACCCCTCCTGAAGGGGTGGCCGTGTCCTTCGTGCGGGCCCTGCGCCAGGCCGGCGTGACCGTGGCGCTGGGCAGCGCCATCAGCTACCTGCAGGCCCTGGGCGAGCTCGACCTGACGCGATCGTCGGGGCTGTACTGGGCGGGTCGGGTGACCCTCATTCGCAAGCCGGAGGACATCGCGACCTACGACCGGGTGTTCCGGACGTTCTTCTCCGGTCCGGGGCTGGTCGACCTGGTCGTGCCCACACCGCCGGTGGAGATCAGCCTGGCGTTCGACGACCCCGATGGCGAGGAGCCCCCGCCGTCGGAGGAGGAGCCGGAGCAACGCGACGGGATCGTGCTCGAGGTCCGCTACTCGGGGGTGGAGACGCTGCGCGAGAAGGACTTCGCCCTGTGCAGCGCTGCGGAGCTCGACGAGGCCCGCCGGCTGATGAGCGAGCTGCGCCTGTTCGGCTCCCGCCGCCGTTCCCGGCGTTGGAAGAAGGCCAAGGGCTCCGACCGGAGGCGTCTCGATCTGCGGCGTACGGTCCGCGACGCCCTGCGGGCCTCCGGCGAGCCGATGCGCCGGTCCTACGTGACCCATGGTGAGCGACCGCGACGGTTGGTGCTGCTGCTCGACGTGAGCGGCTCGATGGAGCCGTACTCGCGGGCGTTCCTGCGTTTCGTACACGCTGCGGTGGTCGGCAGGACCAAGGTCGAGGCCTTCGCCCTGGGTACCCGCCTCACCCGGATGACCCGGGAGCTGCAGACCCACGACCCCGACGCCGCCCTGGGCCGGGCGGCCGCAGCGGTGGTGGACTTCTCCGGGGGTACCCGGCTGGGCGAGACCATCGGAACCTTCAACGACTCCTGGGGCGTCCGGGGCATGGCCCGCGGGGCCATCGTGGTCATCCTCTCCGACGGCTGGGACCGTGGCGAGCCGGCTGTGATGGGGGCCGAGATGCAGCGGTTGCACCGGGTGGCTTTCCGGGTGATCTGGGTCAACCCGCTCAAGGCGAGCCCCGGTTACGCCCCGCTGGCACAGGGAATGGCTGCTGCCCTGCCCTACGTTGACGAGTTCATCGAGGGCCACTCGCTGGCATCCTTGGAAGAATTGGCCCGGGTGATCGCGGCATGATCTGCCCGGGACGGGGGCCGTTCCCCGAATCGGGGTCCGGGCCCGGCGACGACAGGACCGACTATGCGTGAGATTCTCGACGACATCGACCGGTGGCGGGCTGCCGGCAAGAAGGTCGCGGTGGCCCGGGTGATCAACGTGCAGGGATCTGGGCCGCGGCTTCCGGGCTCGGCGATGGCGGTCAACGAGGACGGCGAGGTCGCGGGGTCGGTGTCCGGCGGCTGCGTCGAGGGCGCGGTGGTGACCGAGGCCCTCGACATCCTCGAGACCGGTCAGCGGCGTCGGGTGACCTACGGCTTCTCCGATGACGAGGCGTTCGCCGTCGGTCTCACCTGCGGTGGCACCATCCACCTGTACATCGAGCCCCTGGACTGGTGACCGTGCTCTACGACGTGCTCGACGAGCAGATCCGCGCCGAGCGTCCGGTGGCCCTCGCCACGGTGATCGACGGTCCCGACGACCGGATGGGCCGCAAGCTGCTGGTCCGGCCGGGCCACGATCCGTTGGGCTCGCTCGGCCACGACGACCTCGACCGGGTGGTGCAGCGCGACATGCTCGGTGAGCTCGCCGCCGGCCAGACCCTGGTCCGTCACTACGGGGCCGAGGGCCAGGCCCGGGAGGAGACGCTGAGCGTCTTCATCGAGAGCTTCGCCCCGCCGCCGCAGATGCTGATCTTCGGCGCGGTGGACTTCACCGCGGCCCTGGCCCGGGTGGGCAAGGTGCTCGGCTACCGGGTGACGGTGTGCGACGCCCGTCCGGTGTTCGCCACGCCGGCCCGGTTCCCGGCTGCGGACGAGGTCGTGGTCGACTGGCCGCACCGTCTCCTGGAACGGGTGGGCGCCGGGCTGGGCCCGCGAGACGCCATCTGCGTGCTGACCCATGACCCGAAGTTCGACGTGCCGGCGGTCATCGAGGCGCTCAAGACCGACGCCGGCTACATCGGTGCGATGGGCAGCCGGCGTACCCACGACGACCGGACCCACCGCTTGCGTGAGCAGGGGGTGGGCGACGCCGAACTGGCCCGGGTCATGTCCCCGATCGGCCTCGACATCGGGGCGCGGACCCCGGAGGAGACGGCGGTGTCGATCACCGCCGAGATCATCGCCCTGCGAACCGGTCGTGCCGCCCCGAACCTCCGCGACGCCGCAGGTCCCATCCACTGACGAACGGGTCGCCCGGCGGCGGGGGCGTTCAGGCGGCAGCGGCGGTTCGAACGGCCGACACCCGATTGATCAGCCCGGCGAGCGCCTGGCGGGCGAGCCGGCCGTCGCGCCCGTCGAGGGCGACCACGGGAACCGTCGGTGCCAACGCGAGCGCATCGTGCACCCGAGGTGCCTCGTGGGTGATCCGGCCGTCGAAGGCGTTGACCGCCACGATGAAGGGCAGCCGTCGATCCTCGAAGTAATCGATGGCGCCGAAGGAGCATTCCAGCTGCGCGGTGTCCACCACGACGATCCCGCCAAGTGCGCCGCGGGTCAGGTCGTCCCACAGGAACCCGAAGCGTTCCAGGTCGGGCATGCCGACGAGGTGGAGCGTGATCGCTCCGCCGGCGCTCACCCGGCCGAAGTCGGTGACCAGGGCGCGGGCAGAGCGGTCACCCCCCGTCCGACCCGGGACGCGCGTCGGTGTCCGATGCGGCGCGGATGAAGGTGCTCCTGCCGGCCCCGGACCCTCCGGCGACGATGACCTTCACCGAGGCGGGGCGGCGCACTGCCGGCGTCATCGGTCGAGGAGGAACCGAAGTTCGGCGATGAGGTCCGGGGTCAGCCGGCTGCCGGTCTGTTGGGCGAACACGGTGAGCGCGTACCCGACGGTCCCGAGTTCGGCGGTAGCCGTCGTGAGCACCCCGATCGAGGCCCCAGGGCCGATGGACCCGGCGAAGAGATAGCCGTCGAACATCTCGACGATCACCTGGCTGGCGCCGCCGCGGCCCAGCAGACGGGCGCCGCCGTCGGCCAGCGTGCGCAATCCCGAGACGATGGCGGCGAGGGCGTCGGCCTCGCTGCGCGCGAGCCGGGCGGAATGCGCCAGGAGCAGGCCGTCGGCGGACACACAGACGGCGTGGGCGACCCCGTTGGTGGCCTCGGCGAAGCCGCACAACGACCGCACGAAGTCATGGACGCGGGATTCGGGCGGGCTGATCGTCATGACGGCAACGGGCCCTTGCCGGCATCTCCGTCTCCGGAGAACGCCGAGTCCCGGATGGCCTGGAACTGGGCCTGCTGGTAGGCGTCGAGCGAGGACCGCACGTCCTCGGCGGAGCGCAGCTCGGCGCGATGGTCCCCCAGGGGCGGCGGGGTGGTGGCGGCAAGATGCGCGCCGGGGACCCGCTGGTGGAGCGGACCCGCCGGTGCGAGCGGAGCCGGAGCCGGTGCGACACCCACGGTCGCACCCGGGCCTGCAGTGGGCAGGACCGGAGCCACAGCCATCGGCGGCAGCGGGGGCCGAGCCGTCGACGGGGCCGACGTGCCGGCGGCGAGGTACGGCCAGCGGGCGGGTCCCTGCGCCGACCGGTGCAGGGCGGGCTGGGCTGGGCCGGTTGCGGCGAGGGGCGGCAACGGTGTCACCGGCGCGGCCTGGCGAACCTCGACGAGGTGCGCCGGAGGGGCGATCGCCGAGGGGGCGACGAACGGCGGGCGCATCGTCGTCGGATCGGCCGCCGCGGCCGGGTAGTGCTGGTCAGGGACCGCCTGGACGGGAGCCGCGGGGTAGTGCTGGGCGACGGGGACCCCCGGGTAGGGAGCGACCGGTGCTACCGGGACCGCTGCGTGGGGCGCGTACAACGGATCGGCGACGCCGGTGCCCGCGGGTGGGGCGACGGCCGGCGGGAACGATGCCGGGGGTGCCACGTCCCGGTGTTGCCCGGTGGCGACCAGCAGGTCGAGGGGCAGCTTCACCAGCGCGATGACCCCGCCCTCGGTGGCGGTGTCGAGGCGGATGTCGATGCCCTGGCGCAGGCCGATGCGGCTGGCCACCAGCAGACCGAGGACCAGGACGGGACCGACCTCGAACTCGACGGGGTGGCTGAGCAGGCGGTTCGCGACATCGAGCTCGGCCGGGGTCATGCCGATCCCTCGGTCGACGACGGTGATCAGGTAGCCGTCGTGCACGTAGCGGCCGCTGAGCTCGACGGGGGAGGACGGCGGCGAGAACGTGGCGGCGTTCTCCACCAACTCCGCGACGAGGTGGGAGAGGTCGGCCGCGGCGTGGCCCTGGATGTGCACCCGTTCGAACCCGGTCAGCCCGACCCGGTCGTAGGGCTCGATCTCGGAGAGCGAGCCCCGGATCACGTCGTGCACGTCCACGGGTTGGCTCCAGCTGCGGCTGGGCTCGGCGCCGGCGAGGACCAGCAGCGACTCGGCGTTGCGGCGCATACGGGTCAGCAGATGATCGAGGCGGTAGAGATCACCGAGCAGAGCCGGGTCGGCGCTCGACTGTTCGAGCGCCGTGATGAGCTGCAGCGCCCGGTTCAGCTGGTTCTGGTTCCGGTGGCCGAGGTTGCCGAAGACGACCGACAGGTTCTCGCGTAGGCCGGCTTCCTCCGCGGCGATCCCCAGCGCGTTGCGTCGCAGGGTGTCGAACGCCGTGGCGAGCTGCTCGAGTTCGGGGCTGCCGGTCACCGTGAGCGGTTCGAGCTCGGGCAGATCGGCACCGGCGGGGAGGTTGCGCACCGCCTCGACGAGATCGGGGATGCCGGCGGCGGCTTCGCCGAGGGACTGGATCGGGCGCGTCACCGACCGGGCAACGAGCAGGCCGATGCCCCCGGTCAGCACCACGACGACGAGGCCCAACAGGGCGGTGCGCCGCAGAGCCGAGCCGGCCTGGGCCGCTGCGACGGTCTCCGCAGCGTCGAGGTCGGTCAGGGCGGTGTCGAGCATGGTCCCGAGCATCTGGTCGTGGTTGACGCTGATGGCATCGAGCCGCTCCAGGGCCTCGGTGAGCGGGGCGAGCAGCGTCCTGCGGCGATCGGTCGGGATCTGCGCACCGTTGCCGCCGGTCGCGCCCATCACCGCGTCGACCGCCGTCTGGAAGTCGTCGTGGTAGTAGCGCCAGAAGTCCTGACCCATGACCCCGAGCTCGGCGAAGTTCCGGCTGTTCAACGGGTCGGTGTTCTCGAATCGCTGCTGCCACGTGAGCAGGCGCTCGTTGTAGGCGCTCTCGAGCTCGATCAGGCGGTCCTCGGCTGCGATGAGGGCGGCGGGCGAGGCACCGTTGCTCACGCTGGAGGCGATCTGGTGGGCCAGCAGATCGGCGTCGGTGAGCCGCAGCGAGGACGGTTGCAGGTCGGCGACGAGGTCCTTGTGGCCGACGACCTCCTGGTAGACGGCTCCACCGACGCGTACCTGGGTGAGCGAACGCGCGGCGACGACGGTCAGCAGGGCACCGAGCACGAGCGGGACGGCGATCAGGACGTTGAGGCGGCGCTGGATGGTCAGGCGGCGGAACATGCTGCCTCCACGGGTCGTGGGCCGCCGCCGGCGCGCTCGCCCTCGGTGTGCCACGCAGCCTGCTCCGGCGCGGTCCGTCGGCTGGTGGGGTGGGGGAGGCCGACGCCGGCCCTCGAGGAGGGGACGCCGAGGCCGAGCAGAACGGTCACCTTGGTTCCATCGACCATCCGGCGGCTCGAGATGAGCGCGAATTCCGTCACACGCCGGTCGGGTCCGGAGCCGGCACGGCTTGGTCGAAGGGCCGGAAGGTGACGATAATCAGGGGAGATGGCTGCACGGTGCGGCCGTTCGGGGAGGCGTCACGGTGAACTTCGCAGCGAATCCCGACCATGAGGACATCCGCGAGGGCGTTCGCAAGGTCTGCTCCGACTTCCCCGACACGTACTGGCAGGACAAGGACGAGAACCACGAGTTCCCGTGGGAGTTCTACAACGCCATGGCCGAGGGCGGCTGGATCGGTGTGTGCATCCCCACCGAGTACGGCGGCGCCGGTCAGGGCATCACCGAGGCCACCATCATCCTCGAGGAGGTGGCCCGCTCGGGCGCCGGGATGAACGGCTGTTCGGCGATCCACCTGTCGATCTTCGGTATGAACCCGGTGGTCAAGTTCGGCAGCGAGGAGCAGCGTCGCAAGTACCTGCCGCCCGTCGCCGAGGGCAAGCTGCACGTCGCCTTCGGCGTGACCGAACCGGACGCCGGTACCGACACCAGCTCCATCACCACCCGGGCGACGCTCTCCGAGGACGGCACCCACTACAAGATCCGCGGCCGCAAGGTGTGGACGACGAAGGCGCCCTATTGCGACAAGGTGCTGCTGCTCACCCGCACCACCCCCCGCGACCAGGTCAAGCGCCGCACCGACGGCATGACCCTGTTCCTCGCCGACCTGCAGAACCCTGCGGTCACCATCACGCCCATCCCCAAGGCGGGACGCAACGCCGTGGTCAGCTGTGAGGTCGTCTACGACGATCTGGTGGTCCCCGTCGAGGACCGCATCGGCGAGGAGGGGATGGGGTTCACCTACATCCTCGACGGACTCAACCCCGAGCGCCTGATGATCGCCTCCGAGGCGCTCGGCTGCGGCAAGGTCGCGCTCGAGCGGGCGGTGGCCTACGCCAACGAGCGGGTGGTGTTCGGACGGCCGATCGGCAAGAACCAGGGTCTGGCGTTCCCGCTGGCCGAGGCCTACAACCGGCTCAAGGCCGCCGAGCTGGTGCTGCGTGAGGCCGCCTGGCAGTACGACGAGGGGTACCCCACCGCCATGGTCGGCCAGGGTGCCAACATCGCCAAGTGGCTGTGCGCCGACGCCGGCTTCCAGGCCGCGGACCAGGCCATGCAGACCCTGGGCGGCATGGGCTACGCCAAGGAGTACAACGTCGAGCGCTACTGGCGGGAGGCCCGCCTCATGCGGATCGCCCCGATCAGCCAGGAAATGGTGCTCAACTTCGTGAGCGAGCACGTCCTGGGCCTGCCCCGCTCGTACTGATCGGGATACGACATGACGGTGGCTGCGGTGCTGCTCGCCGCCGGGGCGGGAAGTCGGTTCTCCGGCACCACCCACAAGCTGCTGGCCGACCTCGATGGTCGGCCAGTGCTCTGTCATGCCCTCGACGCGGTGCTGGCAGCGGGGTTCGACGAGGTGATCGTCGTCGAAGGGGCGGTCGAGTTGTCCGCACTCGTACCCGTCGGCGTGACGTTGGTGCACAACCCCGAGTGGGCGCAGGGCCAGGCCGGCTCGCTCCGGCTGGCGGTGGCGGCCGCGGCTGCCGCGGGCCACGATGCGATCGTCGTCGGCTTGGGCGACCAACCCCGGGTCACCACCGAGGCCTGGCGTCGGGTGGCGGGTTGTCCGAGCCCGATCGCGGTGGCCTGCTACGGCACGAAGCGGCGCAACCCGGTTCGTCTGGGCCGGGAGGTGTGGCCGCTGCTGCCGTCCGATGGGGATGAAGGGGCCCGCACGGTGATGCGCGCGCGGCCCGACCTGGTGGTCGAGGTGGCGTGCGAGGGCGACCCGCTCGACGTCGACACCGTCGAGGACCTGCAGCGCCTCCGACGGTGACCGGGGGCCGGGCGCCGGTCGCCCGTCCGTTGGAGGTCGGCCGGTTGTCTACGCTGGTCGGCGGCGAAGCAGGCATCGGGCACCCCGGTGCAACCGACGGAGGCACAGAGGCACCATGGAACTGAACAACGAGTTCGAAGTCGACCGCCCCATCGCAGAGGCCTGGGCGCTGCTCACCGACGTCGAGCGCATCGCCCCCTGCCTGCCCGGCGCGCAGCTCGAGGAGATCGAGGGCGAGGAGTTCCGCGGGTCGGTGAAGGTGAAGGTCGGCCCGATCACCGCGAACTACAAGGGCAAGGCGACCTTCATCGAGAAGGACGACGCGAACCACAAGGCCGTGCTCAAGGCCGAGGGCCGCGACGCCCGTCAGGGCAACGCCAACGCCACGATCACCGCCACGCTGGTGCCGGTCGGTACGGGCACCAAGGTGACCGTCAGCACCGATCTGGCCGTCACCGGCAAGGTCGCCCAGTTCGGGCGCGGCGTGATGGCCGAGGTGAGCGAGAAGCTGCTCAAGCAGTTCGTCGTGAACCTCGAGGCCAAGGTGCTCGCCGAGGGTTCGGCTCCTGCGCCGGCCGAGCCCGCCGCCGCCGAGCCCGCCCACGCGGTGCCGGCCGAGCCCTCTGCCGCCGCCCCGGCCGACGTGGCCACACCTGTTGCGCCGGCTGAGCCGGTGGTCCGCCGGATCACCCCGACCGAGCCGGTCGAGCCGGTCGATCTGCTCGGTGCCACCGGGGCCCCGATGCTCAAGCGACTGGCCCCCGTGGCGGTCGCCGTGCTGGTGCTGCTGCTCGCCACCCGGTGGCTGCGGCGCCGTCGTGGCTGATCTCATCGCGTCGGATGCCGAGCGTGCGGCGGTGGCCGAGCTGCTCGGCCGTCAGCCCCGCGCTGCGTTCCGGGTGGCGGCCCGTGACGTCGACGGGAGCCCGCTGGTCATCGAGAACGCCCCGTTGCTCGACGACGGCACCCCGATGCCGACCCGGTACTGGCTGGTCGGACCGCGGGCCAAGCTGCTCGTCGGGCGGCTCGAGGCCGACGGCGGCGTCGACCGCGCCGAAGCGGAGGTCGGGCTGGACGCGCTCGACGCGCTGCACGCCCGCCACCAGGCCGAACGCGATGTCTTGCTGCCCGCCGGTCATCAGGGACCCCGTCCGACGGGCGGGGTCGGTGGTACCCGTCGGGGCGTGAAGTGCCTCCATGCCCACTACGCGGCGTATCTCGCCGGGGTCGACGACCCGGTGGGCCGTTGGGTCGCCGATCGTCTCGCCGAGGCAGAGCACTGCGACGGCGAGCTGTCCGGGTCTGCCCGATGAGCGGTCCCGGTGCTGCCGTCGTCGCTGCGGTCGACGTGGGTACGCAGTCCGCTCGCCTGCTGGTCGGTGACGGTGCCGGCGAGCTGCTGCGACGCTCGGCGATCACTCATCTCGGCCGTGGGGTGCGCGAACGACGCACGTTCGAGCAGGACCGTCTGGCGGACACCCTCGACACCCTGCGGGACTTCCGTCGACAGATGGACGAGCTGGGGGTTGTCCGGGC
This sequence comes from uncultured Acidimicrobiia bacterium, assembly GCA_903921205.1. Classification (GTDB taxonomy): domain Bacteria; phylum Actinomycetota; class Acidimicrobiia; order Acidimicrobiales; family CAIXPF01; genus CAIXPF01. Next base: position 24,871 of record CAIXPF010000051.1, on the reverse strand, counting down.
GCGCGGCATCTCGACCGAGGTCGTTCGGCTGGCCGGCGACCCCTCGGCGTTCCTGGGTCCGGCATCGGAGGTGCTCGGATTCGAGCTCGAGCTGGTGAGCGGCGAGGAGGAGGGTGCGCTGGCCTTCGCCGGGGCCACCGCCGGGCTCGACCCGGCCGATGGCCCGTTCGTGACCGTGGATCTGGGCGGAGGCTCCTGCGAGTTCGCCCTGGGGTCTCAGCGCTGCGAACGCGTCTTCTCCGCCGCCTTCGGGGCGTCGGTGCTCACCGAGTCCTACATCGAGCGCGACCCGCCGCGACCCGAGGAGCTGATCGCGGCGCTGTCGATCGTGGAGGCCCACGTCGATGAGGTGGCCCGGACCATCCCGGAGCTGCGCGAGGCCGGCACCTTCGTCGGCCTCGGTGGCACCTTCACCACCATGGCGGCGGTGGAGATCGGTCTCGTCGAGTACGACCCGAACCAGGTGCACGGCTTCGTGCTCACCCGCGCCGCCGCCGAGGACGTGTTCCGCACGCTGGTCACCGAGTCCCACGCCGATCGCCTGCACAACCCCGGCCTCGACCCGGCCCGGGGCCACACCATCGTCGGCGGAAGCTGCGCGGTGGTGGCGATCATGCGCTATTTCGGCCTCGACGAGGTCCGGGTGTCCGAGCGCGACCTGCTCGACGGCATTGTCGGGGAACTGCTCCGCGGCTCGACGCGCTGACCCCCGGCTGCGGCGCCCGCCGTCGGTCACTACGATGCCCCTCGTGCTGACCGATCGCGTTCTCATGGGTCCCGGACCGTGCAACCCCTACCCGGAGGTGACCCTCGCCCTCGGGCGGCCGATGCTCGGCCACCTCGATCCCGAGTTCATCGCCGTGCTCGACGAGACCTCCGAGCGGTTGCGTCAGGTGTTCCGCACCGCGAACCCGCTGACCTTCCCGGTCAGCGCAACCGGCTCGGCCGGCATGGAGGCCTCCTTCGTCAACTTCGTGCGGCCCGGTGACGTGGTGGTCATCGGGGTGAACGGCGTGTTCGGCGAGCGGATGTGTGACGTGGCCTCCCGCTGCGGCGCCGAGGTCGTCCGTGTCGACGTGCCATGGGGTCGGCCCATCGACCCGCAGCAGCTCGCCGAGGCCCACCCGTCCCCGGCGATGATCGCCGTGGTGCACGCCGAGACCTCCACCGGGGTGCGCAACGACGTCGTGCCGTTGGGCGAACTGAAGGGCGATGCCCTGCTGCTCGTCGACTGTGTGACCTCGCTGGCCGGCATCCCCCTCGAGATCGACGGCTGGGGTATCGACATCGCCTACTCCGGCACGCAGAAGTGTCTTGGCTGCCCGCCGGGGCTGGCCCCGCTCACCGTGTCGGAACGGGCCCGGGAGCGGATGCTCGAGCGCCCGTCGTCGTGGTATCTCGACCTCAACATGATCGCCAAGTACGTGACCGGCGAGGGTGCCCGGGCGTACCACCACACGGCGCCGATCTCGATGGTTTTCGCCATCCACGCTGCGCTCGGTGCGGTGCTCGAGGAAGGGCTGGAGAACTCCTGGGCCCGCCACGCCGCGGTCGGTGCGCAGCTGCACGAGGGGCTCGCCGAGCTCGGCCTCGAGCTCTTTGCCGCCGAGGGCAACCGGTTGCCGGAGCTGACCACGGTGTGGGTGCCCGAGGCGCTGCGCTCCGAGGAGGCGGCGCTGCGCAAGCAGTTGCTGGTCCAACACGGCATCGAGATCGGTGGTGGTCTCGGTGCCTACGCCGGAAAGCTGTGGCGGATCGGGCTCATGGGCCACACGGCGCGCAGCCGCAACGTGACCCTGCTGCTCGGCGCCCTCGCCGAGCTGCTCGATCGCTGAGTGCCCCATGTCGACGTTGACCGGCCGGCGGGTCGTCCTGCGTCCGTTGACCGTTTCCGATTTCGGGGCGTTCCAGACGGTACGCCGGCGCAACGTCGACTGGCTCACCCGCTGGGAACCCCGACGGATGCCGGGTCAGCCCGATGCTGCGGAGAGCTTCGACGCGTTCGCCGCCCGGTGCTCCGCCCGCCAGCGGGAGCGGCAGCTCGGTACCGGGTACGGCTTCGGCATCTTCGTCGACGGCCGTTTCAGCGGTGAGATCAACCTCTCGGCCGTGCAGCGAGGGCCGATGCAGGCCGGCAACGTGGGCTACTGGGTCGATGTCGAGCAGGCCGGGAACAGCTACTGCCCGGAGGCGGTGGTGGTGCTCGCCCGCTTCGCGTTCGAGGACCTGGTACTGCACCGGTTGCTGATCTCGATCGTTCCCCGGAACCAGCCGAGTCGACGGGTCATGGAGAAACTGCAGTTCCGTTGCGAAGGTGTGGCGGTGGGCCTGCTGCAGATCAACGGCGAGTGGGAGGACCACATGCAGTTCGCCGTCGTCGCCGAGGACTGGGCAGTCCGCGGACCCGAGTTGCTCCGGACCTGGGTGCTCTGAACGCGGCCCGTGTCGGGCCCGGCGGTCAGAAGTTCCGGATGTTGCCGGAGGACCGGAACGCTTCGCGGGTCCAGCCGGCCTGATAGGCGAGGGCCACGGCGGCGAGCTGCGAGTTGACCTCGAGCTTGCGCAGGATGGCCTTGATCTGGCTGCGGATCGTGGCGATCGAGACGTAGGACTCGTCGGCGATCTCGCCGGCCGACTTGCCCATCATCAGCGCCCACAGCACCTCGGACTCCCGGTTGGAGAGGTTCTGGAACTTGGCGAGGCGCATCGCATGGTCACGGCGGTGCAGCTGCAGCTCGCCGAGCAGGTCGCGCTCGGTGGTCGGCGACAGCAAGCGGCGGCCGGCCACCGTCTCGCGCACCGCGTTGAGCAGCACGTCGACGGCATCGGTGGTGGCAACGGCGCCGGTGGCCCCGGCCTCGATGCACCCGGCGACCTTGATGCGGTCGGTGCCGTCGGTCACGACGACGACCTTGATCCCGGCGCGGGTCAGGGTGCGTACGGTGTCGATGGCGTCGCTGTTGGTCGCCCCGACGAGCACCAGGTCCGGATCGAAGGCGCGGACATGACGCACCACCGCTTCGATGGAGGGATCACGGGTGATGGAGGTCGCCACTTCTGCGGTGTGCAACACCAGGGCGATGCTCTCGGCGACCAACGCGTGCTGGTCGACGATCACGACCCGCCCGCCGATGGCGGCGCCGGCGATGTTGGCCGGCTGGAAGTCCCGGACCATCTGAGGTGCGAAGTTTGTCAATGCCACGTGCTAGGTATCGGCGCGTCCGGGGCCGACCTTCACTTTCCTTGGGTGGGACATTTAGCCCAGGACCCCCCGAATCTGGTCGCTGTGGCCGCGTCAGGGCCGTGAACTGGGGTTTTTCGGATGGCGTTTCCGGCACGGTCTGTCTCGGATCGTCCGGCGTGGAGTTGTCTCGATCGGCCTGACGCCTCACGTTGGAGGTGGTCCGGTGCCCGAGTGTCCAGGAGGAAACGATCCGATGAAAGAACTGAGTATGCGTACCGCTGCCACGGTCCAAGCCTGGGCTGTGGCACTGCGCAACCGTGATGAAGGTGCGACCGCCGCCGAGTATGCGCTGCTGGTGGCGTTGATCGCCGTTGCCATCATCGTGGCGGTCCGCACGTTGGGATCCACGATCGCCGACGTGTTCGACAAGACCAGCACCACCCTCAGCTCGGCCACCGCCGCCGGCGGCTGAGCGTTGCAGACGACCAGCGGGCCGTCCGGGGCATGTGGCCCCGGACGGTCCGCTGACGTTTTCCCGGGTCGGGCCGGCTGACGGGCACGCGCATGACACGAACGCGCAGGACACGAACGCGCAGGACACGAACGCGCAGTGGTCAGGAGGGCGGTGAGATCTGCCGACAAGGTGGTGTGCACCCCTCGACCAGCGCAGCGGTTACCCGTCGGCGGCGGATCGGCCACCTGGTCGGGCTGGGGTTGTTCCTCTCCGTCGTGGTCCTGTGGCTGATCTCGGCCTTCGGTCGCCCGGAGCTTCTCGATCGCGATTGGGTGGCGTTCGACAACGCCGGCTGGCGCGCCCTCGGTGGAGATTGGGCCTCGGTCTACACGGCCTCCGCCGGGGAGAAGTGGGCGTACCTCTATCCGCCGTACGCGCTGCCGCTGGTGGTGCCGCTGGGTCTGGTTCCGTACTACGCCTCCTACGCGTTGACCGTGGTCATGGCTGTGCTAGCTGTGGTGTGGTCGTGCCGCCGGCTGGCGGCGATCGTCGATACCGGCGACGGGCGGTTCCTGGTGTTCTGCTCGGCGCTGCTGTGCGCCCCGACGACCCTGCAGGTGCTCATCACCGGGCAGTACAGCTGGCTGTACCTGGTGGCGCTGGTCGGCGGGGCGGCGTACTGGGAAAAGGGCGACGACCGACGGGCGGGGTGGTGTCTGGCGCTGTTGGCGGTCAAACCCAACCTGGCGGCATTGGTCCTGCCGTTGCTGGTGGTGCGCCGTTGCCGGGGCATGGCTCGTCACGGCGCTGCGGCGCTGCTGGCGGCCGTGGTCGTCACCATGCCGGTGTCGATCGGGGCCTGGCCCCGCTTCGTGGACGCCGTACGGACGGTGGCCGCAGTGCAGGAACAGGGCGATGCCCCGATGGAGAAGCAGATCACCCTGCTGTCCTTCCTGCGGGTGGTCGCCGGCCATTTCGACGGATCCACGGTGACCTGGGTGCTGTGGTGCGTGCTCGGAATCGCTCTGGCAGCGCTGACCCTGCAGGCCTGGCGCCGGGCCGACGACGCCACGCCGGCCCTGCGGCTGATCGGTATGGCGGCGTTGGCGATGGTGGCGCTCAGCCCGCGTCTGTACTTCTACGACGGGCTGATCGTGGCCGTGCCGGCGGCGTCGTGGTACCTGCGTCGCGACGGCTACACCCTGCCCTCGATCCGCCGGCTCGAGGGGCTCTGCCTGTTCGGGATCGGGGTCGTCACGGCGTTGTTCTTCCCGTGGCCTGCGGTCAGCACCGCCTTCGGGCCTCTGGCCGGCGCGTGGTTGGCCTTCGAGGCCGTGGACGTGATCGCCGGGGTGCGTGCCCGTTGCCGTGCCGTTTCTGCAGCATCGTCGCCGTCCGACACCACGACGGCCGTTCCCATGACAGCAGTCCGTCCCATACCGGCCGGTCCGATACCGGCCGGTCGGGTGCCGGCCAGTCTGTCGGAAGACCGTGTACCGGTGCAGTCCGGGGCGTCGGACGGTGTGGCGGATGCCGTGCGTTCGGGCGTAGGGAGTTAGTCGCCTCGCCGTGCCGATCCGTACCGGTCGGTACCTGTCCGTACCTGTCCGTACCTGTCCGTACCTGCGCGTACCCGTCGGTCCGATTCGGTTGCCCGGCCGGGCTCGTTCACCAGATGGGCCGAGGCCCGATCAGCGGGTGAGCAGGGCCTCGAGCACGGCGATCGCGGCACCGAGACACATCGCCGGCCCGTGCGCCAGCCGGTCGCCCCGCCGCAGTCGTCCGGTGGCCAGGCCGACCGCGACGACGACCCCTTGCACGGCCACCCCGTAGAACAGCCCGTGCCACCAGCAGGACAGGCCGAACAAGCCGAGATGGGCGCCGAGGTAGGGCGCCAATTTCACGTCGCCCATGCCCATGCCGGAGGGCGCCACCAGCCAGAGCCCGAAGTACACGGCGAAGGCCGCGGCGGCGCCCGTCGCGGCACCCACCGGCGAGCCGGCACCCCCGACGGCGGCCAGGGCCAGCAAGGGCACCGCACTGCCCAGGGCGCTGAGGTTCAGCAGGTTCGGGATGCGCTGGGTGACGGCGTCTCCAGCGCTGATCAGCGCGGAGCAGAGGGCGAAACCGGCCAGAGACGGCCACAGCCACGGTGAGGGCGCAGCAGCGAGCAGCACGGCGCCGCCGACGAACGCCACGGCGGCCGTGACGGCGAGATAGGGGCGGTCCCGACGGGGCAGGAAGGCCTCGAGCCGGCGCTGGTCGCCATCGGTGCGGATGGCCGGCATCGCTCAGCCGCCGGTGAGGCCGGTGTCGATCAGGCTCATGATCGCCGGCCCGAGCACGACGATGAACAGAGCGGGCAGGATGCACAGCATCAACGGACCCAGCATCTTCACCGGCAGCTTCATGGCCTGTTCCTCGGCCTGCTGCCGTCGCCGCTCGCGGGCGTCCTCGGACTGGATTCGCAGCACCCGGGCGATGGGGACGCCGGTCTTCTCGGCCTGCATCAGCGCGCGGGCGAAGAAGCGGATCTCCGGAACGTCGGACCGGTCCATCATGGCCGTGAGCGCAGCGGAGCGGGAGGCACCGAGGCGGATGTCCTGGATGGTCCGGCCGAGTTCCTCGGCCAACGGGCCGCCGGCGGTCTTGGCGGCGCGCAGCATGGCCGCGTCGAAGCCGAGGCCGGCCTCGACGCACACCGACATCTGATCCAGGACGTCGGGCAGGCTGTTGCGGATCTCGATCTGGCGGCGAGCGGCGCGGCCGTTGAGCACCACGTTGACCGCGACGAAACCGACCACCACCGACCCCACCGCGAGGACCGGTTGGAGGATCCCGTCGAAGGACACCAGGCAGAGCAGGCCGATGCCGATGCCGGCGACGGTCGAGGCGAACTTGGCGACCAGCAGCGTGGTGACCGACACCCGGCCCTGCAGACCGCACAGGTAGATCGACCGCTCGATGCCTGCGGCGATGCCGCTCGGTGCCACCCGCTGCAGCGTCTGGCCGAGCGACTCGATCAGCGGTCGCATCAGGCGGGGCACGGTGCGCGCCCGCAACATGACCTCATGCAGATCGACCGTGCCGTCGGGATCGTCGGTGCGTTCGCCGAACTCGGCGAAGCTCACCTCGCCGTTGTCACGGTGGTTGCTGCGCAGCGCCAGCCACAGCAGGGGGAGCGAGCTGCCGAGCACGAGCAGTCCGAGCAACTGGTTCATGACGCCTCCTCCATCAGAACGTGGGCCTGGACAACTTGCGTAGCCACAGAGCACCGGTCACCAGCAGCGCCACGGCCATGCCCAACAGCAGGCGCCCGCGTGCGGTGTCGAAGAACGGGGTGAGGTAGGGGCGGTTGGTCAGATACACGAAGCCGAACACCGCGGGCGGCAGCATGCCGACCACCACGCCCGACAACCGTCCCTCCGCCGAGAGTGCCCGGACCTGGCCCCGCAGACGTTCGCGCTGGCGAATGGTGTCCGACACCCGGTCGAGGATCACCGCGAGGTCACCGCCGGTGGTGCGGTTGATGTCGACGGCACCGACGACCCAGGCGAAGTCCTCGCTGTTCATCCGATCGGCGAGGGCGTAGAGCGCCTCGGTGATGTCGCGTCCGAGCCGGGTCTCGGTCATCACCCGGCGGAACTCCTCCGAGGAGGGCGGGGGCGAGTCGGTGACGAGGTTGTGCAGGGTCTGAGCCAGGCTCAACCCCGCCCGCAGGCTGCCGGACATCAGCTGCAGGGACTCGCTCAACTGGGCGTTGAAGGCCGCCTCCCGCTGCTGGATCTGCCTCGACAACCGGAGATGGTTGGCGAGCATGCCGAACCCGCCGGCGACGAAGCCCAGCGACGGTCCGGCGAGAGCGGTCACGGCAAGGAACGCGGCTACCCCGAAGGCCAGCGTGAGCACCAACCATTCGCCCGGCTTCATGTTGCTGCCGGCCCGTTCCAGCCTCAGGGCCAGACCCTGACGCCGGTTGGTGTCGATGCGGTTCTCGAGCGCGTCGGAGAGCAGTCGGTGCACGTCGCGGGCCGAAGCCGAGCTGAGCCGGTGCGGCCGCTGCCGTCCGGCGGTGCCGTCGGCACCCCCGAAGCCGTAGGCCGCGTGTTCGCCGCGATCGTCGCCCCGGAAGGCGAACACGAGCGCAAGGGCCGCGACGACCAGCAGGCCACCGCCGACGAGCACGGTCACGACCGGCCGCCCGCCTGGTGGGTGCCGCGCTGCGGGGTGCCGCGCCGAGGGGCGCCGTAGGTGTCACCGAAGACCTCGGCGGGTACGTGGATGCCGTGCTCGGCGAGCCGCTCGGTGAACACCGGCCGGATCCCGGTGGGCTTCAGTGTGCCGGTGAACAGCCCGTACTGGTCGACCTCGCCGTACTCCTGCATCAGGAACACGTCGTTCATCGTGATGGTGTCGCCCTCCATGCCCACCACCTCCGAGACGTGGGTGACCCGGCGGGACCCGTCGCGCAGGCGTGAGGTGTGCACGATCAGGTCGACCGCGGAGGCCACCTGCTCGCGGATCGCCCGGATCGGCAACTCCATGCCGGCCATCAACACCATGGTCTCGATGCGGGACAGGGCGTCGCGTGGGCTGTTGGCATGCAACGTCGACAACGATCCGTCGTGGCCGGTGTTCATGGCCTGGAGCATGTCGAGGGTTTCCCCGCCGCGGCACTCGCCGACCACGACGCGGTCGGGCCGCATCCGCAGCGAGTTACGGACCAGGTCACGGATGTGGACCGCACCCTTGCCCTCGATGTTTGCCGGTCGGCTCTCGAGGCGGATCACGTGGGGCTGGCGCAGGCGCAGTTCGACGGCATCCTCGATGGTCACGATGCGCTCGTCGGAGGGGATGAACGACGACAGGATGTTCAGCAGCGTGGTCTTGCCGGAACCGGTGCCGCCCGACACCAGGATGTTGAGCCGGCCCCGGACGCAGATCTCGAGCAGCACCGCCACCTCGGGGCTGACGCTGCGGGTGCGGATCAGGTCGTCGATGGTGAAGCCGTCGGCGGTGAACTTCCGGATGGTCAGCGTCGGGCCGTCCACGGCGAGCGGCGGGATGATGGCGTTGACCCGCGACCCGTCGGGCAGGCGGGCATCGACCATCGGTGAGGACTCGTCGATCCGGCGGCCGACCCGGCCGACGATTCGCTCGATGACCCGGCGCAGCTGGGCGTCGTCACGGAACTGTGCCCTGGTCAGCACCAGCTTGCCGCGGCGTTCGACGTAGATGTGCTTGGCGCCGTTGACCATGATCTCGCCGATGCTGGGATCGGCCAGGAACGGTTCGATGGGGCCGTGACGGAGGAGGTCGTCGGTGATCTCCTGGGTGATGCGCGCCTGCTCCTCGGGGAGCAGGATGCTCGCCTCCATGGCGAAGAAGGTCGCCAGGTGCGCCGCCACCAGCTCCGTCATCGCCTCCTCGGTGAGTGACGGGTCGTACAGGCGGGCACCGAGGCCGTCGATCAGCGAGGCGCGGCCCCGGTCCTTGACCGCCTCGGCGTCCTCGATGTCCCCGCTCGTGTAGGCGCCCGTCGGCGAGGGGTCCGGACCGAGCAACTCGCCCGGTGCGCGCAACCCTGCCACGGGCATCGGTACCGGGCCCGTCGGTCCACCGGCGACGGGCACGGCGCCGGGTCCGGAGGCGGTGCCCGGCCGGAAGGGCGGCGGCGGAGCATTCGGGCCGGTACGGAACGGCGGCGGGGGCGGCGGGGTGGCACCCCGAGCCGGACCGGGCCGGGGTGCAGGCGGCGCGAAACGGGTCGGCGGCGGGGGCAGGTCGGGCCGGTGGGCAGGGTCTGGCGCCGTGGCCGGGGCCGGATCGGGGCGCATCGCGGACGGGGGAGAGGCCCACTGGCCGGTTGCCGGAACCGGTGCACCCGGGTACGGGCCGCCGACCGTCGCAGCGCGTGGCACACCCGGTCCCTGGCCGGTCGGGCCGACCGGCATGGCAGGGACGCCGGGTACGACCGCAGCGCCGGGCATGGCCGGACGGGCGGGGCCCGGGGGGGTGCCCGGCAGTGCAGGCAGTGCAGGCAGTGCAGGCAGTGCAGGCAGTGCAGGCATGGCGTGCCCGGTCGGAAACGCCGGCGCAGGCGGTCCGGGCGGGACGACGGCGGCGGTCGGGATCGCCGGTTCCGTTGCCCACAGGCGCGACAGGGCGGGACGGCGGGGTGCGGGGTGATCGAACGGCTCGGCCGCCGGGCCGTCCAGACCGCCGAGCGCCGCGGCGAGAGCCGCGGCGTCGTCATCGGGGAGCGGAGCGCCGGCCATCACGACACCTGGGGGGCGTAGTCGGTGACCGGGTCGGCGAGCACGTCCTCGGCCTCCCAGATCCTCGAGTCGGCGCCGTCGGCGGTCGCCGGCTGTTTGGCGAGCCACAACGAGCCGTTCTCGAGGGCGAAGGTGAGCCGCTCGGTGTCGGCGGCGGACAACGCCAGGGTCACCGTGTAGTTGCCCACCACGGCGGGAGCACCCTCGGCGGATGCGGTCTTGTCGTTGACCTGAGCGAGGTTCGACAGCTGTACGTTGGCGACGAGCGCCTTCTGCAACACGATGTGGGTCTGCGGCGAGGACTTGGCCTGCGAACCGGCCGGTGCGGCCGTGGCACCGGCGGCGAAGGAGGCCACGACGGCGACCCGGTCACCGGGACGTAGCGAGCCGCCGAGAACCCGCTGGGGCTCGAGCGAGAAGCTGAGCTGCAGCAGGTCCGGCGGGACCTCGACCCCCCCGGCTGCCAGCGACAAGCTGCCGCGGTCGATGAACGACGAGCTGAGCAGCGGGTCGTTGGTGGTGAGGTCGGCCTTGAGGACCAGCCCCTTGTAGGCCTGCAGATCGGCTACTGCGACGAGTGAGTCCACGTTCTTGGACTCGACATCGACGAGCCGAACCGCAACCAGTCCGCTGGTCTCGCTCAGCGTGGACACCGACGTGCCCGCCGGCACGGACTTGGTGACCACCAGCATCGGGACCTGCTGGCGGTTCGTTGCGGCCTTGTCGTCGGACTTGCCGGCACCGAGAACCAGGAAGGTTCCACCGACGGCGAAGACCACCGCAAGCACCACGCCGATGAGCTTCCGTCTGACTCCCATGGACGCTCTATCGGCGCGAGCCGGGCGCTACCTCAATGGTTCGCGATTTCTACCGAATCCAGGTGAGGTCCGGACGGGTCGAACCTCACCCGATGCGGTCAGCGGGAGGAGATCCGGGCCCGGAGCTTGGCCAGGTTGGCCTGGAACTCCGGCTGGTCGGTCGACCAGGCCTGGTGCTCGAGCTCGAAGTACATGGCGTCGATCTGGTTGTCGATCGAGGCCACCATCCGCAGCGATTGCTTGAACCGGCGGACCAGCTCCGGCGGCCCGGCCGCGGCCCGGGCGGCGAGCTCCTGGGCGGTCGGCAGCAGCTGGTCGTCCTCGACGCAGCGCCAGACCAGGCCGACGCGCTCGGCGGCGCGGCCGTCGAGGATCTCGCCGAACAGGTCCATGGCGAAGGCGACCTCGGGACCGGCCAGGCGGCGCAGCATCCAGGTGTGGCCGCCACCGGAGTGGATGCCGAGCTGCAGGAACCGCGAGTCGAACGACGCGCTGGTGCCGGCTATGCGCAGGTCGGTGATCAGCGCCAGGTTCATACCGGCCCCGACCGCGGCGCCGTTGACGGCGGCGATGGTGGGCTTGGGGCTGCGACCGACCCGCAGGAACCCCTCGTAGATGGCCAGCAGGCCGTCACGTGACGAGGTCCCGAGGTGGGTCAGCTCGGCGCCGGCGCAGAACGCAGGCGCTGCTCCGGTGATGACGATGGCCCCCACGTCCGGGTTGGCGTCGAGGCCGTCGAAGGCCTCCTTGACCTCGTCGCACATGGCGAGGTCGAACGCGTTGCGCCGCTTGGGGTCGTTGATGGTGACCGTAGCCACCCGATCGGTGATGTCTACCAGCAGTCTCGACACGGGGCGCAGCGTAGTCACCCGCCGCAGGCGGGCACAGCCGGACCGCCTCCGGTGAGGGCCGAGGCGGTGGGCGGGACGGTCAGGCCCTAGCCTGGGCCTGTGTCCGATCGTCGCGGTCCCGAGTTCCGGGTCGGTCTCGACGCGGTGATCGTGGCGGTCACCGACGAACGCCCGAAGGTCCTCACCGTGGGCCTGCCCGGCGAGCGGTCGCGGTTGCCGTCGGGCCTGCTCGAGCTCGACGACCGTACGCTCGAGCTGTCGTTACGCCGGTTCGTGCGCCAGGAGACCGGCCTCGAGGTCGGCTACGCCGAGCAGCTCTACACCTTCGGCGATGCCGGGCGGGCCGTGCCGTCGGGCTTCGACGCCGGCGACGCCCAGGTCCTGTCCATCGCCTACCTGGCGCTGGTGCGCGAGCTGCCGCCGCCGCAGGCCTCAGCGGCCTGGGTCGACTGGTACGACCTGTACCCCTGGGAGGATCACCGCGAGGGGCGTCCGGCGGTGATCGACGAGGTGATCGAACCGGCGCTCGACGGCTGGGTCGCCGCTTCGCCGAACGCGGCCGAGGCCGAGCTGCGCGAGGAACGGGCCCAGGTGGTGTTTGGCCTCGGCGGGGTTCCCTGGGACGGCGTTCGGGTCCTCGAGCGCTACGAGCTGCTCTACGAGATCGGGCTGCTGGCGGAATCGCCCCACGGGCCGGGGCCGCTGGCCGAGTCGGTGGCGCTCGAGGGCGACCACCGCCGCATCGTCGCCACCGCCCTGGGCCGCCTGCGGGGCAAGCTCACCTACCGGCCGGTGGTCTTCGAGCTGCTGCCGGCGGCGTTCACGCTGCTGGCCCTGCAGCGTCTGGTGGAGGCGCTGTCGGGGGTGCGCCTGCACAAGCAGAACTTCCGTCGCCTCGTCGAGGGCGCAGGCCTGGTCGAGGGAACCGGCCTGCTCGCACCGAGCGGCGGCCGGCCGGCCGAGCTGTTCCGGTTCCGTCGGGACGTGCTGCGGGAGCGGCCGCGGCCCGGCGTCGGCATGCCCTGGACCCGCAGCTCCTGACCCACCCGGGCACGGCGCGGTGCGGCGTGCTAGCCAAGGGCGGTGCTCAGCCACTGGAAGGTGCTCGATCTGACCGACCGTCGCGGTGAGGTGGCCGGGTTCGTCCTCGCCGAGCTGGGCGCTGCGGTGACCCGGATCGCGCTGCCCGGCCCGGCAGCGGACCGGTCGCCGTTCGGCGCCTACGACGCCAACAAGGCCCGGGTCGAGCTCGACCTGTCCACGGCCGTGGGTCGCGAGGCGCTCGCGGCGCTGCTGGCCGAGGCCGACGTCGTCCTCGACAGCGGCCCGCCGGGGATCTTGGCGACGGCGGGCTTCGACCGGGCTGCGCTCGATGCGCTGAACCCGACGTTGGTGACCGTGGTCGTCACCCCGTTCGGTCTGGACGGCCCCCGGGCGCAGCAGCCCTGCAGCGAGCTGACCGTTGCGGCGCTCGGCGGACCGTTGCGGTTGCAGGGCACCCCGGAGCGGCCACCGGTGCAGATCTCGGTGTCGCAGGTGTGGCGTCATGCCGGAGCCGAGGCCGCTGTGGCAGCCATGGTGGCGCAGGCGCGGGCGCGGCGGACCGGCCGGTCCCAGTTCGTGGACGTGTCGGCCCAGGCCGCGATGACCTGGACGATGCTCAACGCCATGGAGGCGGCGGCGATCGCCGGTCGTGACTTCGAACGCACCGGGTCGGTGCTCAAGCTGGCCACCGACCTCTCGTTGTGCCATCCCGCCGCCGACGGCTATGTCGTGGCCGTACCGCGGGCGCAGACCGCGGAACGGCTGCTGCCGTGGCTGCTCGAGGAAGGCATCGTGGGCGAGGCCTGGGTGGGGGAGGACTGGTCGAGCTTCGACCACCGCTGCATCACCGGCCAACCCACGGCGGTGTCGATGGACGAGCTCACCGAGGCCGTCCGGACGCTGTGCTCGCGACATCCGCGCGATCTGCTGTTGCGCCGCGGCCTCGAGCTGGGGGCCACGCTCGCCCCGGTCAACGCCGTCGACGACCTGTTGGACTTCGAACACCTGCTGCACCGGGCCTTCTGGGTGCCGGCCCTGCTGGGCGACACGCCGGTGCAGGTGCCGGGCGTGCCCTACCGGGTGGACGGGGTGCGGCCGGCAGCGACCCGGGTACTGGCCGGCGATGACGGCGGGTCCGGCGCAGTGGCGGCTGTCGTGTCCGAGGGCTCACCGATGGGGCGTCGTCGCCGACCGGTGGCGTCCGAGCACGACGCCGATCTGCCCTTCAGCGGGCTCAAGGTCGCCGACTTCAGCTGGATCGGGGTGGGTCCGATCACCTCGAAGTGTCTCGCCGACCACGGGGCCACCGTCGTGCGGGTCGAGTCGCACAACCGGCTCGATGGCCTGCGGGTGCAGCCGCCGATGAAGGACGGGGTGTTCGGCATCAACCGGTCGAACTTCTACGGGGCCTTCAACACCTCCAAGCTCGGCCTGGCCCTCGACCTGAAGACCGCCGCCGGCCGTTCGGTCGCCCGGCGGCTCGCCGGCTGGGCGGACGTGGTGATCGACAGCTTCACACCCGGGGTGATGGAACGGCTCGGCCTCGGTCCCGAGGACCTGCGCGCGGTCAACCCCGGGGTGATCACCCTCAACACCTCGCTGCTGGGCCCCGGCGGCCCGTTCTCCTCGATGGCCGGGTACGGCTATCACGCCGCGGCGTTGGCCGGGTACTTCGGGGTGGTGGGCTGGCCCGATCTGCCCCCGGACGGCCCGTGGCTGGCCTACACCGACACGATCGGCCCCCGGTTCATCACGCCGTTGCTGCTCGCGGCCCTCGAGCAGCGGCGCCTGACCGGTCGCGGGGTGCACCTCGAGGCGGCGCAGCTCGAGGTGGCGTTGCAGTTCCAGGTGCCGGAGCTGATCGCCTACCAGGTCGACGGCACGGTGCCGAGCCGGGCCGGCAACCGTCGGGCCGACCTGGCCCCCCAGGGCGTCTATCCCTGCAGGGGTGACAACGAGTGGTGTGCGCTCACGGTGCCCGACGACCAGGCCTGGCAGCGGCTGCTATCGGTGTTGGGCCATCCCGGGTGGGCCACCGAGGACCTGGCCACGCTCGAGGGCCGTCGCCGGGACCATGACCTGATCGACCGGGAGCTGGCGCGGTGGAGCGCCGGGTTCGAGGCCACCGAGCTCGAGCGGGTGCTGTGCGCCGCCGGTGTGCCGGCCGGTGCGCTGCTGCGCAGCAGCGACCTGCTGGCCGACGCCCAGTTCGCCCATCGCCGGTTCTACGCCTACCTCGAGCACACGGAGGTCGGGGTCATCCCCTATGCCGGCCACCAGTACCGCATCGCCGGCTACGACCACGGCCCGCGGTCGGCGGCGCCGTGCCTGGGGGAGCACACCTACGAGGTCCTCACCGGGCTGCTCGGCATGTCCGACGACGAGGTGGCCGAGGTCGCCGCAGCGGGTGCCCTCGACTAGCTGCCCGGTGGCCGGTGGGCCGGGAGCTGTTGATGTTTTTCTTGCCCCAGGGTGACCGACCCTGCATATACTCACGTCGAGCACAACTAATGCTCGATCTGAGTATTAGTGGTGGGTAGGAAGCCTGGCATCCCGATGCCGTGGCGGAGTGGGCTCCGGGCGATCGTCACGTCCGTCCCGGATCGGTAGCGGTCATGACCCATATGAGAACGAACCTGTTGGTGCGGGCCGAGGACGGCGCCACGCCGTTGCAGCGGGCGCAGCACACGTTGCCCGACATCGAGTGGGCGTCCATCGCCGAGACCATCGACGCCATCAACGTCCTCAAGAAGCAGCGCAACGCCATCGTGCTGGCCCACAACTACATGACGCCGGACATCTACCACGGGGTCGCCGACATCGTGGGCGACTCGCTGGGCCTGGCCCGCGAGGCGGCGCGCACCGACGCCGAGGTCATCGTGTTCGCCGGGGTCCACTTCATGGCCGAGACGGCCAAGATCACCTGCCCCGACAAGACCGTGCTGATCCCCGACCCGAAGGCGGGCTGCTCGCTGGCCGAGTCGATCACCGGTGCGGACGTCCGGCTGCTGCGCGAGCGCCATCCCGGGGTGCCGATCGTCGCCTACGTCAACACCTCGGCAGAGGTGAAGGCCGAGGTCGACATCTGCTGCACCAGCGGCAACGCCGTCGAGGTCGTGCGATCGTTGGGCGTCGACGAGGTCATCTTCCTGCCCGACCAGTACCTCGCCCGCTGGGTGGCCTCGCAGTTGCCCGAGGTGAAGGTCATCCTGTGGGAGGGCGCGTGCATGGTGCACGAGCGCTTCACCGGGGCCGAGCTGCGTTCCTACCGGGCCCAGACCCCGGGCGTGCAGATCCTGGCCCACCCCGAGTGCCCGCCCGACGTGCTGGCCGAGGCCGACTACGTCGGTTCCACCGCCGGCATGGTCGGCTTCGTCAAGCACGTGCCGGCCGGCGGTCGGGTGGTCATGGTGACCGAGTGCTCGATGGCCGACAACGTGGCCATGGAGGCGCCCGGCGTCGAGTTCGTGCGCCCCTGCAACCTGTGCCCGCACATGAAGCGGATCACCCTCGACAAGATCCTGCACTCGCTGCAGACCATGACCACCGAGGTGCACGTCGACCCCGACATCGCCGAGCGGGCCCGTCGATCGGTCGATCGGATGCTGGCCATCGGTGGTGGCCCCACCGCCGGCGGGACCCGGTGAGCGCCGATCCGGCGACGGCGGGCGATCGCTCGCCCATGGTCGCCGTCGAGCGCCACCGGGTCGTCGTCGTCGGTGCCGGGGTGGCGGCGCTGTCCGCCGCGCTCGAGCTCGGCGAGGCCACCGTGCTGGTCGATGCCGGGCTCGGCAGCGGGTCCAGCCCCTGGGCTCAGGGTGGCATGGCCGCGGCCTTGGGTCCCGACGACACCCCGCACGCTCATGCCGAGGACACCGTTGCGGTGGCCGGTGGCATCGGTGACGCGGCGGTGGCCGAGTCGGTAACCGGCGCGGCCCCCGAGGTGATCGCCTGGCTGCGGGCGGCCGGCGCCAGGTTCGATACCGATAGGTATGGTGCTCTGGTCCTGGGGCGCGAGGCCGGCCATCGGGCCCGCCGCATCGTGCACGCCCGTGGCGATGCCACGGGCGCAGAGATCATGCGAAGCCTCGTCGAGGCCGTGCGACACAACCCCCGCCTGCGGGTGCAGGAAGGCGTCACCGTGCTCGACCTCGTGCGGGACGAGCACGACGAGCGGGTGGTGGGCGTGGTGGCACAAGGGGCCGGAGGCGACCTCACGTTGCATCTCGCCGATGCGGTGGTGCTCGGTACCGGTGGGTATGGGCACCTGTTCGCAGCGACGACGAACCCGGCCCAGGTGGCCGGTGCGGCGATGGCGATGGCGGCACGGGCCGGTATCGAGGTGGCCGACGCCGAGTTCGTCCAGTTCCATCCCACGGCGTTGGCGGTGACGGGGGCCGATCCGCTGCCGTTGTTGACCGAGGCGCTGCGCGGTGAGGGCGCAGTGCTGGTCAACGACTGCGGGGAACGGTTCATGACGGCGCTGCACCCCGATGCCGAGCTGGCCCCGCGTGACGTCGTCGCTCGCGGCAACTACGCCGAGCTCCTGGCCGGACGGCATCCCTGCCTCGACGCCCGCGCCGCGGTGGGTGACGGGTTCCCCGAACGCTTTCCCACGGTGTTCGCCCTCGCCATGGGGGCCGGGATCGATCCGCGTCATGAGCTGCTGCCGGTGTCGCCGGCGGCGCACTACTGCATGGGTGGCGTGGCCACCGACGCCGGGGGCCGCACTGCCCGAGCGGGTCTGTGGGTCGTGGGCGAAGCGGCTTCGACCGGTGTGCACGGCGCCAACCGGCTGGCCTCGAACTCGTTGCTCGAAGGGGTGGTGATGGGCCGCGCCGCGGCACAGGCCATCCGTGCCGGGTGGCGGACCGCCACGGCGACCGACGACCGGCACGGGCCCACGGCCACCGTGCCGCAACGGGTCCGGGTGGCCCGCAGCGCATGGTCGGCGATCCCTGCCGACGATGCGGCCGAGCTGGCGGCGATCCGCACCCTGCTGTGGGAACACGCCGGGGTGGTACGCGACGAGACCGGGTTGCGGTCGGGCCTCGCCGAGCTGGCGCGGCACGCGGCCGGAGCCGACGGTTCGGCGGGCAACACCGTGCGCAACGCGCTGGTCGTCGCCGGCCTGGTGCTGCACTCGGCGCTCGAGCGCACCGAGAGCCGTGGCGCCCACTTCCGTGCCGACCATCCGGAGGCCGATCCCGCCCAGGCCGCCCGGCGGATCGTGCGCCCGCAGCCGGCGGAGTCGGTGGAGCTGATCGTGGAGCCGGCCACGGAGCGCATCGGCGAGTCGGCCACCGACGAGGTCGGCGTTCGTGACCGCGCCGCGATGCAGGCAATCATGGCGGCATGAGCGACGCCGCCCTGCACCCCCTGGCCCTCGAGCCGCTGCTCCGAGCGGCCTTTGCGGAAGACCTCGGCGCGGCCGGGGATCTGACCACCCAGGCCACGGTCCCCGACGGGGTCCTCGCCACGGCATCGATCGGGGTGCGCCGCGACGGCGTCATCGCCGGCCTGGCAGTGGCCGAGGCGGCGTTCCGGTTGTACGACCCGGGCGTTGTCTTCACCAGCCTGGTGGCCGACGGCGACCGCGTCGTCGCGGGCACGTCGCTGGCCACGGTGCACGGTCCGGCCCGCAGCCTGCTGACCGCCGAGCGGACGGCGCTGAACCTGGTCGGCCGGCTGTCGGGGATCGCCACCGCCACCGCCTCGATGGTCGACGCAGTGCGCGGGACCGGGGCGCGGATCGTCTGTACCCGTAAGACCACCCCGGGGCTGCGGGCGTTGGAGAAGTACGCGGTGCGCATGGGCGGAGGGTCCAACCACCGGTTCGGCCTGTACGACGCGGTGCTGATCAAGGACAACCACGTGGCCGTGGCCGGTGGGGTCGCCGAAGCCGTACGCGGGGTTGAGGAACGCGTCGGCCACCTGGTCAAGGTCGAGGTCGAGGTCGACTCGCTCGAGCAGCTCGACGTGGTGCTGGGCCTCACCCGGGTCGATGCCGTGCTGCTCGACAACTTCTCGCTCGAGGACCTGCGGACCGCGGTGCAGCGGGTCGGCGGTCGGCTGATCACCGAGGCCTCTGGCGGCATCACGGGTGCGCACGTCCGGGCGGTGGCGGAGACCGGGGTCGATCTGATCTCGATGGGTTGGCTCACCCACTCGGCGCCGAACCTCGACGTCGGCCTCGACCTGTAGCCGGCGTTCAGCCGAACTCCTCCCAGGCGGCGCGGGCCCGCCGGCCGTCCTCGCACCCGTCGAGCAGCGGGCACCAGGCGCAGGTCGGCCCCGCCCGGCGAATCGGCGGCCGCTCACCCTCGAGCAGCTCGGCGAGCTTGATCGCGCCGTCCACCACCCGTCGGGCTGCGGCCTCGAGCAGACCCTCGGTGACCGTCTCGAACACGAAGGTCCCGCTGTCGAGGTAGTAGCTGGCCACCTTCCACGGCGGTACCCCGAGGCGGAGCGTCTCGAGCAGGGCGTAGAAGCGCAGGTCCTCGATGTGGGTCGAGGACCGGTTGCCGGTCTTGAGATCGACGATGACCTTGCCCGCCTGCAGCCCGTCGGGTCCGCCGATGGCCAGGTCGATCTTGCCGCTGAGCCGGATCAGGCCGTCGTGCAGGTCGCAGGACAGACGGCTCTCGGTGACCGGCCGCCAGCCGGTGGGCAACGGGGGGAAGCATTCGACGAACTTGGTGACGCGCTCGCAGGCCAGTCCGCGGACCTCGGCGAGGTCGAGATCGTCGGCCTCCCCGAGCCACTGGGCGGTCCAGTTGTCGCTGTCGGCAAGGCGGCTCAGGGCGCGGTCGACGAGACGGCCGGGCGAGGCCGTGGACGTCTGGACGGACAACTCGATGGCCTTGTGGGCGATGGTCCCGCGCACGGTGGCGGCGTTGGCGGTGAACGGCTCGCTGCGCTCGTGCATGAAACGTTCCTCGCACCCGTGCACCGAGGCCAGGTCGTGTTTCGACAGCCGGATCGGTCGCTCGATCCACGCGGCGATCTCGGCGAGGTCGTCGTGCAGCAGGAGGCGGAGTTCCTCCTTCAGCTCCCGACGGTGCAGAGGCCGTTCGTCGCGGGGCTCGCGCAGCAGGGCCAGGGTGTCGAGCTGCGCCGGGTTCAGCCGGGACGTGGGGTTGAGGTCGGTGCCGTCCGCCGTCACGAGCGGAACCCTAGGCAACGACGGGTCGGGCACGGGTGGACGGTGTCGGCGGGGCCGGTCGCCCCGCGGCCGTTCGAGACTGTCCTACACCGCGTGGATGATGCTCGGGTGCCTGAAGCCCTGTCGCTCCGCTTTGCCGAGACCGTCCGCCGGATCGCCGCAGTGGGCCGTCGGACGGGTTGGGTCGTGCCGAGCTTCCGCAGTCCGCCCGGCGTAGCGGGGGTGTCGCGGACGATGCGTCGCAGGCCCGACGGTTCGGTGGTGGTGGCGGTGGCGCTACGCGACCGGCCCTGGCCCGCGGTCCTGGCCGACATGATCGAGGGCGTCGTCGTCGCCAACGGGCTCGTCGCCGCTGAGGCCGAGCGTTGCCGATCGCTGCTGTGGCGCACGGTTTCCGACGATCACCCCATGCCGTTCGTGGGCCCGGCAGCTGCCCCGATCGTGGTGGCCGCTCCGATTGCCGCCTGATGGTCGCCTGCTCGCTGCGGACTGCCGTGGCTGTTCCGATCGTGGTGTGCCCACCGCCGGTCGCAGCGGCCGGCCGTGCGTCGTGGAACCGTCTCCGGGCCCGGCGGCGAGAGCGGGGCGTTCGGCGGCTACGGTGAGCGACGGCCCGGATGACGGAATCGGCAGACGTGGAGGGCTTAAACCCCTCTGGCCGCAAGGCCGTGCGGGTTCGAATCCCGCTCCGGGCACATCCGGCAGGCCGGTCCGGTGCCGCTCAGGTCAGCGCAGCTCGGACCCGCATCACCAGGTCGCTCTGGAACCGCCGGGCGACCGGCCCGGTTCCATGGCCGAACCCGTGCTTCTGGCCCGGGTAGTCGCTCAGCTCGATGGAGCCGCCCGCGTCGCGGTAGGCGTTGGTCAGCTCGTCGAGCAGTACCGCCGGCACGTTGAGGTCCTCGCCGGCGCGGACCAACCACACTGCCGGCAACGCAGCGGTGCGTTCGCGGCGCAGCACCGCGGTGATGGACGCCTCGGCCATCACCGTCTCGGTGCCGAAGTAGGTCTCGGCGGAACGGACCAAGTTGGCAGCGTCGAAGCGTTGGCCCTCCGGCACCGGCTTGCCCACCATGGTCGCGGCATACCGGGCCCGGGCCAGCGGGTCGACCGGCGGCCAGAACGCCCCGACGAAGGGCACGTCGACGCCGGTCAGCGCGGCGTACAGGGCGAGGTGACCGCCGCTCGAGCTGCCGATCAGGCCGACCCGGGCTGGGTCGATACCGAGCCGCGGCGCGTGCGCACGTACCCATGCCACTGCGGCGATCACGTCGTCGGAGGCCGCCGGGTGGCGCGCGACGCGCCCGTCGCGGAAGTCGATGGCCACCACGCAGATCCCGGCGGCGGCGAGCACCAGCCCGTAGTTGGCGCCGAGGGTCCGGTCCTGCGAGGTCCACGCCCCGCCGTGCACATCGATCACTGCGGCCCCGGTCCGGGTCGCCACGGGCGGCACGTAGATCCGGGCGGCCAACTCGTCGTGCCAGACGACGTCGTGCCAGGTGACGTCCTGCCCGGCGCTGTCGGTGTCTGCGCTCACGATCGTGCCTCTCCGGCCGGCGCCCGACACCGGTCCGGGTGAGAGGTTAGACCCGAGCCGCACGCCCGGCGCTGCCGCTGCCTACACTTCCGCCCGCCCGACGAACCGGTCGGTACAGGCCCTGACGGAGGAGGACCGGCGTATGTCGCCGTTGCAGCTCGGCATCTACCTGAACTCGCAGTACCCCGAGGACCAGGACGCCGGACAGTGCCTGGCCGACCTCGTCGTCCAGGTGAAGTTGGCCGAGGAGCTCGGCTTCGACAGCATCTGGGCCGGTGAGCACCATCTGACGCCCGGCTTCCACTTCTTCCCACAGCTGGCCCTGCTGTCGCATCTCGCGGCGTTCAGCGGCGAGATGGCCATCGGCACGAACCTGGTGCTGCTGCCGTTGCACCGGCCGGTGGACATCGCCGAGCAGGTGGCGTTGATCGACCTGGCGTGCGGCGGGCGGTTCATCCTCACCGTCGGGCAGGGGTACCGGCCCGAGGAGTTCGACGCCTTCGGGGTTCCCTTCGAGGAGCGTCTGGCCCGGATGGTGGACGGTATCGAGGTGATCCGGCGGCTGTGGAGCGAGTCCGGCGTCGATCACGACGGGGGCTGGTTCCGCCTGCGCGGCGCCACGGTCCGGCCGGGACCGCGCCGGCCCGGCGGCCCGCCGATCTGGATCGGGGCGACCAGCGACCGGGCCATCAAGCGGGCCGGGCGCATCGGTGACGCGTTCATGGCCACCCCCAACGACGACAACAACGGCGTGCGGCGTCAGCTGGAGCTGTTCGCCACGGCGCGTGCCGCTGCCGGGTTGCCGCCTGCGGCGGAGACCGGCCGGATGCTCGAGGTGTTCTGCCACGACGACGGCCCCACGGCCCGCAATCTGGCCCGGCCGCACCTGCTGCGCAAGTACGCGGCCTATGCGTCGTGGGGGCTGACCGGCAGTGCCGGCGAGGCGGCCAGCAGTGCCGGCGGCGCCGCCGACGAGGACGGGTTCGAGGCGCTCGCAGCGAACCGGTTCGTCATCGGGAACCCCGACGAGGTGGCAGCCGGGCTCGTTGCCCAGTACCGCGAGGTCGGGGTCACCCACCTGGCAATGCGGGTGGCCTGGCCCGGCAGCGATCAGGCGGACACCCTGGCCTGTCTCGATCTGCTCGGCCGTGAGGTGCTCCCCCGGGTCCGTGCCGCGTTGGGCTGAACCAGGCCCGGTCGCAGCCGGCCCGTATCGGGGTCGGTGCCGCAATCAGGCCGTGAGACGGCGCGACAACGCCGGCGGTTGCCTGCGGGCCGGATGCCGGTCGGTGCCGGTGCCGGTGCCGGTGCCGGGTCCGGTGCCGGGTCCGGTGCAGGCCGGGCCGTGGCCGGTGACGGAGATCTCGCTGAGCACGCGCTCGGCGGCGGCGAACAACCTGGTGACGCGCAGGGCGTCGAGCCCGATGCGGCCTTCTCCGACGGCTCGCGCCGTGGCCGGTTCGGATGGGAGGAACGACACCGGGCAGCCGAGGATGTCGGCGACGTCGGCGGGGCGCAGCGGGTTGTCCCCGATCGCCAGCGGTCGGACTGCCCGCGCGATCCGGCGCAGCGACGGCAGGCGCGCCGCGACATGCTCGGCGCCGTCCACCGTCGGTCGCATGGCCACCACCACCAGGTCGGAACGGGCGGCCCAGGCGGCGCCGGCGGCGCTGCCCCAGCGCCCTCCGTCGACGACGGCCAGCATCCCGGCCCGCTGTAGCAACGGGGCCAGCACCGCCGCAGCATCATCGGCATAGCGGCTGACCTTCTCGGGGTCGACCAACCCGACCACCAGACGCACTCCGGTCGGCAGGACGTGGGCGTGCAGGCCGAGCTCCTCGGCGGCGCCCCCGTTGCGGGCGTGTTCGAACAGGGTCGCCATGCCTGGATCGAACAGCGTGCCGGCACGGGCAGCGAGGTCGCCACCGGCGGGGTCGCCTTCGAGCACGATCGGTGCCGTGAGCGGATCGGCCGCAGCCGCCAGCACCAGGGCGGAGGTGGTGGCGCCGGGAGCATGTTTGGCCGACACGACGGTGATGAGGGTCAACCGAGCTCCTGGTCGTTCTGGGTGGCCCGCCGGAGCAGGCGCTCGCCGACGCCGATTGACTGGTCCGCCCGCCGCCGTGAACGTAGGACGCCCCCGGTCTGACCGCCATATGTCCTTCGCCCCAGCTGGGCTGCCGGTCGACGTGGTCCCGATCGGGAGCCGGTGCCGGAACGATGCCGTGCCAGAATGAGCCCATGATCGAGACGTTGCGTTCCGTCATCCGGTTCCGGCCCGTCGAGCTCGACGGAACGGTTCGCCGGCTCAGCCGCGCCGCCAACATCGAGGATCTGCGGCGACTGGCAAAGCGACGGCTGCCTGCGGGGGTGTTCGACTACATCGACGGCGCTGCCGAGGACGAGCGGACCCTCGCCGACAACACCGAGGCCTTCGCCCGCTACTCCTTCGTGCCGCGCGTGCTGCGCGACGTCAGCGAGGTCGACACCTCCACCTCGTTGTTCGGCAAGCCGTTGCCGTTGCCGCTGGTGCTGTCCCCGACCGGCTTCAGCCGCATCGCCGACCCGCAGGGCGAGTTGGCCGTGGCCCGGGCCGCTCGGCGGGCCGGTCTGCCCTACACCCTCTCGACGATGGCCACCCGCTCCATCGAGGAGGTGCGGGCGGTGTCCGAGGGGGACCTGTGGTTCCAGGTGTACGTGTGGCGTGATCGTGGACTGGTGCGCGACATGCTGGCCCGTGCCGCCGCCGCCGGGTACTCGACCATCGCCATCACCGTGGACACCGCCGTGTTGGGTCGCCGCGAGCGTGACGTGCGCCGCGGGTTCTCTTTGCCGCCGAAGATCGGTCTCGACACGATCATCGAAGGCATCCGCAAGCCGGCGTGGACCGCGGCGTTCATGCGTTCGGAGCCCATCCGCTTCGCCAACATGAGCGGCAGGGGTGCCGAGGACGGTGCGAACACTGCGGTCAACCTGTCGGAGTACATCAACAGCCAGTTCGATCCGTCGCTGTCGTGGGCGGACATCGACTGGTTCCGTGCCCAGTGGCCCGGCAAGGTGGTCATCAAGGGCATCCAGTCGGTGGCTGACGCCCGTATCGCGGTCGATCACGGGGTCGATGCCATCGCCCTGTCCAACCATGGCGGTCGTCAGCTCGACGGGGCACCGGCACCGATCGACCTCGTGGCACCGGTGGCCGATGCGGTCGGCGGCCGGGTGGCGATCCTGTGCGACGGCGGGGTGCGCCGGGGCAGCGACATCGTCAAGGCCGTCGCTCTCGGGGCCGACGCCTGCATGATCGGCCGGTCCTACCTGTACGCGTTGGGTGCCGGCGGCGAGCGCGGCGTCGACCAGGCACTGCGGCTGCTGGCCGAGGGCATGCGCCGGACCATGGCCCTCAGCGGGGTGACGTCGGTGAAGGAACTCGACCGCGACCTGCTCGCCCCGACGCCGTCGCGCTGAGCGGCGGCGGCCCGGCGGCCGTTCGCCCGTCCGGCACGGGTGCGTCGCCGGACGCTGCGGTCAGTCGGTCAGTCGGTC
>CAIXPF010000050.1 GCA_903921205.1 uncultured Acidimicrobiia bacterium | reverse complement strand
CCCCTGATCGGCAGGGGGATTTTGGGGACCACTGCGCGCTTTTCTACGCAGGGGCGTGGCTGCAGCCGTGTACTAAAGGCCCGTTCCGGTCCGAGGAGCACCGGACGCCGCCGGTATGTTCCATTCAGGCCGCAAAAAATCTTCGTTTGGGGGAGCATACCCCCTTTTTATTTTTTCCAGGCATAAATTCCGTTTTTGTTTGGGACACTGCGGTACATCGTCCCGTCGTTGCCCTTCTTTGTGGCTCCGCGGCATTGGTTGGCGGGGAAGGGTGGGCTACTCCTGGTCGTGTACTTGGCGGAGCTCTGTCGACGACACCTCGACATCGACCGCGACATCGATCGCGACCGCGACATCGATCGCGACCGCGACCGCGACCGCGACCGCGACCGCGACCGGGAACGCGATCGCGGTGAGGAGGGCCAGGCGTCGGGCGGTGGCCAGGGCGACGCGGTTCCCGTCAGTGGCTACCTCGACCTGCGTGACGAGGGGTACGGCTTCCTGCGGGTCAAGGGTTACCTGCCCTCCAAGGACGACGTGTACGTCCCCGGCAAGTTCGTACGCCAGTTCGGCCTGCGCAGGGGCGACCACCTCGTCGGGTCGTCCCGCCCGGCCGGCCGGGGCGAGAAGAACCCGGCCCTGCTGCGCGTCGACGAGGTCAACGGCCGCGACCCCGAGGCCGCGCGCAACCGGCCCCGGTTCGAGGAGCTGACCCCGCTCTACCCCGATCAGCAGCTCAAGCTGGAACGGGCCAACGAGCCGTACAACATGACGGCGCGCATCGTCGATCTCATCGCCCCCATCGGCAAGGGCCAGCGCGGCCTGATCGTGTCCCCGCCCAAGGCCGGCAAGACCACGGTGATGAAGACCATCGCCCAGTGCATCGAGGCCAACAACCCCGAGGTGAAGCTCATCGTGCTGCTCATCGACGAGCGGCCCGAGGAGGTCACCGACATGAAGCGTTCGATCCGCGGCGAGGTGGTCGCCTCCACCTTCGACCGGCCGGCGGACGAGCACACCCATGTGGTGGAGATGACCGCCGAGCGGGCCAAGCGCATGGTCGAGCAGGGCGAGGACGTCGTCATCATCATCGACGGCATCACCCGGCTCGCCCGGGCCTACAACCTTGCGGCGCCGGCCACCGGGCGGATCATGTCCGGCGGTATCGACACCGGGGCGCTGTACCCGCCGAAGAAGTTCTTCGGGGCGGCGCGCAACGTCGAGGAGGGCGGCTCGCTCACCATCCTGGCCACGGCGCTCGTCGAGACCGGCTCCCGCATGGACGAGGTCATCTTCGAGGAGTTCAAGGGCACCGGGAACATGGAGCTGCGCCTCGACCGCCGCCTGGCCGAGAAGCGCATCTATCCGGCGATCGACGTCGACGGTTCGTCCACCCGCCACGAGGAACTGCTCTTCGACCGTCGCCAGCTCAACCAGGTGTGGAAGCTGCGGCGGGTGCTCTCCGGCCTCGCCGGTGACGGTTCCGGCGCCGCCGCACTCGAGCTGCTGGTCGACCGGATGCGGACGTTCCGCTCCAACGACGAGTTCTTGGCCGAGGTGGCCAAGGTCCCCTCGGCGTGATGACCGAGGGGAGCGGCGATGTCCGCAACGGTGTCTGATCCCGAGCTGCGCGGCCGGCTGAACCTGGCCAAGCTGCGTTCGGTCGTGCGGGCGCGTACCGGTTCCGAGAACCTCGAGGACCGTCCGTTGGGCCCGATGGCAGCAGTGGTGGTCGAGGGGTCGGGCTACGTGCTGCTCGACCGCGGCGCCGGCATCGGTGCCGCACTGGCCTGGGCGCAACGCAGCGGCCTCAGCGGCACGATCCACGTCGTCGTCGACGGGGATGCCGAGGGACCGCTCGCCCCTGGCGTGGTCGCCCGGCGGGCCCGCCTGTTCACCCCGCAGCCGGTGGTGCTGCGCCTCGACGGCACCGTCCTCAGCCCGGCCGAACCCGGCCCGCACCTGCCGATCCTGCCGGCCGACCCGGCGCACCTCGCCGCCATCGAGCCGCTGCGCCGAGCCGGTGCGGAGATCGTGGTCGAGCACGGGGTGGTCATGGCCGAGCTGAACGGCCTCGAGGTCGGACGGGTCATGGCCGACCAGGAAGGCCCCGGGGTGCACCTCGAGGTCGGTGTCGGGCGTTACGACCGTGAGGCCGCCCAGGTGATGGAACAGATCCGCAGCGCGGCCGAGGTTCGCGAGGACGTGCTCGACGTGGTGCGCCGCCATCGCCGTGCCGATGAGCCGCCGCACCTGTTGAACCGTCTGGCCCGGCAACGCTGGCTGCGCTCCCGGGTCGTGGCCGAACCCGGCCTGGTCGGCGCCGCCCGGCTCGAGCCGCTCGAACCGCCGTTGCCGCGCGACAACCTCATCGACCCGGTACCCGCGTTCGCCGCCGGGGTCGACGACGCCGGCCGGCCGATGGTGGTCGCCTGCGCGGTGGGCGTGGACGCCGAGGCCATCGCCGTGGCCGCCGACGGTCGGGACCGCTTCGATCCCGAGGCCGAGTTGGTCTACGTGTGCCCGGCTCGCGACCAGTACCCGATCATCCACGCGCTCGCCGCCGCCCTGGTGCGTCCCGCACGCCTCGTCGCCCTCGACGGCGAGTGGATTCGTTGATGCTGGAGCGGATCGAAGCGCTCGAGACGGAGTTCACCGACCTCGAAGCCCGCCTCGGCGACCCGGCTCTGCTGGCGGATCCCAAGCGGTATGCCGACGCCACCCGGCGCTATCGCCAGCTCGAGGCCATCGTCGCCGTCTCCTCCCGGTTGCGCGCCCGTCGGGATGACCTCGCTGCCGCCCGTGAGCTCTACGGCGAGGCCGATGCCGGCGAGCGCGAGCTGTTGCGCGAGGAGATCGACGCCGCCGAACGCGACCTCGAGGACCTCGGCGACGAGCTGCGCCTGCTGTTGCTGCCCCGTGACCCCAACGACGACAAGAACGTCATCATGGAGATCCGCGGGGCCGAAGGCGGCGAGGAGGCCAACCTCTTCGCCCGGGACCTCTTCGAGATGTACCGCGGCTACGCCGGCCGCCAGGGGTTCAAGCTGACGGTGCTCGAGGCCAGCCAGTCCGACCTCGGCGGCTTCAACGACGTGGTGTTCCGAATCGAGGGCGACCATGCCTGGTCCAAGCTGAAATGGGAGGCCGGCCCGCACCGGGTGCAGCGGGTGCCCGTCACCGAGTCCCAGGGACGGGTCCACACCTCCTCGGCCACGGTCACCGTGCTGCCCGAGGCCGA
This sequence comes from uncultured Acidimicrobiia bacterium, assembly GCA_903921205.1. GTDB lineage: Bacteria > Actinomycetota > Acidimicrobiia > Acidimicrobiales > CAIXPF01 > CAIXPF01. The sequence goes on along the minus strand of CAIXPF010000050.1, from coordinate 68,988 downwards.
CGAGATCGACGTCGAGATCGACCCCAACGACCTGCAGATCGACGTGTTCCGCTCGTCGGGCGCCGGCGGCCAGCACGTCAACACCACCGACTCTGCGGTCCGTATCACCCACAAGCCGTCCGGGCTGGTCGTGTCCATGCAGGACGAGAAGAGCCAGCTGCAGAACCGGGCCAAGGCCCTGGTGGTGCTGCGTTCGCGCCTGCTCAAGGCCGAGCAGGACCGCCAGAACGCGCAGCGTTCAGGTCAACGACGCGACCAGATCGGTGGCGGCGGGCGCAGCGAGAAGATCCGGACCTACAACTTCAAGGAGAACCGGGTCAGCGATCACCGGCTCGGCCTGACGCTCTACAAGCTCGACCGGGTCCTCGCCGGTGAGCTCGATGACGTCATCGACGCCATGGTCCAGGACGAGCGGGCCCGCCAGCTCGCCGACGGTGAGGGCTGAACGGCGATGGTGGCCGACGACGGCACGATCAGCTGGGCCGAGGTGGCCGAGGGCGGCCGGGCCCGGCTCATCGCAGCCGGCTCGTCGCAGGCCGCGCTCGACGTGCGCCGGATGATCGAGGACGTGACCGGCTGCGAGCCGGGGGAGTACCACGCCACGCTCGAGCAGCCGGCCACGGTGCGGGCCCTCACCCGCTTCGACACCATGGTCGAACGCCGTGCCACCGGGGAGCCGCTGCAGTACGTGCTGGGTCGTTGGGGGTTCCGCTACCTCGACCTGCTGGTGGACCGCCGGGTGCTCATCCCGAGGCCCGAGACCGAGATCGTCGTCGAGGTGGCGCTCGCCGAGATCGCCCGGCTGATCGAACGCCACGGCCACGACTACAACCGGCGGATCACCGTTGCCGATCTCGGTACCGGCTCGGGGGCCATCGCCCTGTCGCTGGCCTCGGAGTGCAAGCTCGCCGACGTGTGGGCCACCGACGTGTCCGAGGACGCGTTGACCGTCGCCCGGGCCAACCTCGCCGGCATCGGTCGCGCCGCGGCCCGGGTACAGATGCGGTCGGGGTCGTGGTTCGCGGCGCTGCCCGACGAGCTCGCCGGGCAGCTCGCCGTCATCGTCTCCAACCCGCCCTACGTGGCCGTCCACGAGACGCTGCCCTCCGAGGTGGCCGACTGGGAACCGGAGCTGGCCCTGCGCAGCGGACCCGACGGCCTCGACGCAGCTCGGCACCTGCTGCAGGGCGCCCTGCAGTGGTTGCAGCCCGACGGCACCCTGGTGCTCGAGCTGGGTGCGGACCAGTTGTCCGCAGCGGCGGAGCTCGCCCTCGGCGGTGGGTACCGCTCCGTCGAGGTCAAGGCCGACCTGGCCGGGCGGGACCGCGCGCTGGTGGCCCGGCTGGCGGACTAACGTCCTGCGCCGTGGCGACCCGGCTCCAGCACCCGCACCCTGCGCCGCAGCGCCGCTCGTGACCCCCACGCTGTGGGGGTACGGCCTGACCGGGGCGGTGGCGGCCGTGGTCACCTGGTTGCTCGTGCCGGCCACCCAACGGTTGGCGCAGCGGGTCGGTGCAGTGGTCGCCCCCGACGAGCGGCGGGTGCACCGATGGCCCACGCCGACCCTCGGTGGTGCCGCCATGCTGGTGGGCTTCCTGGCTGCGGTCCTGGTCGCCGCGGTGCTGCTGCCGGGCTACGACTCGGTGTTCGACCACCCACGCGAGATCATCGGCATCGTCGTGGCGGCGATGGTCATGTACGGCGTCGGGTTCATCGACGACATCCGTGAGGTGTCGGCGCCGGCGAAGGTGGCGGGCATGGTCCTCGCCGGTTCGGTGCTGTCCATCGCCGGGGTCAGCCTGGTGTACTTCCGCATCCCCTTCGCCGGGTTCTGGGTGCTGACCCCCGACCTGTCGGCGCTGATCACGGTGCTGTGGGTCATCGGCATGGCCAACGCGGTCAACCTCGTCGACGGCCTCGACGGTCTCGCCGCCGGCATCGTCGGCATCGCCGCGCTGGCGTTCTTCATCTACACCCAGCAGCTCGCCGGCAACGACCTGCTGCGGTCGGCGAACCCGGCGCCGCTGGTCGCGGTGGCGGTGGTCGGGGTGTGCCTGGGGTTCCTGCCGCACAACTTCCACCCGGCGCGCACCTTCATGGGCGACGGAGGTGCCCTGCTGCTGGGCCTGTTGATGGCCGCGGCCACGATCTCGGTCGGTGGCCGCACCCGTGACCCGTTCAGCGGCCAGACCTACTTCTTCTTCGCTCCGCTGGTCATCCCGCTGTTCGTGCTCGGCGTGCCCATCCTCGACACCACCTTCGCCATCATCCGCCGGGCCCGTCGTCGTTCGGGGCTGGCCACCGCCGACAAGGGCCACCTCCACCATCGCCTCATGCAGATGGGCCACGGCCAGCGCCGCAGCGTGGCGATCCTGTGGGGCTGGACGGCGCTGCTGTCGGCGATCGCCCTGGTGCCCACCATCACCGGTTCGGGTGACAGCCTGGTGCTGGTCGGTCTCGGCGCAGTGGCCTTGGCGTTGGTGACCTGGTTCCATCCCGGCCTGCGTCGACCGCCCGACGACTGAGCGCTACGTGGAGTTGGCCGGGCGCGGCCGGCGGGGGAGCGCTGCCCGGTCCGGGGGCGGGGCGCAGCGTCAGCTGGCGCCGCGTTGGAGCAGCACGCTGGGCAGGGTCTTGCCCAGGATCGACAGGTCGGTGACCAGCGACCAGTTGTCGACGTAGTACAGGTCGAGGCGGCTGTACTCCTCGAAGGTGGTGCCCGAGCGCCCGCTGACCTGCCACATGCCGGTGATCCCCGGCTGGACCCGCAGGCGGTCGCGCAGGTCCTCGGACCACAGCGCCGCCTCCTCGGGCAGTGCCGGACGCGGGCCGACCAGGCTCATCTCGCCGCGCAGGACGTTCCACAGCTGCGGCAGCTCGTCGACCGAACTCTTGCGCAGGAAGCGGCCGAGCCGTGTCACCCGGGGATCGTTCTTGATCTTGAACAGCGGGCCGTCCGCCTCGTTCTGCGCAGCGAGGGCCTCGCGCAGCTGGTGGGCGTCGGGGACCATGGTGCGGAACTTGATGACATCGAAAAGCCGTCCGTTGCGGCCGACGCGGGTCTGGCGGAAGAAGACCGGACCGCGGCTGTCGAGCCTGATGGCCAGGCACACGAGCGACAGCGGAAGGGCCAACGCGATCAGGCCCAGCAGCGACAGGGTGAAGTCGAACGCCCGCTTAGCCCACGAACGCCAGCCGGACTGGTGGAAGGGCTGCAGGTACACCACGGGGAAGCGACCCAGCGGACGGATCGACAGGCGTCCGACGGCGATGTCGGGCAGGGTGGGCGACAGCTCGACGTTGATGCCGGCCTTGAGCAGCTTGCGGATCAGGCTCGAGGTCTGGGCGACGTCGATCGCCGAGGCAGCGATCATGACGTTGCCGATGCGCCGGCGGCTGAGGGTGTCCACGGCGTCGTCGAGCCGGCACAGCACGTCACCGAAGCGGGTGCCGCTGTGGGTCCCGTCGACCGTGATGTAGCCGGCGAACCGGCAGCCGAGCTCCGGTGCCTCGTCGAACATCCGCCGCAGTTCCCGGCCTTCGCTGTTGTCGCCGACGATGGCGATGGACCGCGACCGGTAGCCCTGCCGCCGCAGGTGCACGAAGACCTGCCGTACCACCTCCCGTTCCGCGGTGAGCAGGGCGAGCCCGCCGACGAAGGCGAACACGACGAAGTCGCGTTCGATGCTGATACGGCGCCACAGGTCCGAAATCACGAGCAGCGACGCCGCGCCGGCGACCGATGCCAGGGCCAGGCGACGGAACTCCTGCGCCCGAGCGGCGATGAAACGGGCCTGATAGGCCCGGACCTGCACCAGGGCGAACAGCCACACCGGCACCGACAGCAGGGCGATCTGCCGGGTGACGGCGGCGTTGTGGGTGGAGGACTGCTGGCCCGAGAGGCGGGCCAGCACCATGGCGAGACCGAGGGCGACCACGATCGTGATCGTGTCGGCCGTGGCGACGAGCAGCTTGGACACCAACGGCGACCAGCCGAGCATCCGGGCCGGGCCGGGCCGGCCCGCTGCCGTCACGGCCCCTACGGTGGCGGTGGCCGGCGCAACGAGGGTCTCGTACCGCGGGCCACCGACTGCCTCCAGCGGGCCGCGGTCGGCAGGCCTGTGTCCTCGCTGGGACTCCCGCGATCGAATTGTCTCCATGGGTGCCGCTCTCACCGCTCCGCTTGCGAACCCGGCGCCCGGCAACGGCGCACGCGGGCACCCGACACCGAGGTGTCGAGGAGCTGTCGACCGCCGGGCTTTTCCGCCGCCACGGCGATCATCGTGTTCCGCCGAACCGAACCGTCGAGGTTCCTGATTCGTCGTTGACCTTACGTCAACAAAGGGGAGCGTCAAGCAGGACCTTTGTGCCGATTCGGTGACAGCCTTAGGACCCTCTTGTTCGGGGAGGTCGAGCGTCGTCGCCGGGTGTCCCACTCGACCGCATTGAGTGTTCACTCGACCACGTTGCATCGCCTCGGCGCTCGACGGGGTGTCGCCGTGCACCTCGTCGGCTACCGCGATCTCATCGCCGCCCCGGCCGGTGGTCCAACTCCACCGTGCCCTCGTTTCGCCCGGCCGCACACCGCCGGCAACCCGGTGAGCAGCAGCGTTCCGTCCGGTCGGGGCCCTGGCAGTCCGTCCCGACGTCCCGAACCGCGTCCCCACGGTGACCGGACATCGCCCGAACCGGGTGCGGCCGGGCGCGGGCGGGTACGGATCGACCGACCGGACCGTCGTCCGCCCGACGATCGGCCCCGCCTCCGTGCCTGCGCTCCCGGCGCCGGTGCGACTGTTCCCCAACGGTGGGGAGGGGCCGTTCACCAACACCGATGCAGGTGCGCCTGCCCGGCATCCCCAAACCGGGCGATCCCGGTTCCGGCTCCGAGCGTTCGACGGCGAGCCCGTTCCGCATGACCCGCCGTACATGCCGGCCCGTCGCTCGCCGTCCCCTCGCCGATCGAGCGACCGGGCAGGACCCTGCGCTAGGTTGCGGCCGAGCAGCGGTCGGGGGCCGCGTCACGGCCCGAACGCTGATTTGCGCCGGACGAGTTGGCCCCATAGATTGCGAATCCATTCACAAGCCCACCGTGCGCTCGGCGCGCGGCGTCGAGGAAGCCCCGTGGACAACTCGCAACGACGCGAATTCTCCAAAGATCTCAACCGCAGCAGTGGCGGCTTCGAACTTGCGTTCGTGGCTGCCATCTTCGGTGGTATCGGGCTCCTGTTGGACCACTGGTTCGGCACCACGCCGATCATCGGGCTGGTGTTCTTCCTGCTCGCCAGCATCGGTTGCGTGGTCAAGCTGTGGCTCGGCTACGACGAGCAGATGAAGCGTCTCGAGGCGGAGGGTCCATGGGCTCGCCGTTCGTGACCCGTCTCGACGGCCCCGCCCCCGAGGTCGAGGTCGCCCGGGACATGATCCGGCGGGCACTGCCCGCCGCTCCGGTGCTGGTGCTCATCTGCGCCGCGATGTGGTCGGTCGACGGCGCGATCTCGTCGGCGTACGGCATCGCCATCGTGCTGGGCAACCTGGCGTTGTCGGCCGCACTTCTGGCCGTGACGGCACGGATCTCGCTGGCGCTGATGATGGGCGCCGCCCTGTTCGGCTTCCTGCTGCGGCTCGGCATCATCTTCGCCGCCGTGCTGCTGGTGAAGGACGCCGACTGGATGAGCCTTCCCGCCCTCGGGGTGACCTTGGTGGTCGCCCATCTCGGGCTTCTGTTCTGGGAGATGCGTTATGTTTCGCTCTCCCTCGCACACCCGGGCCTCAAGCCCCGGCGTCCGACCCCCCGTTCGCAACAACCAGCACCGAAGGAGAGCGTGGCACCGTGATCATCGGCGCACTGCAGTTCCCGCCCATCGAGAACGTGGTCGAATGGCCGGCCTGGTTCGGCGAGGGCCAGGCCTACGCGTTCAACAAGATCGCCTTCATCAACCTGTTGGCCTCGATCATCACGATCGTGATCTTCGCCATCGCAGGCTCGAAGAAGCAGCTCGTGCCCCGCGGTGTGCAGAACATCGCCGAGGTCTCGGTGCAGTTCGTCCGCAACGAGGTCATCGCCCCCGGTATCGGCCACGGTGGCGAGCGCTACCTCCCGATGCTGCTGTCGATGTTCTTCTTTCTGTTCTTCTCGAACATCACCGGCATCATCCCGTTGTTCAACATGCCGGCCACCGCCCGTATGGCCACCCCGATCGTGCTCGCCCTGCTGGCCTGGGTGTGGTTCATCGGCGTCGGCCTCAAGCACCACGGCATCCACTACATCACCGGGGCGCTGTTCCCGCCGGGGGTGCCCAAGCCGCTGTACCTGCTCGTGACGCCGATCGAGTTCGTGTCGACCTTCCTGGTGCGGCCCTTCTCGCTCGCCGTCCGTCTCTTCGCCAACATGCTCGCCGGCCACATCCTGCTGGTGACCTTCAGCGTGCTCTGCATCACCCTGTGGGGCTTCAAGCCGCTGGTGGCGGCCCTGCCGCTGTCGCTGTTCATGCTGATCGCCCTCACCGGCTTCGAGGTCCTCGTGGCCTTCCTGCAGGCCTACATCTTCACGATCCTCACCGCCGTGTACATCGGTGGGGCCCTGCACCCCGAGCACTGAGTCCGACCGCTGCCCGCAGCGGCCACCAACCGATCCCAATCGCAACCAAGCAAACCATGTCGTCTCCGGTGCCGCCGGAGCCGCACCACCACAAACAGGAGACCAGAACCCGATGAGCCTTCTCCACCACGCGATCGAACTGGCTTCGGAGGCGACGACCACCGCCGCCGAGGGCGCCGCCACGACCGCCGCCGACGCGAAGGCGACGGCCGGTGCCAGCAGCGCCGGCTACGCCTACGGCCTCGCCGCCATCGGCCCCGGCATCGGCATCGGCTACCTCGTCGGCCAGGCGGTCAGCGCCATGGCCCGTCAGCCGGAGAGCGCCGGCATGGTGCGTACCACCATGTTCCTCGGCATCGCCTTCACCGAAGCCCTCGCCCTCATCGGCTTCGTCGTGTTCATCCTCCTCAAGTTCGTCTGATCCCTCGACTTCTCGAAACCGATCGAACGAACGACTGAGACGGAGGAACTGTGCTCGCTGCTGCTCTGCTGCTAGCGGCTGAAGAAGCAAAGAAGACGGTCAACCCGATCCTTCCGGTGACGGAGGAGATCGTCTGGGCCGCGGCGAGCTTCTTCTTGCTGTGGATGCTGATGCGCTACGTCTTCCTGGCCCCGGTCATGCGGGTCATGGACGACCGTGAAGGACGACTGCGTGAGGCACGCGCCGAGGCCGATTCGGCCAGTTCCGGTGCGGACGATGCGGTCGCCGCCTACAACGCCCGGGTCGACGTGGCCCGGGCCGAGGCCAACGGCATCGTCGCCGCGGCCCGTGACGAGGCCGAGCGCTACCGCGCCCGGAAGCTGGCCGAGGCCAACGCCGAGATCCAGGCACAGCGCGAGGCAGCTGCGGCCGAGGTCGCCGCCGCCAAGGCCACGGCGCTCGCCCAGCTGCGTACGCAGGTTGCGGGCGTGGCCGTCTCCGCTGCCTCTCGGGTCGTGCAGAAGGACCTCGCCCTCGAGGCCCAGCTGCAGGTCATCGAGGACTACGTGAACGGCTCCAACGAAGGTGGGACGCGATGATCGACATGCTCGGAGCGCTGCTCGCCTCGGAGAAGCCGAACGGCGCCATTCTCCCCGGCGACCTCAATGAACTGCATTGGTCCATCGTGGCCATCGTGGTGGTCTTCGGCCTGCTCGCCAAGCTCGCCCTGCCCCCGATCAAGAAGGCCCTGCGCGACCGCACCGCCAAGATCGAGCAGGAGCTCGGTGCCGCCGACAAGGCCAAGGCCGACGCCCTCGCCGAGGCCGAGCGGGTTCGGGCCTCGGTCGGTGACGCCGAGGCCGATGCCGTTCGGATCGTGGCCGACGCCCACCAGAGCGCCAAGCAACTCGACGTGTCGCTGCGGGCCCGGGCGGACCAGGAAGCCCAGGATCTCCGCCAGCGTGCACTCGCCGACATCGAGTCCTCGAAGGTGCAGGCCATCGCCGACCTCCAGGCCGAGGTGGCCTCGCTGGCTCGCGGTGCGGCCGAAGCGGTGGTGCGTCACAACCTCGACGACGCCACACAGGCAAGCCTCATCGACAACTACATCAACCAGGTGGGTGCGTGACGATGGCCGGTACCGAACGCGTGCAACTGTTCGCCGATGCGCTGTTCACCATTGCGCAGGCATCTCCCCAGCCGGCCGAGGTCGAGGACGAGCTGTTCCGCCTCGCCCGCATCTTCGAGGGCTCCGACGAGCTCCGTTCGAAGCTGACCGACACCGCCATTCCGGCGCCCCGCAGGCAGCAGATCGTCGAGGAGCTCCTCGGCACCCGGGCCACCCCGGTCACCACGGCCATCGTGTCGCTGGTGGTGTCCGCCGATCGGGCGGCCGACCTGCCCAAGATCATCGACGCCATGGCCGAGCGTTCGGCCGCCTCCTCGAACCGGTCCCTGGCCGAGGTGCGCTCGGCAGTTCCGCTCAGCGATGAGCAACAGGCCCGTCTCGCCACCGCGCTGGAGAAGCAGCTCGGCTATGCGGTGCAGGTCAAGGTCATCATCGATCCGTCCGTCGTCGGTGGCGTCATCACGCAGATCGGCGACACCGTCATCGATGGCAGCATCCGTACCCGTCTCGCCCAGCTGCGGGAAGCGTTCTAGGCCAAGGAGCCGTAGTCATGGCTGAGCTGACGATCAACACCAACGACATCCTGTCTGCCATCACCAAGGGGCTCGAGGGCTACGCGCCCTCGCTGGAGCAGAACCAGGTGGGCAAGGTCCTCGAGGTGGGCGACGGCATCGCCCGCATCGGCGGTCTTCCCACGGCCACCGTCAACGAGCTGCTCGAGTTCGAGGACGGCACCTTGGGACTCGCCCTCAACCTCGACGAGGGGTCCATCGGCGCGGTGGTCCTCGGTGAGGTGAGCCACATCGACGAAGGCCAGAGCGTCAAGTCGACCGGCCGCATCCTCGACGTCCCCGTCGGCGACGGCCTGCTCGGCCGCGTCGTGGACGCCCTCGGCCAGCCGATCGACGGCAAGGGGCCGCTCACCAACGTGGTCCGCCGCCGGATGGAGATCCAGGCACCGGGCATCACCGGTCGTAAGCCGGTGCACGAGCCGATGCAGACCGGCATCAAGGCGATCGATGCACTGATCCCGGTCGGCCGTGGCCAGCGGGAGCTCATCATCGGTGACCGCAAGACCGGCAAGACCACGATTGCGATCGACACCATCATCAACCAGAAGGGTCTGGGGGTGAACTGCGTCTACGTCGCCATCGGCCAGAAGGCCTCGACGGTGGCGCAGACGGTGGCGACGCTCGAGGAGTACGGCGCCATGGACTACACGGTGGTCGTGGTGGCCCCGGCGTCCGATCCGGCTCCGTTCAAGTACCTCGCCCCCTATGCCGGTTGTGCCATGGGCCAGCACTGGATGGACAACGGCGGCCACGCCCTTGCGGTGTACGACGACCTCTCCAAGCAGGCCGAGGCGTACCGCCAGGTATCGCTGCTGCTGCGCCGCCCGCCGGGCCGCGAGGCCTACCCCGGCGACGTGTTCTACCTCCACTCCCGCCTGCTCGAGCGTGCGGCCAAGCTCTCCGACGAGCGTGGCGCGGGCTCGCTGACCGCCCTGCCGGTCATCGAGACCAAGGCCGGCGACGTGTCGGCGTACATCCCCACCAACGTGATCTCGATCACCGACGGCCAGATCTACCTCCAGGACGACCTGTTCAAGTCGGGCATCCGCCCGGCGGTGGACGTCGGCATCTCGGTCTCCCGGGTGGGTTCGGCTGCGCAGATCAAGGCCATGAAGACCGCCACGGGCACGCTGAAGTCCGACCTGCAGCAGTTCCGTGAGCTGCAGGCGTTCGCCGCCTTCGGCTCCGACCTCGACGCCGTGTCCAAGGCCCAGCTCGAGCGTGGCAACCGCCTCACCGAGCTGCTGAAGCAGGGCCTCAACAGCCCGCTTCCGGTCCAGGAGCAGGTGGTCTCGATCTTCGCCGGCACCCGTGGTTACCTCGACACCATCCCGGTGGCCGACGTGCGGCGCTTCGAGAGCGAGCTGCTCGACTGGTTCCGGTCCCGCCACGGCGATGTGCTCGACGGCATCCGTGCCAAGGGCGACATCCCTGACGTCGCTGCGTTCGAGGGCATCATCAAGGCGTTCGCGCAGCAGTTCCGCACCAGCGACGGTTCGGGCGCCGAGCCGGCCCCGCAGGCCCAGGGCGCTGCCCAGACGACGATCGTCGACTCCGATGTGACCCTTCCCGAAGAAGACATCGAGCGCGAGCACGAGTGATCCCGTTGAACGCAAGCCAGCCGATGCCGCCGTGCAGCGGGGAGGTCTGATCGATGCCGGGTGCACAGGAACGCATCCTTCGTCGCCGAATCAACAGCGTGAAGGCGACGAAGAAGATCACGCGGGCCATGGAGCTCATCGCCGCGTCCCGCGTGGTGCGGGCGCAGCAACGGGCCAACGCGTCCCGTCCGTATGCCCGTCAGATCACCAAGGTGATCGAGGACCTCGCCGCCAGTGGCGCCAGCGTCGACCACCCGCTGTTGCGGGAGGCCGAGCAGGTTCGCAAGATCGCCTACGTGGTGCTGACCTCGGACCGCGGTCTGGCCGGTGCGTACAACTCGTCGGTCATCCGGGCCACCGAGCGCGAGCTGCAGGCCAACCAGCTCGCCGGCGTGGACTACGAGCTGATCACCGTCGGTCGTAAGGCCGCCGGCTACTTCCGGTTCCGGAACTACCGGCTCGCCGCCACCTACGAGGGCATCAGCGACAAGCCCACCTACGAGAACGCTCGTGAGGTCGCCGAGTTCATCACCAACCTCTTCGAGAGCGGTGGGGTCGACAAGGTGATCCTGGCCTACACCGAGTTCATCTCGATCGCTTCGCAGAAGGTGACGGTGCGGACCTTCCTGCCGCTGGTGCCGGAAGCGACCATCGCCGAGGCCGGTTCGGCCGGTGCCGCAGCGGCCTACGAGTTCGAGCCGAGCCCCGAGGCCGTGCTCGCCGCCCTGTTGCCCCGCTACGTCGAGGCCCGCCTCTTCGCCGCGCTGCTCGATGCGGCGGCATCCGAACATGCCAACCGCCAGCGAGCCATGAAGTCGGCCACCGACAACGCCGAGGACATGATCGTTCGCCTCGGCCGCCAGTTGAACCGGGCCCGCCAGGACGCCATCACCACCGAGATCATGGAGATCGTGGCGGGCGCCGAGGGCCTGAAGGGGAGCCAGGGGGACGACGAAGACCTCCTGCTCGATCGGCTCGATCCGATCCACCTGTTTCCCCAGCACCAAGAACAGCAGCATTCCGCTCCCGGGCACGTGTAGAGGAGACCCACAGCATGACCACTGCCACCCTCAAGGACGGTCGTATCGTCGCCATCGCCGGTCCGGTGGTCGACGTCGAGTTCCCGCCCGACGGCCTGCCCGAGATCAACACGGCCCTCGAGTTCGACATCGTCGTCGGCACCGAGAAGACCGTGGTGCGGGCCGAGGTCGCCCAGCAGATCGGCGACTCGCGCGTCCGGGCCATCGCCCTCAAGCCGACCGACGGCCTCAGCCGCGGCACCGCCGTGCGCAACCTCGGCACGGGTCTGTCGATGCCGGTCGGTGACGGCGTGCTGGGTCACGTGTTCAACGTGATCGGCGAGCCGCTCGACGTGTCGCTCGAGTCGATCCAGGACAAGCTCGACGGCTACTGGGAGATCCACCGTGCGGCTCCCGACTTCGACACCCTCGAGCCCAAGAAGATCATGTTCGAGACCGGCATCAAGGTCATCGACCTGCTCACGCCGTACCTGCAGGGCGGCAAGATCGGCTTGTTCGGTGGTGCGGGCGTCGGCAAGACGGTGCTCATCACCGAGATGATCCGCCGCGTCGCCCAGAACCACGGTGGTGTGTCGGTGTTCGCCGGGGTGGGGGAGCGGACCCGTGAGGGTACTGACCTCTTCCTGGAAATGGGCGAGTCGGGCGTGTTGGAGAAGGCATCGCTGATCTTCGGTCAGATGGACGAGCCCCCCGGCGTGCGCCTGCGGGTCGCCCTCGCGGCGCTGACGGTGGCCGAGTACTTCCGTGACGACCGCGGCATGGACGTGCTGCTGTTCATCGACAACATCTTCCGGTTCGTCCAGGCCGGCTCCGAGGTGTCCACCCTGCTCGGCCGCATGCCGTCGGCGGTCGGCTACCAGCCCACCCTGGCCGACGAGATGGGTACCCTGCAGGAACGCATCACGACCACGCGGGGCCGTTCGATCACCTCGCTGCAGGCCGTGTACGTGCCGGCGGACGACTACACCGACCCGGCGCCGTTCACCTCCTTCACCCACTTCGACGGCACCACCGAGCTCTCGCGTGACATCGCCTCGCTGGGTATCTACCCGGCGGTGGACCCGCTGGCGTCGACCTCGTCGATCCTCGCCCCCGAAGTGGTCGGCGACCGCCACTACAACGTGGCCCGCCGTGTGCAGGAGATCCTGCAGCGCTACAAGGAGCTGCAGGACATCATCGCCATTCTCGGTCTCGACGAACTCTCCGAGGAGGACCGCATCACGGTCTCCCGGGCCCGCAAGGTGCAGCGGTTCCTGTCACAGCCGATGTACGTGGCGGAGGTCTTCACCGGTCTCCCCGGTGTGACCACCCCGGTCGAGGAGACGGTGGAGTCCTTCGAGATGCTGGTCAACGGCGATCTCGACGATCTGCCGGAGCAGGCCTTCCTCAACGTCGGTGGTGCGCAGGCGGCCCGTGAGAAGGCCGAGCAGCTGCGAGGGAGCGCCTGATGACGCTGCAGGTCGAGTTGGTCTCGCCCGAGGGCATCCTGTTCGCGGGCGAGGCGGACATGGTCATCGCCCGGACGGTGGGCGGTGGCGACATCGCCTTCCTGACCGGTCACGTGCCGTTCGTGGGTACCTTGGCAACGGGTCTGGTGAAGATCCTCCAGCCCGGGAATCAGAGCCAGCTCATCGCAGCTCACCGGGGGTTCGTGTCGGTCTCCAATGACCGGGTGTCGATCCTTTCCGACGTCGCCGAGCTTTCCGGCGACATCGACATCGCTCGTGCCGAGGCCGCCAAGGCTCGTGCCGAGGAGGAGTTGCGGGCCCACAGCGACGACGACGAGGCACGTGCCTCGTTGCGCCGGGCCGAGGTTCGGCTGCAGGCAGCCCGGGGCTGACCGCCGTCTGGGGCGTTCACGCCCCGCTCCACGAGTCGAACATGGGCCGGCCCTGACGGGTCGGCCCGTGCCGCGTTCCGGGACTTCCGTCCGGCGACGGTGGACCATGAACGGCCGAAATGCTCATTGAGAACTCCGCTGCGTTGCGGTGTGCTTGGTCGAACGACCGCGCGCACCGTCTCGACGGAACGGCGGAGGTCCTCGGTGTGCCGGCGCCGATGGCTGCGGTCGCGAACGGTTTGCACAGCGCGACACCACCGCCCGGGCGGTGGGCTGGGAGCAGGGAGTCACCATGCGGGTTCTGGTCACGGGTCACGACGGCTACATCGGCAACGTGCTCGTACCGTTGTTCAGGGCGGCGGGTCACACGGTGATCGGCCTCGACAGCATGCTGTTCGAGGGCTGCACCTTCGGCGAGGACGACGCCGGGCCCGATCGAGTGATCGCCCTCGACGTGCGTGACGTCACCGCGGAGCATCTCGAGGGTGTCGATGCGGTGGTCCACCTCGCGGCGATCTCCAACGATCCGCTCGGCGATCTCAACCCCGGGTGCACCTTCGACATCAACCACCTGGCGACGGTGACGCTGGCCAAGGCGGCCAAGGCTGCCGGTGTGACCCGGTTCCTGTACTCGTCCTCGTGCTCGCTGTACGGAGCCCATGGTGACGAGTTCCTCACCGAGTCCGCCGGGTTCAACCCGGTGACGCCCTACGGCGAGTCCAAGGTGCGCTCCGAGGCCGACCTCGCCGCCCTCGCCGACGACGACTTCTCACCGACCTACCTGCGCAATGCGACCGCCTACGGCGTGTCACCCCGGCTGCGCGGCGACCTGGTGGTCAACAACCTCACCGGATTCGCCTTCACCACCGGCAAGGTGTTCCTCAAGTCCGACGGGACGTCATGGCGCCCGCTGGTGCACATCGAGGACATCTCCCGGGCGTTCCTGGCCCTGATGGAAGCCCCGCGGGACCTGGTGCACAACGAGGCGTTCAACGTCGGCAGCACGGCGGAGAACTACCGCATCCGTGACGTGGCCACCCTGGTGGGCGAGACGGTGCCCGGGTCGGTCATCACCTTCTCCGACGAGGCGTTCAACGACCTGCGCAACTATCGGGTCAACTGCGACAAGCTCGCCGGGACCATCGGGTTCGCCACCACGTGGACGGTGCCGGCCGGGATCGCCGAGTTGTACCAGGCCTACCAGCAGATCGGGCTGACGCTCGACGACCTCGAAGGGAACCGGTACATGCGCATCAAGCGGGTCCGCGACCACCTCGAATCGGGGCGGCTCGACGCCGACCTGCGCTGGACCCGGGCCGACCACAGCGGCCGTGCGGCTGCGGGGGTGTCCGCAGCATGAACTGCCGGGTGTGTGGTGAGGATGGGGTCCGTTCGTTCCTCGACCTCGGCAAGATGCCGTTGTCGGACGGGCTGGTACGGCCCGAGAACCTGCTGGGGCCGGAGCCGACCTTCGCGCTCGAGGTGGCCTTCTGCCCGGGCTGTCGCATGGTGCAGATCCTCGAGGACGTCGCCCAGGAGGTGCTCTTCCCCGAGGACTACCCCTACTTCTCGTCCTTCTCCGACCAGTTGCTGGCACATGCGCGGCGTCATGCGCTGAACCTGATCGAGACCCGTTCGCTGGGCTCGGACAGCCTGGTGGTGGAGCTGGCCTCCAACGACGGCTACCTGCTGCAGAACTTCGTGGAGGCCGGCGTTCCGGTCCTGGGCATCGACCCGGCTCCGGCGCAGGTGCAGGCCGCCAACGACAAGGGCGTGCGCAGCATCTGCCGGTTCTTCGGCCGCGAGCTGGCCGAGGAGCTGCTCGCCGGTGGCACCGCCCGGGCCGACGTGATCATCGCCAACAACGTGTGCGCCCACGTGCCGGACCTCAACGGGTTCGTGGCCGGGATGAAGGCGCTGCTCGCGCCGGACGGTTTGATCACCATCGAGAACCCCTACGTGCGTGATCTCATCGACCACTGCGAGTTCGACACGATCTACCACGAGCACCTCTTCTACCACTCGTGCAGCGGCATCGAGCGGCTGATGCAGCGCCACGGTCTGCACCTCAACCACGTCGAGTACTTCCCCGAGTTGCACGGTGGCACGTTGCGCTACCACGTTTCGCACGCCGCCGGCCGCACCCCCGAGCTCGAGGCCTACCTCGCCGGCGAGGTGGCTGACGGGGTCGACAGCTTCCGCTACTACGAGGGCTTCGCCAAGCGGGTCGAGCAGCTGCGTGGCGACCTGTTGGCGCTGCTGAGCGGGCTGCGGGCCGAGGGCCGCACCATTGCGGCCTACGGCGCTGCGGCGAAGGGATCGACGATGCTGAACTACATCGGCATCGGCCGGGAACTGGTGTCGTTCGTGGTGGACCGCAACACCCACAAGCAGGGCCTGCACATGCCCGGCACCCATCAGCCGATCCTGCCCGTCGAGGCCCTCGTCGAGCAGCGGCCCGATTACACGTTGATCCTGGCCTGGAACTTCAAGGACGAGATCATGCGGCAACAAGTCGCGTACACCGAGGCGGGCGGTCGCTGGATCGTCCCCGTTCCCCACCCCGAGGTCGTCGCCCCGTGAACCGTCGTCTCGTCGACACCGCCTGTCCCGCCTGCGGCCACCAGCCGCTCGACGTGTTCTTCGGGCAGCGCGCCATTCCGACCAACTCCTGTCTGCTGCTCGACACCCGCGAGGAGGCCGAGGGGTTTCCCCGAGGCGATCTGGAGCTCGGCTTCTGCCGGAGCTGCGGGTTCATCTCCAACGTGGTGTTCGACGAGGCCGAGTACTCGCAGCGCTACGAGGAGACCCAGGGATTCTCCAAGGTGTTCGTCGAATGGGCCCGTAAGCTGGCCGCCCGCTGGGTGGACACCTACGACCTGCAGGGCAAGCGGGTGCTCGAGATCGGCTGCGGCAAGGGCGAGTTCCTGGTGTGGATGGTGGAAGCCGGCGCCGGTCACGGCATCGGCATCGACCCCGGCGTGCACCCCGAGCGCATCGAGACCGCCGTGGAAGCCGACCGCTTCACCTGGATCAAGGACTTCTACTCCGAGCAGTACGCCCACCTCGAGGCGGACGTCATCGTCTGCCGGCACACGCTCGAGCACATCGCACCGGTCGGTGAGTTCATGCGGATGGTCCGCTCGGCCATCGGCGACCGTCTCGACACCGTCGTGCTGTTCGAGCTCCCCGACGTGAAGCGGGTGCTCGACGAGGTGGCCTTCTGGGACGTGTACCACGAGCACTGCAGCTATTTCTCGCTCGGTTCGTTGGCCCGGTTGTTCCGGGCCAGCGGGTTCGAGGTGCTGAACCTCGAGCTCGACTACGACGACCAGTACCTGCTGATCGAGGCCCGGCCCAGCGCCACGACCCCGGCCGGCGGTGACCCGCTGCCCGAGGAGGATGACCTCGCCGCACTCGCCGCCGGCGTCGACGCCTACGCCGAGGGCTACGAGGCGCTCGCCGGAAGTTGGCGGGAGCGGCTCGGCGAGCTGCGCGCCCGTGGCGGCAAGGCGGTCATCTGGGGGGCGGGTTCCAAGGGAGTGTCCTACCTGACGAACCTGACCAACATGGGCATGACCGACGAGATCGAGTACGCCGTGGACATCAACCCCTTCAAGTGGGGCAAGTTCATGGCCGGAACCGGCCAGCAGATCGTCTCACCCGAGTTCCTGGTCGACTACCGGCCCGATCTGGTGGTGGCCATGAACCCGATCTACCTCGAGGAGATCCGCCTGCAGCTCGAGGAACTGGGGCTGCACCCCGAGCTCATCGGCGCCTGAGCGCAACGGTCGCCGGCGGCCGGGTCAGACGATCTTCAGGCCCTCGATGCCGGGCTCGGGATCGGGGTAGCGCAGGCCGAGGCGCTCCAACGTCGACACCACGACCTCGGCGGCCACCAGGTTCCGGAACCAGGTGCGGTCGGCGGGGATCACGTACCACGGCGCCCACGGCGTCGAGGTCCGGCTCAGCATGTCCTCGAAGGCGGCCCGGTAGTCGTCCCAGCGGGCCCGCTCGTCGAGGTCGCCCATCCGGAACTTCCAGTGCTTCGCCGGGTCGTCGATCCGTTCCTGGAAGCGGACCGCCTGCTCCTCGGGGGAGAGGTGCAGGAACAGCTTGACGATGGTGGTCCCCTCGTCGGCCAGCATCTTCTCGAAGGCGTTGATGTGGTCGTAGCGGCGTGACCAGACCTTCTCGGGCACCAACTCGTGCACCCGCACCACCAGCACGTCCTCGTAGTGGCTGCGGTTGAACACGGCGATCTCGCCCTTGGCCGGAACCTGGCGGTGGGCCCGCCACAGGTAGTCGTGGGCGAGCTCCTCGTCGCTCGGCTGCTTGAAGCTCGTCACCCGGGTGCCCTGGGGGTTCACCCCGGTCAGCAACGAGCTGATGGTGCCGTCCTTGCCGCCGGCGTCCGGTGCCTGCAACACCACCAGCAGCCGTTCGGTCGACCCGGCGAAGAGCATCCGTTGCAGCTCGGCCAGCCGGCTCACCAGCTCGGCGGTGCGGGCTCGCCCCGCGACCTTGTCGCCGTCGAAGCCCTCGGTGCTGCGGGTCGGCACCTTGCGCAGGTCGACGTCGGTGCCGGGCTCGATGCGGAATCGGTTCGGGTTCATGCGTGGCCCTTGTCGGGATCGGGGGTCGTGGACCGGGTGGTCCCCGCCGTCGGTGCGCCGGGATCGTGCCGGCGGCGGACGCGCAGATCGTGCACGGTACGACCGGCATCGGTGGCCCGTCGCTCGTAGTACGTCGCCGGCCGATCTGCCCGGGCCGGCGGACCGGCCGGCACGAAGCGGGTCTCGGCCCGGATCGCCGCCGTCATCGCGGCGGCGTAGGCCGCGTCGTCGGTGGCGAGCTCGAGCAGACCGTCAGGCCGTAGCGCCGAGGCGGCCGCCCGTACGAAGCGCTCGTCGACGAGGCGCCGGTCGTGATGGCGGCGCTTGGGCCACGGGTCGGGGAAGAACGCCCGGACGAGCTCGAGCGGGCCGACACCCGCGCCCTCGGGCGCCGTTGCGACCGCCTCGGCGGCCGCAAGCAGGGTGCGCCCGTCGCCGGCGAGGACCCGCACGTTGTCGAGTTGCGCGGCCTCGAGGTCGAGCAGCAGCCGGGCCAGGCTGGCCTTGTGGACCTCGGCCACCAGCACCAACAGCGCCGGTTGTGTCGCAGCCAGTGCGAGCGCTGCTTCACCGGTACCGCCCCCGATCTCGAGGGCCACCCGGGGCCGGCCCTCGAAGGGGTCCGCGCGTCGGGGGGCGACCCGGGCGGCCAGCTCGTCGAGCGCCCAGCGTTTGCGGGCGGTCAACCGGCCCGACCGGGCGTGCCAGCTCGGGCGGGTGCCATCGCCCACCGGCTGATCGGCCCCGAAGCCGCGATCGTCGCTGCGGGCCGAGGTGGCGGGACCGACGGTGGGCGGGGCGTCCATCGCGACCGACGGTAGCCGCTGCGGAACCGCTGCAGTGCTGGGTTACCGTGGCCCGCTGTGCTCGCGGCGCGCCCGGCGCGCGTCGCAGCGGCGCCGGCGTCGGGCGCGGGCGGATCGGAGGAGATCGGTATGGGAACCGGGCAAGGCCGTCGATGGGTGCGTTCCTGGTGGCTGGTGCTGCTCGTGGCGGTCGGCTGCGCACTGGTCAGCAGCTGCTCGGGCCGTGCCGAACCGCGCTCGGCCACCCTCACCGATGCTGTACCGGGATCGTTGCGGCCGATGGGCGAGCCGCCGGCAGGAGCCCGTCAGGTGAGCATCGGACTGTACGCGGTCAACGCCTACGACCTCGACGCCGCCTCGAACACGTTCTACTTCAGCGGCTACCTGTGGGTCCGTTGGAGCGGCGACGAGGACCCGACGCCCGGACTGGAGTTCGCCAACTCCGTGCAGGACTGGGATTTCACCCAACTCGCATTGACCGAGGAGCCGATCGAGCTCGACCGCGGCGAGAAGCTCATGCAATACCGCATCCAGGGCCGGTTCTTCGAGCCGTTCGATCTCGGTGACTACCCGTTGGACCACCAGCAGCTCGCCATCCTGATCGAGGACTCGATGCGTACCGCCGACGAGGTGGTGTACCTGCCCGACCGTGAGCAGACCGGTCTCGATGCCGGTCTGGTGATCCCGGGCTGGAAGCTCGCCGGTGTCAGTGCCGACCCGCTGCTGCACGACTACGGCACCGGCTTCGGTGATCCGGAGGAGGCGGGGGCCGAGTACTCCACGCTGCGCTTCGCGCTCGAGCTCGACCGTTCGCGGAACCTCTTCGTGTGGAAGCTGATGCTTCCGTTGATCCTGGTGATGGCCACCAACTGGTTGGCCCTGGTGCTGCATCCGCGCCTGATCGAGGTCCGAACCGCCATGCCGGCCACGGCGCTGCTGACCACGGTCTTCCTGCAGCAGTCCTCGCTGGCCGGGCTGCCCGAGGTGTCGGAGCTGGTCCTGATGGACCTCATGTACGTGCTGGCCTATGGCCTGATCGTGTTCACCTTCGGGCAGATCGTCTACGACAACTCGCGACTGCGCGAGGAGGAACCCGGCGAGATCGAGTTCGTTCGCCGCTGGGACCGCATCAGCCTCGCCGTGCAGGTCACCGTGGCCGTACTGGCGGTGCCGACGGTGCTGCTGCTGCGATGAGCCGTCCGCCGAACCCCGCCGTTGCGTCCCGCCGCGCGCCGCGCCCGGAGCTACTCGTGGCGGTCGTTCTCGACGGCAACACCGCGGTGGAGGTGCAGGCGCTGCGTCGGGCGCTCGGTGACCGCCGGCTGGCGCGGATCGCCCCGCACGTCACGTTGGCGCCCCCGACGACGGTGGCGGCCGAGGCCATGGCCGATGCGGCGGCCGAGGTGATGGCCGGCCTGCATCGGGTGGCGCGCCGTCACGGGGCCGTGTCGCTGACCCTCGGGTCGCCGACCACGTTCGCTCCGGTGGCGCCGACCGTGCACCTGCCGGTGGCCGATCCCGACGGCGACCTCGCCGCCCTGCACGCGGCGGTGTGCCGTCCGCCGATGCGCGTCGAGCGCCGTCCGTTCGTTCCCCACGTCACGCTGTGCTCGGGCATGGACCCCGACCGAATCGCCGCGGCCTGTGACCTGCTTGCCGGCTACTGCGCGACCCTGTGGGTGCAACGGTTGTCGTTGTTGGTGCGTCCGGCGGAACAGCCGGCCTGGATCACGCTCGACGACGTCGACCTCGACGGTGTCCGCACCGTCGGGACGGGGCCTCTCGCCACCGAGCTGGCCACGGGCACGGTGGTGGGCCCGGCAGCGGCCGCCCTGGTCGAGACGGCCATGGCCGGCGGCGTGGTCGCGCCGGCACCGCCGCCGGAGCCGCCGGAGGTGACCCCGGCCGGGCGAGCGCCGTTGGTGATCACCGCTCGCCGGGAGGGCACGGTGGTCGGCGTGGCCTGGGGTGCGGCCGTCGACGGGATCGAAGCGCTCCATGGGGTGGCCGTCGACCAGGTCGCCCGTGGCCAGGGCGTCGGCACGCAGCTGGTGCGCGAATGGCAGTTCCGGCGCCGGTGGCGGGCGGCTCGGCCGTCGTTCAGTCGCTGACGGCGCTGACCGTCGCCTGCAGCCCCAGCGCACGGACCTCGGCGGCGACCTCGTCCACGTAGAGCGGGTTCATGACCAGGACATGGGCGAGCCCGGGGCCCAGTGACGCGGGGGCGACCACCGCCTGGCCGGTACCGGGCACGTGCAGCCCCCACTTGTTGGGGTTGATGTCGACCATGTGCGCCGAGGCGGCCCCGGCGATCAGGTTGGCGAAGGTCACACCCTTGGTGCCCGCCCCCCAGATGGCGATCTCACCGTCGGCGCGCATCGACGCGACCCGCTCGGTCCAGGTGCGGCAGAGTCGTTCGACGTGGGCGCCGAAGGTGGCGACCCGTGCTGCGAGCTCGGTGAGTTCCTCGACCTCGGCCGACGTCGTGCGGGCAGCGTCGAGTGCCGTCGGCGTCGCGGTCGATCCCGCCCGGGCCTCGAGGTACAGGTACTGGTCGCCGAAGCTGCGACCGACCTCGAGCACCTCGAAGCCGCTGCGCCGGAACAGCGCCCGCAGGGTCGGGGCGGCGAAGTAGGACCGGTGCTCGTAGGTGAGATCCCACACCGCCGGCTCCGACACCATGTAGGTGGCGTCAGGTACCTCGAAGTACACCGCGGTCTCCGCCGAGGACGGCAGCGACCGGCGCACCCCCTCGACGAGGGCAACCGGATCGGTGACGTGTTCGAGCACGTGCTGGCACACCACCAGCGAGGCGTCGATGGGTCGCTCGGTCGGGTAGTACTCGCGGACGATCTCCATGCGGCAGGAGGTGACGACCTTGGTCCGGTCGGGGTCGAAGCTGGGGTCGTAGCCGATCCCGTGGTTCTCGCCACGCTCGCACAGCAACGCCAGGAAGTTGCCCTCGCCACAGCCGATCTCGACGATGGTGCGCCGGTGCAGGTCGTAACGGTCGATCAGCCGGTCGGCCAGACCGGTCACGTGGGAGCGGAACCGGTCGGAGTGGTGCAGGGAGTTCTCGTAGGACGGGTTGTAGGCCACCAGGGCGGGGTCGAACGCACCGTTCCACAGGTAGCCGGTCTCCGGTGAGAACCACAGCACCAGGTCGCCCCGCGCTGCGGCCCTGGCCTCGCCGGCGTCGGCGTAGAGCGCGTTGCAGAACACCGGCAGGTCCGGCAGTGTCACGACCGGCCCGGTGGCGGCGGCCTCGAGCCAGCTCATGTCAGTCGTTCCAGACCTTCCACGGCGCGTCGGCGGCCCACAGTTCCTCGAGGCGCTTGCGGTCGCGCACGGTGTCCATGCACTGCCAGAACTGGTAGTGGCGGTAGGCCATCAGCTGGCCGTCCTTGGCCAGGTTGGACAGCGGCTCGCGCTCGAACATGGTGTCGTCGCCGTCGATGTACTCGAAGACCTCGGGCTCCATCACGAAGAAGGCGCCGTTGATCCAACCCTCGCCGATCTGCGGCTTCTCGTCGAAGTTCACGATCTGGTCGCCGTCGAACTCGAGGTGGCCGAAGCGGGCCGGGGGACGGACCGCGGTGAGGGTGCAGAGCTTGCCGTGGGACTTGTGGAAGGCGAGCAACTGGTGCAGATCGACGTCGGACACGCCGTCGCCCCAGGTGACCATGAACGTGCCGTCGTCGCCGATGAACGGCTTCAGCCGCTTGATCCGGCCGCCGGTGGCGGTGGGCAGCGCGGTGTCGATGAGGTGCACGGTCCAGTCGGGCAGGTTGGCCTGGCCGTGGGGCTGCACGTCGCCGGTGGAGAAGTCGACGGTCAGGTTGTGGGCGTAGCGGGCCTGCTCGGCGAACCAGCGCTTGACGAAGTCGGCCTTGTAGCCGAGTGCGATGCTGAAGTCCTTGAAGCCGTAATGGTGGTAGTAGCGCATGATGTGCCACAGGATCGGCATGCCGCCGATCTCGACCATCGGCTTCGGTCGCAGCTCGGTCTCCTCGGAGAGCCGAGTGCCCAGGCCGCCAGCGAGAATGCCAACCTTCATGATCGCACCGTGTCCGTTCCGCCGTGTCCGTCCGCTCGGGATGACCGGTGGCCCCGTTCCGCCGGGGTCACCGCGCCTGGCTCAGCAGCTGCACGCAGCGCTGGGCGTCGCGGCCGGCGAACCGAGCCGCTGCAGTGACGCTGATGCTACCGAGCGCAGGATTTCTCCCACAGTGTCCATTGGTCCCGGTTTTGCGGTCCCGGTTTTGCGGTCCCGGTTTTGCGGTCCCGGACGCGGCTCGGGGGTGGGCACGGCGTGATGCCGTGCCCACCCCCGAACGGTGTCGATGCCACCGGGACCGCAACGGGCGTGGTGCCCGCCGGCCGGCTCAGTCCTGGCCGGCGCCGAAATGGTTGATCTTGTCGAGGCGGTGGTGGGCCTGGACCAGCCGTACCGTGCCCGAACGCGACCGCATGACCAGCGACTCGGTGGTGCAGCCGTTGCGGTTGAAGTGCACGCCCTTGACCAGTTCACCGTCGGTGATGCCGGTCGCGGCGAAGAAGCAGTTGTCGGTCGCGACGAGGTCGTTGTGGGTGAGGACCCGGTCGAGGTCGTAGCCGGCGTCGAGCGCCGCCTTGCGCTCCTCGTCGTTGCGGGGCCACAACTTGCCCTGGATCTCGCCGCCCATGCACTTGAGCGCCGCCGCGGCGATGACGCCCTCGGGGGTGCCGCCCACGCCGAAGAGGATGTCGGCGCCGGAGTCGGGCCAGGCGGTCGAGATGGCCCCGGCCACGTCGCCGTCGGGGATCAGGCGGATGCGCGCCCCGGTCGAGCGGACCTCTTTGATGAGGTCGCTGTGGCGATCCCGGTCGAGGATCACGGCGGTGAGATCGCGCACCGATCGGCCGGTGGCCTTGGCCAGCCAGCGCAGGTTGGCCGACGGGCTGGCGGTGATGTCGATGGCGCCGGCACCTTCGGGGCCGACGGCGATCTTCTCCATGTAGACGCAGGGGCCCGGGTTGAACATGGTGTCCTTCTCGGCCACGGCGATCACCGCGATGGCGTTGCCCCGGCCCAGCGAGGTCAACGTGGTCCCGTCGATCGGGTCGACGGCGACATCGACGAGGGGTGCGTCGCCGTTGCCGACCCGCTCGCCGTTGTAGAGCATCGGCGCCTCGTCCTTCTCGCCTTCGCCGATCACGATGATGCCGTCCATGGCGACGCTCGAGAGCACCGTTCGCATCGCTTCGACGGCGGCGCCATCGGCGCCGTTCTTGTCTCCACGACCCATCCAGCGCGTCGCGGCCATCGCAGCGGCTTCGGTGACCCGGACCAGTTCCATGGCCAGGTTGCGGTCGGGCACCTGGCTTGAGGCTTGACGAGAACTCATGGGGGCGAACATTACCGGTCCGTCGGCGTCGCGCTGCGGGCCGCGGGTCCTGGGTGCGGTCGCCGGCTGACGGCCGGTGTGGACGGTGGTGGGAGGACGGCCCCGTACCGGGTGAACGGGCAGCTCGTGCCGGGGCGAGTAGAACGGTGCCATGGCAGATTCCTCGCAGGGGGCCGGCAGCCCGCAGCAACTGGTGTACTGGTGGGAGCCCCGTGGCGACGAGCGGGTCTTCGACCTGGCCGGCTGGCCCGAGGAGGCCCTGGCCCTGGTGCGGGCCTCCCTCGACGAGGACGGGATGGCGCACCGCTGGGAGGCCGGCACGCTCGTGGTCGACGCCGCGCAACGCGAGGACGCCGCCGCGCTGCTCGACGACGTGGTCGCTGCCTCGATGCCCCGCCTCGACGGCGACAGCGACCGCACCGCCTACGACCTCGCCGACTGGCCCGACTACGAGGTCGAGGTCCTGCTCGGAGCGCTCGAGGATGGTGGGATCCTGCACGAGTGGACCGAGGACGGCGAGCTGCTGGTCTACGAGGCCGACGAGGCCCGGGTCGACGAGCTGTTCGAACGGCTCGACCTGCGCGGCCCCGATCCGGGCATCGAGCTCGACGGCGAGGTCCTCACCGACTTGCTGACCAACCTGTTCGTGGCCGCCGACAAGTTGTCCGAGGATGCCGACGACGCCGATGCCATCATCGCCGCCCACAACGCCATTCTCGAGGTGCAACAGTTGGCGGTGCCGTACGGGATGAATCCCGACTCCTGGCAGGTGCTGGTCGCCGATGCTGCTGAGCTGCGGCGCCTGATCGAGGCCGAGGCCGGCGGCTCCGAGGTGCGTACCGGTCGCCCAGAGGATGCCCGTGGCGCCGACGCTGCCGACGCCGACGACGACGCTGCTGACGACGGGCAGGACGCAGACAACGACGGTGTCGAGCTCACGGGGAATGCGGCGATCGAGGCGGTCGCCGGGCGGGTCAGCGACCGGTTGCGCCGGCTGTTGTGAGCCGGTTCGGCCCGGCCGGTTCCCGATTGGCCCGCCGGAGCTGACAAGGTGACGGGGTGAGTGGAGACCCCTTCGGGCTGGCCGATTTCGAGCTCTACCATTCGCGGCCCATCGCGCCCACCCGGCGACTGGCGCTCGGGTTGCAGTACCTGCCCGCCAACCCCTCGCCGGGGCCCGGCGGGCTGCTCCTCGCCGGCATCGTGGCCCAGTTCGCCCCCAGCCTCGACGACGACGACCGGGCCGAGACGCTGTTGCTGTTGCAGCAGGTCGAAGCGGGTCTGCGGATCGTGCAACCCCGCCTGCGCCACCGCTTGCAGACCGACCGGGTCGGCTTGCTGAAGTCCCACCATCGCCTCGAGCCGGACTCCCGGGGGCCGCGGTTCGTCCTGACGGTCGGCAGCGGCTCCCCGATGGTCAACGTGCTCGGGGCGGTCTACGCCGCCGGCAACCTGCCCGCCGCCACCCAGTCGGGGGTGTTCGCCGCGCTGCGCAAGGCGTTGCGCTGGTCCGGTCCGCTCGACGAGCGCTTCGTCGCACACGTGACCGGTGCCGGCGGGGCCTCGATGGCCTGGAAGAGCCTGGGCAGCGACCCCATCGCCTGGGCCCTCGGGGTGTTGGGCTTCGCCGACGGGCAGGACCCGGCCACACGGGACATCCGCCGGGCCTACCGCGACGCGCTGCGCGAGGCGCATCCCGACCACGGTGGGCTCGAGAGCGCGGCGGCCGAGCGCATCGCCGAACTGAGCGAGGCCCGCCGTATCCTGCTGGGCTGATGCGTCCCGCCGCCGTGCTGCTCGCCCCGGGGTCGGGGAGCGACCGGACCCACCACACGTTGGTGGCGCTGGAGACGGCCCTCGCCCCGCGTCCGTGCGTGCGCATCGACTTCCCCTACCGCCTGGCCGGCCGGCCCTTCCCCGACCGGGCCCCGGTGCTCGTGTCCACGGTCGTGGACGCCGTGCGTTGCCTGTGCGCCGAGCATGGTCTCGAGCCGTCCGACGTGCTGCTCGGTGGCCGCTCGATGGGCGGGCGGATGTGCTCCATGGCGGTCGCCGAGGGGCTCGGAGCGGCCGGTCTGGTGCTGGTCGGCTACCCGCTGCACCCGCCGCGTAAGCCCGAACAGCTGCGCACGGCGCACTTTGCGCAGGTGGGGGTGCCGTGCCTGTTCGTGTCGGGCACCAAGGACGCCTTCGCCACTCCCGAGGAGCTGACCACCGCGACCCGGGCCATTGCCGGCCCGGTGACCCACCACTGGGTCGAGGGCGGACGACACGAGCTCGACCGCTACGACGAGCAGATCGTCGCCGCCGTGGCCGGCTGGATCGCCGGGCTCTGAGCGTGCTCAGGCCACGATCGTGACCGGCGTACCGAGCGGTACGGTCCGGGCGAGTTGCTCGATGGCCGGGTTGGCCAGGCGGATGCACCCGTTGGTGCTGTCGGTGCCGAGCGAGGCGGGGTCGTCGGTACCGTGCAGCCCGAGGCGGCCGTCGCCACCGTTGAAGCTGTCCAGGGTGTCGGAGAAGCCGCTCAACCCGAAGGCGTAGGGGCCGTAGGGGCCGTTCGGGTCGGCGGGGCGCAGCAGCTCGTAGAGGTAGTACTCGCCGCCTGGCGTGGGCGTCGGCCTGGCCCCGACCCCGATCGGTTCGACCTGCACCACGTCATCGCCGTCGAACACGGTGAGCACGCGTTCGGCCAGACGCACCTCGATGCGGAACGAATGGCGGGCCAGCGTCACGTCACCGGCGCGGATCCAGCCGGTCGAACCGTTGGGCCGGACCGGTAGACGCACCTGCAGCCAGCCGTCGCGGGCGCCGAGCACGGCGAAGGTGAGCGGGGCACCCTCGGGGTTGGGGTGAGCCAGGGTGAGCACGGGGGTGGCATCGCCGGGGTTGATGTAGATCCTGACCCGGCCGACGACGGCGCCCGCCGCGAGGAAGCGGCCCGCATCCGCCTGGTCACTCCCCGACGCCGGGGCCGTCGGGCCCGGGGCGGCGCCGGCGTCACCGGACGGCGCAGCTGCATCGCCGCCATCGCGGCATGCCACCAGCAGCGTCGCGAGGGCCAACAGCGCCGTCAGGGCCAGCGCCGTCGGGGCCAACCTCGTCGGGGCCAAACGCGCGCGGGCCCGGGTGGCTGCGGTTCGGGACATGCGGCTCGAGGCCGCTCGGCGTCCGCCACCGCTCGTCGCGGTTCGGAGTTCGCCCGGCCGACGCCGCCCAGTCATGGCCGAGGACGCTATCGGTGGGTCGCCTCCGTCAGGTGGATGCGGCCTGACGGACATGACGGCTAGGCGTCGGAGGGGTTGAGCTCCTCGAGTTCCCGTCGGGCGGTCTCGGGGTAGCGGGTGAGCACCAGCACCGCCACGGCCACCGGGCCGACCGCGACGATGGCCATCGCCGGGCCGAACCGGCCGAAGTACTCCGACAGGTGGCCGACGCTCAGCAGGCCGACCACGCTGCCCAGCACCGCGCACAGGGTGATCACGCCGTTGGCGCGACCCCGCAGCCGGGTGGGGAACAGCTCGGGGCCGTAGACGACCAGGGTGGGCACGACCAGGCCACCGAACAGGGTGCCGGCGATGGCGCCCCACCACAGCAGCGCCCCGGCGAAGGCGAAGCTGACCAGGATGCCCGCCGACGCGCCGACCAGGCCGATGGCTCCGATGCGGCGGCGGCCGTAGACATCGGCGAGACGCCCGCCGAAGAACACCGCCAGCCCCGCAGGGGTGGAGGTGAGCAGCGTGAACACGGTGATCAGACCGGCGCTGAACCCTCGTTCGCCGCGGAGGTACTCGTTCTGCAGCTGCGATGCCGGAGCGGCGAACACGGTGGTGAGCATGGCCGAGGCGGCCAGCAATGCCAGCCGGGACCGGTGCGTGGCGAGGCGCGGGCGCTCGGCGTCATGGCGGTGCTCGTCGAAGCGGCGGCTCTCGCGCAGGCCCCGTCCGGCCCGCCACGCCAGCGGCGCGAACAGCAGGGACAGGGCGAACACCAGGCGCCACGAACGCGGGTCGATGTCCGCCAGCGGCAACATCCACACCACCACTCCCGAGCCGAGGCCGGCACACATCGCCGACAGACTGATCGCGTAGGCCCGGGCCCCGGCGGGCATCTCCTCGGCCAGCGCGACGGCGCGCACCACGTCAGCCCCGGTGGTCAGGCCCCGGGCCAGGACCTGGATCGCGGCAAAGGTGACCAGGCCGGTCGCTGCTGCGGTGAGCGAGCTGGCCACGCATGCCCCGACCAGGGTGACCAGCAGCACCCGCCGCCGCCCGAGCCGGTCGGCGAGCGTGCTGGCGACCAGGGCCACCAGGATGCCGATACGGGTGGCGGCCTGGGCGGTGCCCTGGGCGGCGGGTCCGGCGCCGAACTCGCGGCCGGCGAAGGTCATCAGCTGGGACAGCAGCGTCCCGATGTAGCCGCTGCAGATGGCCAGCATGACCAGCCGGGCCAGGGCGTCGACCTGCCGGGCGTCGAGCCGTTGCGGTGGGGCCCACCACGGCTGGCCGATCCGCTCGCCGCGGCGTCGCAGCGACCGGCGGAACAGGGGCCGGATCAGCCAGCCCCAGAACGGGACCTGCAGCTCGTAGCGGATGGTCTCGTGGGCCTGCGCGGCCCCGTGGTCGATCCGGATCCGCCGTTCGTAGGACGTGCACGGTCCGTCGGCCTGGCCGAAGACGACCAGGTCATCGCCCACCTCGGTGGTGGTCTCGGACACCATCCCGTCGCGTGGTCGGCGCAGCACCGCCGGCGAGGACGGGTCCAACGGAAACGTTCGGGAGATCTCGGGCATGGAGCACCCACCGGCGCACGGGCCGCTCCATCGACGTACGAAGGGCCGGGAAGCGAGCATACTGGCGGGTCATGGCCGCTCTCGTCGTCCGCCCGTCGGGCCCCCTCGAGGGCTCGGTCACCGTGAGTGGCGCGAAGAACAGCGTGCTCAAGCTGCTGGCCGCCACCGTGCTGGCACCGGGCCGCTATCGCCTGCACAACGTGCCCGACATCGCGGATGTGGCCTGGATGAGCGACCTGCTGGTCGCCATGGGCATGCAGACCTCGCGCCCGTCGCCGGGTGAGCTGGTGGTCGACGCCCCTGACGAGCTGGTGCCCGAGGCGCCCTACGAGCTGGTCGAGAAGATGCGGGCCTCGATCGTGGTGCTCGGCCCGCTGTTGGCCCGATTCGGGCGGGCCCGGGTGTCGTTGCCGGGCGGCGACGATTTCGGCTCACGTCCCATCGACATGCACCTCGAGGCCTTGCGGACCCTCGGCGCCTCGATCGAGCTGGCCCACGGGTTCGTCGAGGCCCGCGCCGACCGGTTGCGCGGGGCGCGCATCGGGCTGGACTTCCCCAGCGTCGGGGCGACCGAGAACGCCATGATGGCCGCAGTCCTCGCCGAGGGCACCACCGTCATCGACAACGCCGCCCGCGAGCCCGAGATCGTCGACCTGGCGGCGTTCCTCAACCGCATGGGGGCGGTGGTGCGCTTCGCCGGCAGCTCCACCATCGAGATCGACGGGGTACGCGAGCTGCACCCGGTGGAGCACACCCTCATCCCCGACCGGATCGAGACCGCCACCTACCTGGCTGCGGTCGGTATCGCCGGCGGTGAGATCACCATCGCCGGTGCCCGCCCCGACCACATGGACTTGCTGGTGCACAAGCTCGGCCAGATGGGCATGCGGATCTCGCCGTGCAACGAGGGCCTGTGGGCGATGGCCCCGCGCCGGCTCAGCGCCGTGGACGTGTCGACCCTGCCGTACCCCGGGCTTGCCACCGACTACAAGCCGCTGCTGGTGGCGATGCTGTCGGTGGCCGACGGGGTGGCCATCGTGACCGAGAACATCTTCTCGGGCCGCTTCCGCTACGTCGACGAGTTGGTGCGCATGGGCGCCGACGTGCGCACCGACGGCCATCACGCCATCGTGCGGGGCCGCGAGTGGCTCTCGGGCGCCCCGGTACGCGCCCACGACATCCGGGCCGGTGCCGCGGTGGTGCTGGCCGGCCTGCGGGCCCAGGGTGAGACCACCGTGACCGACGCGGAGCACATCGACCGTGGCTACGAGCGCTTCGTCGAGAAGCTGCGGGGCCTCGGCGCCGACATCGAACGCACGTGACACCGACGGCAGCGGTCCTCCGACGCCCGGCTCGCCCCGATCGGTGGGAGGGCCCGGCCCGGTCAGGCCCGGCCCGGCCCGGTTCAGGATCCGGGCGGACGTTCCCGGGCGTTCTCCGGCTGTTCGGTCGGGCCGGCCGGCTCGTCGGGGTTGCCGAGCCGCTCGGCCAGGGCCGCCTTGGCCCGGCGGTTCGCCAGGATCAGCAGGCCGGCGATGAGGGCCACCGGTGCCGCCACCATCAGGAACTCGTCCCAGCCGCCCTGGTGGGCCAGCAGCAGTGCGATCCCGGCGACCGGTGCCATCTCGGTGAGCATGGTGCCAGTCTGGAACATCGCGGGGACCTGTGGGGTTACGGTGGGCAGCCGTTGATTTCGTCGCGCTGCCGTGCGGGCACCACAATCGTCGGACCCGGCAAGGAAAAGGAAACCATGCTGCGCCCCAAGGTCGAAGAGGTCATCGAGATCGTCCGTCCCATCATCCAGGCCGACAAGGGCGACGTCGTGCTGCACGACGTCGACGAGGAGACCGGGCTGGTGACGGTGGAGTTGGTCGGGGCCTGTGTGACCTGCCCCGCCTCGAGCCAGACCCTCAAGGCGGGCCTGGAGCGCATCATGAAAGACCGTGTGCCCGGGGTGACCGAGGTCGTCAACATCGGCGAGACCCTCGGCGAGGTCCGGGAGACATCGGTCTCCCTCTAACACTGGAGTCGCGGTGCGCAAGGCGTCGCCCGAAGAGCTGATCGAGCGCGCCCGAGCCGGGCAGCGCGGCCCCCTGGCCCGGTTGTTGTCCCTGGTCGAACGCGGTGGTGAGCCGGCGCGTGCCGTCGGCCGGCTGACCTTCCCGCTGGCGGGCTCGGCTCACACCGTGGGCATCACGGGTGCCCCCGGAGCCGGAAAATCCACGCTGACCAGTGCGCTGGTCGGGCACATGCGCTCCCTGGATCTCGAGGCCGCCGTGCTGGCCATCGACCCGTCCTCGCCGTTCACCGGCGGCGCCATCCTCGGCGACCGGGTCCGCATGGGTGACCATTCACTCGACCAGGGCGTGTTCATCCGCTCGATGGCCACCCGGGGCCAGCTCGGCGGGCTGGCCCTCGCCACCCCCGCCGCCGTGCGGGTGCTCGACGCCGTGGGGTTCGGCTGGGTGCTCATCGAGACGGTCGGCGTCGGCCAGGTCGAGGTGGAGATCGCCGGTGCCGCCGACACCACGGTGGTGGTGGTCAACCCCGGCTGGGGCGACTCGGTGCAGGCCAACAAGGCCGGCCTGATGGAGATCGCCGACATCTTCGTGATCAACAAGGCCGACCGGCCGGGCGTCAACGACACCCGGCGCGACCTCGAGCAGATGCTCGAGCTGTCCCAGCTCGGCAGCTGGGAGCCGCCGATCGTGGCCACCGTCGGTCACAGCGGCGAAGGCGTGGACCAGCTCTGGCAGGCCCTCGTCGACCACCGGGCCCATCTCGAGACCAGCGGCGAGGGTGCCGCTCGCCGGGCCCGCCGGGCTGACGACGAGCTGCGACGGATCCTCACCGAGGCGGTGCTCGAGCGGGCCGACCGGGCCTGGGAGGCCCCCGACGGCGTGGCGCTGCGGGCCGAGGTCGCGGCGCGTCGGATAGACCCGTACCGGGCGGCGGAGACGCTGCTGGGGGTGGCGAACGACGCGGCCGAGGAGCCGGGCTGAGCGACGTCGCCCACGCCTTGCCGGGTTCAGCGGGCCCGGGTTCAGCGGGCCCGGTTCAGCGGGCCGGGTTCAGCGGGCCCAGGCCACCAGGCCGAGATCGAGCGGCGGCGAGAGGTCCTCTCGGGCGGTGACGACGCGGACGGTGTAGCCGTACCGGCCGGCTCTCGCCGGGGTGAACCGGGCGGCGTAGCGGCGGTGCTGGCCGTCGACGGCACCGTCGTCGTGCATCGCCGCGATCGTCGGGCGGACCAGCTCGCCACCCTCACCGACCTGGCCGTGCAGCACCTGCACCTCGACGTCGTCGCCCGAGAGCGGGCCGAGGGCCACCTGGGCGTGGACCACCACCTCGTGACCGACCTCGAGCGCGGTCGGCGCCGGCCCGGCCCGGTCGACGTGGACGAGGTGCCAGGCGTGCTGCACCCGTTCCTTCCAGGCGTTCAGCTCGCGTCCGGCGGCGAACCCGTCGCTGGGGGTGTAGAGCCGCACCGACCGTTCGGCGATCGGTTCGTAGAGCTGCGTCACGTAGTCACGGACCATCCGCTGGGCGGTCACCCGGGGGCCGAGGGTCCGCCAGGCGGTGCGCATGCGATGGACCCAGCCGTGCGGTAGCCCGTCGCCGCCGCGCTCGTAGAACAACGGGACGATCTGGGCCTCGAGCAGGCCGAACAGCGAGTCGGCCTCCATCCGGTCGCGCCGGTCGAGATCCTCGACCATCTCGGCGGAGGTGATGGCCCAGCCGTTGTCACCGGTGAACATCTCGTCCCACCAGCCGTCGAGGATCGAGCAGTTCAACGCCCCGTTGAGCGCCGCCTTCTCACCGGAGGTGCCGCACGCCTCCAACGGCCGCCGCGGGGTGTTCAGCCACACGTCGGCACCCTGGTAGAGCATCCTGGCAACCGAGATGTCGTAGTCGTCGAGGAAGGCGAAGCGGTGGCGGATGCCCAGCTCGTGGGAGAACGCCACGATCTGGCGGATCAGTTCCTTGCCACCGTCGTCGGCCGGGTGGGCCTTGCCGGCGAAGACGAACTGCACCGGCCGCGCGGGGTCGAGCAGCAGGGCCCGCAGCCGCTCGGGCTGGGACAGCAGCAGGTTGGCGCGCTTGTAGGTGGCGAACCGGCGGGCGAAGCAGATGGTCAGTGCCTCGGGATCGAGGGCGGTGGCGGTCCAGGCCGCGTCGCTGGGGGAGTAGCCCCGCTCGAGCTGCGAACGGTGCAGTTGCTCGCGCACGAACCGCACGAGGCGCTCGGCCCCGACACGGCGGGTCGACCACACCGCCTCGGCGGAAAGCTCGCCGACGTCGTCCCACGCCTCGGCGTCCGCTCCCGACCATTCGGTGCCGACGTGGGCGCTCAACAGCTCGTCGACCTCGGGCGAGACCCAGCTCTGACCGTGCACGCCGTTGGTGATCGAGCTGATCGGGACCTCCTCGCCGGGAACGCCGGGCCACAGGTCGGCGAACATGGCCCGGCTCACCTCGCCGTGCAGCGCCGACACCCCGTTGGAGCGGGCCGCCAGCCGCAGGCCCATGACCGCCATGTTGAAACGCTCCTCCGGCGGCTCGCCGAGGCGCTGGCCGATGCGCATCAGCTCGTCGGTGCTCAGACCGCATTCCTGGGCCCAACGGCCGAAATATCGTTCGATGAGCTCACGCGGGAAACGGTCGATACCGGCCGGTACGGGCGTGTGGGTGGTGAACAGGCAGCCCGAACGCGCCACCTCCACCGCCTCGGGGTAGCTGAGGCCGTGCTCGGTGATCAGCTCACGGATCCGTTCGAGCCCGAGGAAGCCGGCGTGGCCCTCGTTGGTGTGGAACACCTGGCAGTGCAGGCCGAGCGCCCGCAGCGCCCGGACCCCACCCACGCCGAGCAGGATCTCCTGGCGCAGCCGGTGCTCGGTGTCGCCGCCGTAGAGCCGGTCGGTGACGCCACGCACCTCGTCGGGGTTGGCGTCGAGGTCGGTGTCGAGCAGATACAGCTGCACCCGGCCGACGTCGGCCCGCCACAGTTGGGCGGTGGTGGTGATGCCGGCGAGGTCGACCTGGACGGTGACCCCCTCGACGAGGTGGATGGCGAGCGCGAAGGGGTCGAGGTCGGGGTAGCGCTCCTGCTGCCAGCCGTCGACCGACAGCGACTGGCGGAAATAGCCGTGGCGGTAGAACAGCCCGACGCCCACCACCGGGACCCCGAGGTCGGACGCCGCCTTGAGGTGGTCGCCGGCGAGCACCCCGAGGCCGCCCGAGTACTGCGGGAGGGCCTCGCTGATGCCGAACTCGGGGGAGAAGTAGCCGATGTGGCCGATGTGGCCCGCACTGTGCTGCTGGAACCAGCGGGGGGCGCGCAGGTAGTGGTCGAGGTCCTCGAGCCCGGCGGCGAGGGCGGTCAGGTAGGCCGGGTCGGCGGCGAGTTGGTCGAGCCGATGCGGGTCGGCCGCCGCGAGCAGCCGCACCGGGTCGTGGCCCACCTCGTCGAATCGCTGCGGGTCGATGGCTGCGAACAGCTCACGGGTGCGCCGGTCCCAGGACCAGCGCAGGTTCATCGCCAGGATCTCCAACCCGCGCAGGGCGCTCGGCAGGTAGGGACGGACCGTGAAACTCTGCAGGGCCTTCATGGTGCAAGGACGCTACCGACCCTCGCCGCCGCGACGGCTCGCGGCGTTGGATTCCGGCAACGTTGTGCCGTGTGGCACGCCGAGCACGCCCGGCGTGCCCGGTGCGTCCGGGGGTGTCAGGCCAGGACCCGGCGGCAGAACCCACCGACCCATTCCTGGGCCTGCTTGGAGGCGTCGAGCACGCCCCAGTTGCCCCAGAGGGTGTGGATCTGGCCCAACCAGCGCCGTGCGGTCACCTCGTTGCCCGCTGCGGTCAGCGCCGCGGCGTAGGCCTCGCCCTCGTCGCGCAGCGGGTCGTGCTCGGCGGTCAGGATCAGCGCAGGCGGCAGGTCGCGCAGGTTCGCGGCCCGTAGCGGGGAGGCGAGGGCGTTGCGACGGCGGCGGCTGTGGGGGATGTACTGCTTCCAGAACCATTCCATGAACGGCTCGGTCAGCACGTAGCCCTCGCCGTTGTCGAGGTGCGAGGTCCGGGTGGGGTCGTAGTCGGTGACCGGGGTGACCAGCGCCTGGCCTCGAAGCGCCGGACCGCCCTCGTCGCGGATGCGTTGTGTCGTGACTGCGGCGAGGTTTCCGCCGGCGCTCCAGCCCGCCACCATCATGCGGGACGGGTCGCCACCGAAGTCCCCGATGTGCTCGCCGAGCCAGATCGTGGCGGCGTAGGCGTCGTCGGTGGCGGCCGGGAACCGGTGCTCGGGGGCGTGGCGATAGTCGACCGACACGACCATGGCCTTGCTCGAGACCGCCAGCTGGCGGCAGGCCGGATCGTCGCCGTCGAGATCGCCGAGCACCCAACCGCCGCCGTGGAAGTAGATGATCACCGGCAGGGAGGTCTTGGTCGAGGTGGCGTAGATGCGGGCCCCGAGCGGGCCGGTGGCACCCTCGAGGCTGATCGTCTCCACCCGCTTGACCGCCGGGCCCGCCGGCCGGGTGGCCCGGCCGGCCGCGAGCATGGTGCGCACGGCGTCGGGTTTCATCGTCTCGGGACGGGGAAGGTTCAGCGTTCCCAGGAAATCGAGCAGGGCTCGGGTCTGCGCATCGACGGCCATGGCTGCGAAACGTAGCGGTTCTCCCCGTCGTCCGCGCCCACCGCGTCGGGCGGTGCGGTCGCGCCGGTAGCCTCGGCACCGTGACCCGCGCCTCGCACTTCGAGCACCTGACCATCGTGGAGCTGCAGCCCGTCACCGCTTCGGGCGCCTGGCCGGCCAAGGCGACGGTGGGCCGACCGGTGACGGTGTCGGCCCTGGTGCTCAAGGACGGCCACGATGTGCTCGCCGCGGCCCTGCGTTGGCGACGCAGGTCGGGGCGGTGGCAGTGGGCGCCGATGGCCGACGACGGGCAGTCGCGTTTCTCCGGTGCGTTCACGCCGAGCGAGCCCGGGGCGCATCACGTCGAGGTGGTCGGCTGGACCGACCGGTTCGGCGGTTGGCGGCGCGATCTGGTCAAGCGGGCCGCGGCCGGCCAGGACCTCGAGGTCGAGTTCGCGGTGGGTGCGGGGCTGCTCGACGAGCTCGCCACCGGACTCGACGACGCCGCGGCGACGCGCGTGGCGCAGACGGTGCAGGTCTTGCTCAGCGCCGCCTGTTCGGTGCAGGTCCGTCTCGATGCCGCGCTCGACGACGAGGTGGCCTCGCTGGTTGCCGGGGTGCGTGCCCCGTGGGACCGGACCCGCAGCAGGCGCCTGGAGCTGTGGGTCGACCGCGAACGAGCGGAGTTCTCCGCCTGGTACGAGCTGTTCCCCCGCTCCTACGGCGGCTTGCAGGCCACCGTCGCCGAGCTCGACCGGGTGGCGGCGATGGGCTTCGACGTGCTGTACCTGCCGCCGATCCACCCGATCGGACGGACCCATCGCAAGGGGCCGGGCAACGCGCTGGTCGCCGGCCCCGACGATCCCGGCAGCCCGTGGGCCATCGGCGCGCCGGAGGGCGGCCACGACGCGGTCCACCCCGACCTCGGCACCGAGGCGGACCTCGTCGCCCTGGTCGACGCCGCCCGGGAGCGCGGCATGGAGCTGGCGCTCGACTACGCCTTGCAGTGCTCGCCCGACCATCCCTGGGTGGCGGAGCACCCGGAATGGTTCAACCTGCTGCCCGACGGCTCGATCCGCTACGCCGAGAACCCGCCGAAGAAGTACCAGGACATCTACCCGTTGAACTTCTGGCCGGCCGAGGAGACCGACCGGCAGGCCCTGTGGCGGGCGTGCCGCGACATCCTGCTGCACTGGATCGGGACGGGGGTGCGCATCTTCCGGGTCGACAACCCGCACACCAAACCGTTGGCGTTCTGGGCCTGGGTGATCGCCGAGGTGCACCGTCACCACCCCGACGTGCTGTTCCTGGCCGAGGCGTTCACCGCGCCGTCGATGATGTCGCGCCTCGGTGAGGTCGGCTTCAGCCAGAGCTACACGTATTTCACCTGGCGTGAGCGCGGTGCGGATCTCGCCACCTACCTCGGTGAGCTGACCGCCGCCCCGTCACGGCACCAGATGCGGCCCAACTTCTGGCCCACGACCCCCGACATCCTCGAAGGCGTCCTGCGCAACGGGCCGATGAGTGCCTTCGCCCTGCGGGCGGTGCTCGCCGCGACGCTGGTACCGAGCTACGGCATCTACTCCGGTTACGAGCTCGGCGAGAACGCCCCGCAGAGCTCCGACAACACCGAGTACCTCCACTCCGAGAAATACCAACTGGTACGGCGCGACTTCGGCGCCGAGCCGAACCTCTCGGCGCTGCTGCGCACGTTGAACGAGTTCCGGCGGGCGCATCGCAGCCTGCAGCGTCTCGACGGGCTGCGCTTCCACGACAGCGACAACCCGGCGGTGCTGGCCTACTCACGCCGTTGGGACGGCGACGTGGTGCTGGTGGTGGTCAACCTCGACCCGTGGCAGGCCCAGGCCGCGACCCTGCAGCTCGATCTCGGCGAACTCGGGATCGGCCACGACGAGCCGTTCGAGGCGCATGACGCGCTCAGCGGCGCCTGCTACCAGTGGCAGGGCTCCCGGCCGTGGGTCAGGCTCGATCCGGCCCATCAGCCGGCGCACCTGCTGCACGTGCGTCGTCGCTGAGCCGTTCGGGTCGGTCGGCCCGCTGCAGCACCGTCACGTCACGGACCTTGGGTCGTACGGCGGTGAAGGCCCCGATCACGATGAACAGAGCGGCGACGGCGAGGGCCACCCGTACCCAATCGACCTCGGTGGTCCGCACCACTGCTTCGGGCAGCACCCCGACGGTCGCATCGATGGCCGCCGGCCCGAACAGCGCGTCGGCGGTGCCGGATACCGGGAGCTCGCCGAGCGGCTCGGTGCCCGCTCGGGTCACGATCGTGCGTCCCGGCGTCGGACCTGCCGGCCCTGACGGGAGCGTCGGAACGGAGGCCGGTGCTGCGGTGGGCGGCGTCACGGCGAGCGGCGACGCAGTGGTGACCGTTGCGGTGCCGGCTGGCTCGAACGTGGAGTCGGATTCGTCCTCGGGCTCGCCGGCCGGGGCGGTGGGCGGGACGGTCGTCGGCCCGGAGGTCGGTCCGCCTGCGGCATCGACCGGTGGCCTCGCCGTTGTCGGGGTCGGGGTACCGCCGGCATCGAGCCGGAAGGAGACCAGCTCGCCGGGCGACGCCGTGGTGATGCCGAGGAGCTCCACGGTGCCGTCATCGTCGAGATCGGCGGGGGTGAAGCCGCTGAGCGCTTCGGTGCCGAGCGTCGTCGCATCCCAGCGGCCTGCGGTGAACAGGTGGACCGCTGCACCGGCCCGTCCGGGTGCAGCGAGGTCGAGGTCGCCGTCGCCGTCGAGGTCGGCGAGGGCGAGTCCCCGGCCCGCCGAGCCGGACGAGGTGATGGTGGACGCCAACGGTCGTCCTGTGGCTGCAGCGGTCAGCAACGTGATGGGTCCGGTGCCGTCGTAGGGGCCGATGACGAGGTCGAGCCGGCCGTCCCCGGTGACGTCGCCTGCTGCTGCGGTGCCGGTGGCAGAGCCGCCCAGATCCGTCGCCGGCCAGGTGCCTTCCGGGACGTTCTCCAGCAGGATCGTGCCGGCCACCAGGTCGGTGTCGCCATCGCCGCCGACATCGCCGGCGAACAGCCCGGCACCGTCCTCGACACCGATCCGTTGGCCGGACCAACCGGTCGCCGACGCCGTCCATCGTTGCAGGGTGCTCTCGGACCGGGTGGCGACGTCGACTCGGCTGTCGCCGCCGAGGTCGCCGGTGACGAGGTCGTCGGGCAGGCCGTCGGGATGCACGCCGATGACGTGCCCGGGCCAGGTCGACGACGATGCCGCCGGGTTCTCGAGCCAGATCACGGTCGCCGGGGCCGACGCGGTGGGGCCGTCGGCGGTCGCCACGATCACGACGAGGTCAGCGTCGCCGTCCCCGTCGAGATCCGCAGCACGGCACGGGCCGCTGAACACGGTGCCGGCCGCAGCGCGGGCGATCTCGACGGACGGGCCATCGGGCAGGACCCGGTGGCGGATCGCCGTCTGGTTCGCCGGGACGGTACCGGCGCCACTGAAGAGCGCAGCGGGTTCCGACGAGCCGGGTCCGGCCGCTTCGAGGCAGCCGCCGGCGGCGCCGGTGCCGATAACCTCACGCTGGACCACGAACGACGAACCGACCGCCGGTGAGGCCAGCGCGACGACGAGCCCGGCAGCACCAACTGCCAGGCCTGCTCGGAGGGCGTCTCGTCGTCGCACAGGTCAGGTATCGACGGTCGGGACCACGTTCTTGACCCGACCTTGGCGGGGCATCGCACCGGGTGCGGCGTTCCCGTTTCCGAGCCCCTCACCCCAGACGCGGGAGCCATGACCAGATCCTCACGCTTCGACCCCTCCGACCAGCGCTGGTTCCAGCGTGCCGTGTTCTACGAGGTGGTGGTCCGCGGCTTCAACGACGGCAACGGCGACGGTACCGGTGACATCCGTGGCCTCATCGAGAAGCTCGACTACCTCGAGTGGCTCGGCGTCGATTGCCTGTGGCTGCTGCCGTTCTACCAGTCGCCGCTGCGCGACGGTGGCTACGACATCTCCGACTTCTTCACGATCCTGCCCCAGTACGGCGACCTCGGTGATGCCGTGATGCTGGTGGAGGAGGCCCATCGCCGCGGCATCCGGCTGGTGGCTGACATGGTGATGAACCACACCAGCGACCAGCACCCGTGGTTCCTCGAGTCGCGTCGGGACCGGACCAACCCCAAGCACGACTGGTACGTGTGGAACGACACCGACGAGCCCTACCGCGACGCCCGGATCATCTTCGTGGACACCGAGACGTCGAACTGGACCCACGACCCGCAGCGCGGCCAGTACTACTGGCACCGGTTCTTCCACCACCAGCCCGACCTCAACTACGACAACCCTGCGGTCGCCGACGCCATGCTGGACGTGGTCCGGTACTGGCTCGACATCGGCCTCGACGGCTTCCGCCTCGACGCCGTGCCCTACCTGTTCGAGCGTCAGGGCACCAACTGCGAGAACCTGCCCGAGACGCACGCCTACCTGCGGCGGCTGCGGGCCGAGGTCGACCGGCAGTTCCCCGGCAAGGTGCTGCTCGCCGAGGCGAACCAGTGGCCGGCCGATGTCGTGGATTATTTCGGCGACGGCGACGAGTGCCACATGTGCTTCCACTTCCCGCTGATGCCGCGCATGTTCATGGCGGCGCGCCGTGAGAGCCGCTATCCCATCACCGAGATCCTGGCCCAGACCCCGCCGGTGCCCGATGGCTGCCAGTGGGGGATCTTCCTGCGCAACCACGACGAGTTGACCCTCGAGATGGTCACCGACGAGGAACGCGACTACATGTATGCGGAGTACGCCAAGGACCCGCGGATGAAGCGCAACGTCGGCATCTCGCGGCGGCTGTTCCCGTTGCTCGACAACGACCGCAGGCTCGCCGAGCTGTTCCACGCCATGCTGCTGTCGTTGCCCGGTTCGCCGGTGCTCTACTACGGCGACGAGATCGGGATGGGTGACAACATCTACCTCGGCGACCGAGACGGTGTGCGTACGCCCATGCAGTGGACCCCGGACCGCAACGGCGGGTTCTCCGCCGCCGATTTCGCCCAGCTCTACCTGCCGGCCCTGATGGACCCGGTGTACGGCTACCAGCGGGTCAACGTCGAGTCGCAGATGCGGGACCCGTCGTCGTTCCTGCACTGGGTCCGGCACCTGCTCGAGGTCCGCCGGGAGGTCCCGGTGTTCGGGGTCGGGCATTTCGAGGTGCTCGACGTGGCGAACCCGGCCGTGTTCGCGTACCTGCGGCGCGGTGCCGACGAGCCTGCCCGGTCCGGCGAGCCGGGCGCCGACCTCGACGCCGACGGCTTCGAGGACATCGTGCTGTGCATCAACAACCTGTCGAAGCTGGCCCAGCCCTGCCAGCTCGACCTGTCGGCGTTGGCGGGCAAGATCCCCGTCGAGATGCTGGGCAAGGTGCCGTTCCCTGCGATCGGTACCTCGCCCTACTTCGTGACGTTGCCGCCCTACGGGTTCTTCTGGTTCTCGCTCGTCGACCACCTGCCCGTTTCGTGAACGCCGACCCGCTGGCGGGCCTCGTCGGGCAGCGCTGGTACGGCGCCCACGACCGCGAGGTCGCCGGCGCCCGCATCATCGACCGGTCAGCGATCCCCGACGGTGCCGCGCTGCAGTGGAGCCTGCTCGAGGTGACCTTCACCGACGGCGAGGTGGCGACCTACCAGCTCGTCCTCGACGAGGCCACCGGCGAGGACGCCAGCAGCCGGCCCGAGCTGCTGCGCTGGATGTTCCCCGGACTGGCGGTGGGACGGGTCCGCCCCCTGGCGGGGGAGCAGTCCAACACCTCGGTGGTGGTGGACGACGCCACGATCGTCAAGCTCTTCCGTCGGGTCGGACCGGCGGGTGAGCGCAATCCCGATGCCGAGATGGTGCGGGCGCTCTGGGAGCACGGGTTCCGTTCGGTGGCCGAGCCGGTGGCCCACTTCGCCCGCGCCGGCCGTGACCTGGCGGTGGCGAGACGCTTCCTTCCCACCGCCACCAGCGGCTGGGACCTCGTGCTCGGCCGGGCCGACGTGCC
Source organism: uncultured Acidimicrobiia bacterium (assembly GCA_903921205.1). Classification (GTDB taxonomy): domain Bacteria; phylum Actinomycetota; class Acidimicrobiia; order Acidimicrobiales; family CAIXPF01; genus CAIXPF01. The sequence goes on along the minus strand of CAIXPF010000050.1, from coordinate 27,548 downwards.
CGACGAGCTGTTCGGCCTCGGCGAGGTCACCGCCCGCCTGCACGTGGCGCTGGCCGAGGTGTTCGGCGACGGCCCCGGCGAGCCGCAGCAGTGGTCCGCGGCGATGACCGCGGGGCTGGCCCGCGTGCCGCTGCCCGACGGCCTCGACGCCACCTCCCGCTTCGCCCCGGTTGCCTCGCTCGCCGATGCCGGCCGGTCCATGCGCATCCATGGCGATTACCACCTCGGCCAGGTGCTCCACGACGCCGGTCGGTGGACCGTGCTCGACTTCGAGGGCGAACCGGCCCGGCCCCGGGCGGAACGGGTCGCACCATCCTCCCCGTTGCGGGACGTGGCCGGGATGCTGCGGTCCTTCTCGTACGCCGCCGCGGTCGGCGACCGTCCCCCGTCGTGGGAGGCCGGGGCACGCCGGCGGTTCCTCGACGGATATCGCTCGGTCGACGAGGTCCGCCGGCTGCTCCCCGCCGACCCGACGCCGCTGCTCGCGGCGTTCGAGCTCGACAAGGCGGTCTACGAGCTCGGCTACGAGCGGGCGAACCGTCCGGACTGGGAAGCCATCCCCCTGGCTGCGGTGCGTCGCTTGCTGCGCTGACGTCTGCGGCGGACCGCCGGGTGAACCTGGTCACTCGCCGGGGACGCGACGCCGGTGCTCGATAGCGTGGCCGCGCGTGGCCCTTGCAGCATCAACCGCCCACCCCGACGAGGTCGAGGCGATCCTGGCCGGCCGCCACGACGACCCGCACCGGGTGCTCGGGGTCCATCCGCACGGCTCCCGCTGGGTGATCCGCGCCCGCCACCCCCTCGCCGAGCGCGCCTCGGTGGTGGCCGGAGGCACGGTGACCCGCATGATCCCGACCCATCCGGGTGGGCTGTTCGAGCTCGTCGTCGACGCCGTGCCGGCATCGGGATATCGCATCGAATGGCGCTTCCGCGACGGGGGACGCCAGAACGTGGGCGACCCGTACCGGTTCCCGCCCACCATCGGCGAGCTCGATCGTCACCTCATCGGCGAGGGCACCCACCGCCGGCTGTGGGAGGCCCTCGGGGCGCGGCCGGTCACCCACGAGGGTGTGCCGGGCGTGGCCTTCGGGCTGTGGGCTCCCAACGCGCAGGCGGTGCGGGTGGTCGGCGACTGGAACGGGTGGGACGGGCGGGTCCACCCGATGCGCAACCTCGGCGGCGTGTGGGAGCTGTTCGTGCCGCTGGTGGAACCCGGCGCCCACTACAAGTTCGAGGTCCTCGGCGCCGATGGTCGGCTGCTGTTACGGGCCGATCCGCTGGCCCGTCGCAGTGAGATCGCCCCGGCGACCGCGTCGGTGGTCGCCGCGCCGGACCGGTACGCGTGGGGCGACGACGAGTGGATGGCCGGGCGGGCCGCGCAGCCCTTCGACGGTCGCCTGTCGGTCTACGAGGTGCATCTCGGCTCATGGCGGCGCAACCCGCTCGAGGCCAACCGCAGCCTCACCTACCGCGAGCTGGCCGACGAGCTGGTCGACTACGTCGCCGGCTGCGGCTTCACCCATGTCGAGTTCCTGCCGGTGGCCGAACATCCTTTCGGCGGGTCCTGGGGCTACCAGGTGACCGGCTACTACGCGCCCACCGCCCGTTTCGGGCCACCCGAGGATTTCAAGTACCTCGTCGATGCCCTGCACCGGCGCGGCATCGGGGTGCTCGTCGACTGGGTGCCGGCGCATTTCCCGCGCGACGAGTTCGCCCTCGCCCGCCTCGACGGCACCGCGCTGTACGAACACGACGATCCCCGCCAGGGCGCCCACCCCGACTGGGGCACCCTGGTGTTCAACTTCGGCCGCAACGAGGTGCGCAACTTCCTGGTCGCCAACGCCCTGTACTGGCTCGAGGAGTACCACCTCGACGGGTTACGGGTGGATGCGGTGGCATCGATGCTCTACCTCGACTACTCCCGTCGTCCGGGGGAGTGGGTGCCGAACCGCCACGGTGGACGGGAGAACCTCGAGGCCATCGAGTTCCTGCGGGAGCTGAACCGGGTGGTGCACGAGTGCCATCCGGGGGTGCTCACCATTGCCGAGGAATCGACCGCCTGGGCCGGCGTGTCCCGTCCCGTCGAGCTCGGCGGCCTCGGGTTCACCCACAAGTGGAACCTGGGCTGGATGCACGACACCCTGGAGTACTTCTCCAACGATCCGGTGTACCGCGGCTACGAGCACGACAAGCTGACGTTCGGCTTCATCTACGTGTGGCACGAGAACTTCGTGTCGCCGCTCAGCCACGACGAGGTGGTCCACGGCAAGGGTTCGTTGCTGGCCAGGATGCCGGGCGACGACTGGCAACGCTTCGCCAACCTGCGGGCGCTCTACGGCTGGATGTGGGCGCACCCCGGCAAGCAGCTGTTGTTCATGGGCGGCGAGTTCGCCCAGGAACAGGAGTGGGCCGAGGCCCGCAGCCTCGACTGGCACCTGCTCGATGACGAACGCCACGCCGGGGTGTCGCGGCTGGTGGCGGCGCTCAACGGGTTGCAGGCCGAGCGTGGGGCACTGTGGCAGCGCGACTTCGTGCCCGAAGGGTTCCGCTGGCTCGATGCGACCGACCGGGCATCCTCGGTACTGGCCTTCGAACGGCTCGGCGAGGACGACACGGTGGTGTGTCTGGCCAACCTCACGCCGGTCCCCCGGGAGGGCTACCGCGTCGGGCTGGCCGGCGAGGGACCGTGGGCCGAGTTGCTGTCCACCGACGAGGCCCGCTTCGGGGGCAGCGGCGTCGTGAACCCCGACCTCGTCGTCGAACCGGTGCCGTGGCAGGGCCGGCCCGTCTCGGCCGTTGTCACCCTGCCGCCGCTCGGCGTGTGCTTCCTGGGCATACCCCCGGCGGCTGGCTAGCGTCGCGGGCGCGATGACCATTCCCGAACTCCGCTGCTACCGCCATGCCGATCGGTCCGCCGGTGTGACCTGTCAGCGTTGCGACCGGCCGATCTGCCCCGACTGCATGATCCAGGCGTCGGTGGGCTTCCAGTGCCCCAACTGCGCCGGCCGCTCCACGCAACAGGTCATCAACCCGGCCCAACGCTGGGCCAGCGGGGCCGTGCTGAACCGCCCGGTGGTCACCATCACGCTGGTCTCGCTCAACGTCGCCGCCTACCTGCTGGTCATGGTGTGGCCCCGGTTGGGTCTCGACGGCGAGCTGATCGGTCGTATCGTGCTGCCGGGCGTGGTCCGTCTCGGTGTCGGCGAGGGCGAGTGGTGGCGGTTGCTGACCGGCGGGTTCCTGCACGCCACACCCATGCACCTGGCGTTCAACATGTTCGCCCTGTGGAGTATCGGCGGTGCCCTCGAGCAGGCGCTCGGGCCGAAGCGGTTCGCGGCGGTGTATCTCGCCTGCCTGCTCAGCGGGTCCTTCGGGGTCATGCTGGTCGACCCCGGGGCCCGTACCGTCGGGGCGTCCGGCGCGGTGTTCGGCCTGTTCGGGGTGTTGCTGGCGCTGCAGCTGAGCCGCTCCATCCCTCTGGCGCAGACCCGGTTGGGCATGGTGCTGGTCATCAACCTGGCCTTCACGTTCCTGGTGCCGGGCATCTCCATCGGCGGGCACATCGGCGGCCTGATCGGCGGGGTCATCCTCGGGGTGGCCTGGTTCGGCCCACCCCGTTCCCGGCGCGAGCCGGCGCCTGCGGTCGGGTGGGCGGTCACCATCGGTTTCACGGTGGTGGTCGTGCTCGGGGCGATTGCTGCGGCCTCGGCCGCACCACTCGGCCTGACCGGGTGAGCGGCCCGCGATGAGCGGGCCCGCCCCGCACGACGGGCAGCCGGCAGCGCTGGCCGAGGACCTGGTGCGCCTCGGTCGTCGGGTGCGCGATGCCGTCCGGTCTCAGCTGGTTGCCTCCGCCGGTGACGGCTCGGACCGGTCGGGTCCCGCCGGGTTGGCCGAGGTGGTGCGGGCCGAGGGCGGCGACCACATCTTCGGGGTCGACACCATCGCCGACGCCGTCATCGTGGAGGCCCTCGGCGAGTCCGGCGAGCTCGGCCGACGTTGGTCCGGAAGTTGGGTGATGGAAGGGTTCGACGCGCCGCTACCCGTCGGCGACGGGTCGGGACCGTGGCGATTCCTGTGTGACCCGCTCGACGGCACCCGGCCGCTGCTGGCGGACAAGCGCTCGGCATGGGTGCTGGTCGGCGCCGGCCGAGAGGCCACCACCCTCGAACAGCTGGAGCTGTCGGTGGTGGTCGAGGTGCCGACCACCCGCGCGGGTTGGGCACTGACGGCGTGGGCCGACCGGCACGGCAACCTCACCGTCACCGACGAGGACCTGCGCAGCGGCGAGGTGCGTCCGACGACGTTGCGGCCCCGCCGCTCGGCAGTTCTGGATCACAGCTTCGTGACCGTGGTGCGCTTCGCCCCCGGCCACGGTGAGATCATCGGCCGCTGGGCGGACCGGCACCTCGCCGGGCTGGTCACCTTCGACGACCTGGTGCCCTGCAGTGCCGGACAGCTGATGGGGTTGGCCTCGGGGGCCGACGCCGCGGTGTTCGATCCCCGCCCGATCCTGGCGCCGGGAACCATGGCCGCCCATCCCTACGACCTGGCGGGGTTGTGGGTGGCGCGGGCCGCCGGCGCCGTGGTCGAGGCCCTGCCGGCCGGGCCGCTCGACGTGCCGTTGTCGGTGGACCATCCGGTGGCGTGGGCCGGGTACGCCAACGCCGAGGTCGCCGACCGCCTCCGGGTCCACGCGCTCGACCCGCGGGCCTGAGCCGGGACGGGTCGGGCCCGAGGCGGGTCGGGCGCAGTTCAGCCCAGGGTCGCACGCAGGCGGTCGGCGGCGTCCTGCAGGGTCTCGAGACGCTTGGCGAAGGCGAAGCGCACCAGGGACCGGCCTTGTGCGGGGTCGCTGTAGAACACCCGGCCGGGCACCGAGGCCACCCCGGCCTCCTGCATCAGCCAGTGGGTGAACGCAAGGTCGTCGAGGTCGGGCCGCAACCCGGTGAAGTCGGCCATGGCGTAGTACGCCCCCTGCGGCCGGCCGGCGCGCAGCCCGACGTCGTCGAGGGCGGTGCAGAACAGGGCCCGCCGGTCGTGGTAGTCGGCGCGCATGCGGTCGAAGTAGTCCGTGCCGAGTTGCAGCGCAGCGGCACCGGCGGCCTGCAGCGGGGTCGCGGCGCACACGGTGAGGAAGTCGTGCGCACCGCGCACGGCGACCGCCAACGAGCTCGGGGCGATGGCGTAGCCGAGCCGCCAGCCGGTCATGGCGAAGGTCTTGCCCAGCCCGCCGATGGTGATGGTGCGCTCGCGCAATGCCTCGAGCGAACCCGGCGCGACGTGTACCAGCCCGTCGTAGAGGATCTCGTCGTAGATCTCGTCGGTGACCACCACCAGGTCGTGGCGTACCGCCACCTCGGCCAGCGCCGCCAGTTCGGCGGCGTCGAAGACCCGGCCGCTGGGGTTGTGCGGGGTGTTGACCAGGATGGCGCGGGTGCGGGGGGTCACCGCCGCGGCCAGCCGGTCGGGGTCGAGGCGGAACTCCGGCGCCTCGAGGACGACCGGCACGATCGACGCGTCGGCGAGCAGCGCCGCCGGCCCGTAGGTCTCGTGGGCGGGCTCGAGCACCAGCACCTCGTCACCGCGGTCCAAGATCGCGAAGAACGCGCAGGCCACCGCTTCGGTGACCCCGCAGGTGACCGCCACGTGACGGTCGGGATCGACGTCCCAGCCCAGCATCGTGCGGTACCGCTCGGCGAGCCGTTGGCGCAACACCGGTAGCCCCCACGACACCGAGTACTGGTTCTGGCCACCCCGCAACGCCGCGGTCGCCGCCTCGAGCACCGCCTCGGGCGGGTCGAAGTCGGGGAAGCCCTGGGACAGGTTGACCGCGCCGCAGCTCAGGGCCAGCCGGGTCATCTCGCGGATGACGGACTCGCGCAGGTGCTGGGTGCGGGCGGCGACGTGCATCGCGGCACGCTACCGGTTCAGTCGGCGATGTCGAGCAGCTGCTGGGCCGCCCGCTCGGGCGGGACGACGTTGATCCGCACCCCGGTGCCCTGCTCGAAACCGGCTGCGGTGGTGGTCTTGGGCAGCACGTGCACGTGCCAGCAGAACTCCGGGTCGGCACGGTGCGGCGCGGTGTGGAACACCAGGTTGTAGGCGATGTCGCCGAGCAGCGCACGCAGGCGGCTGAGCACGTCGCGCAGCACCCGCCCGCAGGCGGCGAGGTCGGCCGGGGCGGCCCGGTCGAGGTGGGCGACGGGGCGCTTCGGCACGATCAGCAGCTCGTAGGGGGAACCGCTCCAGTACGGGCAGAGGGCCACGATGCGACCGTCGTCGATGACGATGCGCTCGCCGCGCTCCTGCTCCTCGCGCACGATGGCCTGCAGCAGCCCCTCGCCGCCGTTGCCCGCGGCGAAGCCGGCGCAGTGGCCGAGCTCGTCGTCGAGTTCGCCCGGCACGAAGGGGATGCCCAACAGCTGACCGTGCGGGTGCTCGATGGAGGCGCCGGCCTCGCGTCCGTGGTTGAGGATGACCTGGGTGTACTCGAGGCCGGGCTGGCCGGCATGGTCCTCGATCCGGTCCCGGATCGCCGCCATGACCAGGCCGGCCTGGGCGTCGGAGAGGTCCGCCCAGCTGAGCCGGTGATGGGGGCTGAGCACCAGCACCTCGTGGATGCCGCGCGCCGGTGCGCTGCGGTGCAACGGGCCGTGGTCGGTCGGTACCAGCGACCCGGCCCCGGCGAAGGCCGGGTACAGGTTGGGTACCACCCGGACCTGCCAGCCGCCCTTGGGTCCGTAGCTCTCCAGCGCCGGAGGGGTGTCCTCCTCGTGGCCGGGACAGAACGGGCAGGGGCGGTTGGGCTCGGCCTCGACCGGCAGGCGGCGGGGCACGAAGTCCGACGGGCGGGACATCCGCTCGCCCGCCACCGTCACCCAGCGGCCGGCGAGGGGGTTGAAGCGCAGCTCCGTCAACGCGACCGTCGCTCGATCATGGCCGGCACGCTAGCGAATGGCAGCCGGGCCGGCGGGACCATCGGGACGCCGGTACACCGAGACGTGACCGGCGGCGTCGGCGTCGAACGCGCCGCCGGACCAGTCGGTCCAGCGGGACTCGAGCTGCAGGCCGGCTGCGGTGGCCATGGCGTCGAGCTGCTCGACCGTGCTGTAGCGCAGGAACCACGGCCGCAGCCGGATGCCGGCCTCGGTGAGCTCAACGTGCTGGCCGGCGAGGGTCTGGTCGGCGGGGTCCTGGCGCGAGACCCGGAGCACGACCCGGTCCGCGGCGAGGGTGTGCAGCTCGATGGCGTCGTGCCGCCCCGGTGGTGGATCGCCGGGCACCACGCACTCGAGGGCGAAACGGCCGCCCGGTGCGAGATGGCGGGCCACGGCCCGGAAGCAACCGGCCTGCGCCTCGGCGGAGGCCAGGTTGAACAGGCTGTTGAACGCCACGAAGACCAGGGCGAACGGCGGTGCGTCGGCGAGGGTGAAGTCGGCCATGTCGGCGAGGTGGGTCACCACGGTGCCGTGTCGACCGGTCGCCGCCTTGGCGTGGAGCTGGTCGAGCATGGCCTGGCTGCTGTCGAGCCCGTGCACCGGACCGGTCCGCTCGGCCAGCGGCAGGCACAACCTGCCGGTACCGCACGCCAGCTCGAGAACGGGACCGCCTGCCGCCAGCCGGGCGGTGGCGTCGAGGGTCTCGGCGAGGCCGGGCAGGTCGCCGTACCACCGGTCGTACACGTCGGCGAAGGCATCGCCGTAGCTGCTGGGGCCGAACCCGTCCATGCCGGCCACGCTAACCGGGCGCGCCAACCGGCCACGCCAACCGGCCGGGCAGGTCCGGCCGGGCTGGTCCGGCCGGTGGGTCAGCCGGCGAGGGCTCGCAGGCCCCGGGCCAAGGTGTCCGTGGCCAGGACGTGCCAACGCTCCTGCGGCACGTCTGCCATCGTCGGCTCGCGCATCAGCGACAGCACGGCGCGGATCTGGGTCACGGCGAAGAGGATGCCGACCACCGGGTCGAGGCCGGGCAGGGTCCCCTGGGCCGCCAGCTCGCGAACCTGTCCGACGAGGTAGGAGACGGCCTCGGGTGTGGTGCGGTCGGGCCGGGTGAGCCGCTCGGCGACCTCGGCCGAGAACTGCTCCGACAGCAGGAACTCCGCCAGCGGCGGGTTGGCCTGCGCCCAGTCGAGGAAGGCGCCGGTGAGCGTGGCCAGCCGTTGCTCGCCGGACTCGCGGTGCTCGCCGGGTCCGAGGCGTGCGACGTCCTCGGCGTAGAGCTTGGCGGCGATGTCCTCGAAGAGGCGGTTCTGGAGCTTGCTCACCAGGAACTCGCGGCTCTGGATGGCGGTGTAGACGGTGGGCAGCGACACGTGCAGGGCGGCCGCGAGCTTGCGCATCGACAGGCCGTCGGGTCCGTCGGAGACCACCAGGCCGTAGGCCACGTCGATGACCTGTTCCCGGGTCACCAGCGGGGTCCGGCGGCGCCGGACGGCCGCCGACTCGGCGGCGGTGGCGCGCTCCCCGAGGTCGGTGAGGTCGTGGTTCGTCATGGTGGTACCTGTCCCTGGATGCGCTGCAGCACGAGCACCGGGGTGCCGTGCGCGCTGCTGGTTCGTGTCCGCTGTTCCGCCTGGTGGCCGCATGCCCCCGGTAGGTCGACCGGCGGGCGTCGCCCGTCCCGGCCAGCACTAGGAGCGGTCGTCAGTGTACTACTCGTGACATCACCCCGATGGGGGTTGCTGTCGGGCGGGGTGGTCGGCGAGTTCGCCGGGCTGCGCCTCCTCGCTCTGCTCGGGCCGTTGTGCACGGCGCTGTCGCCGGTGTGTGACCTGCGGTGGGGCTGCCGGACCGGTGTGTCGTGTGCGACACCGTACCGGGGGCCCCGGGGCGGGCGGGGTGTCGACCGCCCCTGCCGCCGTGCAGCGCACGGTAGCGTCGTACCTTGTGACGCCGGGCTCGACCGTCTACCTCGACCATGCTGCGACGGGCCCCGTGCGAGCGGAGGCACTGGCCGCACTGCAGGGCTGGCTGGCCGAGCTCCGCGGCAACCCGTCAGGCACCCACCACCTTGCCCGGTCCGCCCGACGCGCCCTCGACGACGCCCGTGACGTGCTCGCTGATGCCCTCGGCTGCGGCCCGGGCGACCTGGTGTTCACCGGCGGCGGGACCGAGGCCGACAACCTGGCCGTGTTCGGGGTGGCCGAGGCGATGGCGGCCCGTACGGGGCGTGCGCCCGTCGTGGCGTGCAGCGCAGTCGAACACCACGCCGTGCTCGAACCGGTCCATGCCCTCGGGGGCGTCGTCATCCCGGTCGACGCCTGCGGCCGGGTCGATCCCGACCGCCTCGCCGAGCACCTGCCCGCCGACACCGGCCTGGTCTCGGTGATGGCCGCCAACAACGAGGTCGGCACCGTCAACGACCTCGCTGCGCTCACCGCGGCGGTCGCGGCGCACACCGACGGCCGTGCACGGCTCCATACCGATGCCGTCGCAGCGTTCCCCTGGCTCGACCTGCGGCAGGCCGCGGCCGGGGTTGATCTGCTGACCCTCAGCGCCCACAAGTTCGGCGGGTGCCAGGGCGTCGGGCTGCTCATGGTCCGGCCCGGTGTGCCCTTGCGGGCCCGGTTGCTCGGCGGCGGTCAGGAACGCGACCGGCGCAGCGGGACGCAGAACGTGGCGGCGATCGTGGCGATGGCCGCGGCTGCAGCGGCCACCGAGGCCGAACGCGACGCCACCGTCGAACGGGTCGCCGCCCTGCGCGATCGTTTCGTCGACGGTCTGCGCGCGCTGCTCGACGGGGTCGAGGAGACCGTGGCCGACCGGCGGCTCAAGGTGGCCGGCAACGCCCACGTCTGTATCGACGGTGTGGTCAGCGAGGAACTGTTGTTCCTGCTCGACCGGGCGGGCCTGTGCGCCTCGGCTGCCTCGTCGTGCGCCAGCGGGGCGATCAGCCTCTCCCACGTGCTCGAGGCCATGGGTATCGAACGCGAGCGGGGCGCGGGAGCCGTCCGTTTCACGTTCGGCTGGTCGAGCACCGACGAGGACGCCGAGCGGGCGGTCACGATCGTGGCGGAGGCGGTGTGCCGCCTGCGGGCCGCGCGGCCGGGTCGTGCGACCCGACCGGCATTCGTGGCGGGCTGAGGCAGGGGAGGCAGGACCGATGCGGGTGATGGTGGCCATGTCCGGTGGGGTCGACTCCTCGGTGACGGCTGCGTTGTGCCGACAGGCCGGTCACGAGGTCGTCGGCGTGACCCTGAAGCTGTGGGGCGGCGAGAGCGACCGGGGCTGCTGCTCGGTGGCCGATGTCGACGATGCCCGGCGGGTCGCCGACCAGCTCGGAATCGACCACCACGTGTTCAACTACAGCGAGGAGTTCGACGCCGCCGTGGTGAGCCCGTACCTGCGCGCCCACGAGGCCGGGCTGACCCCGAACCCGTGCATCGAGTGCAACCGGGCCATCAAGTTCGACGCCCTGCACCAGCGGGCGCTGGCGTTGGGCTTCGACGCGGTGGCGACCGGGCACCATGCCCGCATCGTCACCCGGGCCGACGGCAGCCGGCGGCTGCGCCGGGGCGCCGATCGGGCCAAGGACCAGTCCTACGTGCTGTACATGATCGGCGAGCAGGTGCTGGCCTCGACGATGTTCCCGGTGGGCGATCTCGACAAGGGCGAGGTCCGCCGGCTGGCCGCCGAGCTGGGCCTGCGTACCGCGGTGAAGCCCGACAGCCAGGACGTCTGTTTCATCGCCGGTGAACGCAGCCGGGCCCGCGAGACGTTCCTTGGCGACCGCATCGGGTTGCGCCCGGCCCGGGTCCTCGACGCAACGGGCGTCGAGGTGGGCCGGGTTCCGGCCATCGAGCTGGTCACCATCGGCCAGCGCAAGGGGCTCGGCCTGGGTGGGGGAGCGGCGCCGCGTTACGTCGTGGACATCGACCACCGGGCCGCCGTGGTGACGGTGGGTGAGCAGGCCGACCTGCTGACCGACACCGTGGCCCTGCAGCGGTTCGCCCCCTCGGAGCGGACCTGGCGGGGTGCGGTGCTGGCCCAGTGCTCCGCCCATGGCGAGCCGCAACCCGCCATGCTCGACGGTATGGTTCTGCGGTGGGACCGACCCACCAAGCGGGTCGCCCCCGGCCAGTCGGTGGTCTTCTTCGACCCGGCGGCCCCCGACGAGGTGATCGGCGGTGCTGTAGCCGCAGCACTGAGGGCGTGAGCCCGGACGGACCGGCTCTCCCCGGCCGTCAGCCCACCGGGAGGCGGTGCGAGGCGGCGATGGCCAGGAACCGGCCCGGACGCAAGGGGCTGAACAGCACGGCCTCGCAGAGCGTCATGGTCGAGTCGTTGCGGCCGGTGCGGATCGGCAGGTTCAGCGGCACGGTGAGATGCGCCTCGATCACCAGGCCGGTCGCCCCCAGGGTCAGGTCGTACGCCGTGGTGCCGGCCAACGCCGGGCCGAGGGCGTCCACGGCGTCGCGGGTGAACAGCACCGGGTCGAGCAGCGCAGCCCGGTCGTGCAGCACGAACCCGGCCGGTACCAGCACGATGAAGCGATTCGACAGGCCGTGCACCGAGCGGATCGCCGCTGCCGCGGCGCCGACGCCCACGACCGTGGCGATCGCCCCGGCCGGCCAGACCCCGGCCGCCAGCAGCAGCGGGCCGGTGACGACCCCCGCCGCAGTCACCGCCCAGGCCAGCGGTAACGGCCCCAACAGCAACGGCAACGGCACTGCGAGGGCCACGCGCTGCTCGGGGCCGTAGGAGGCCCCGTCGACGCAACGGTCGGCGGTCGCAGGATGGAGCGCCAGCGTCGCGGCGGCGACCGCCACCACGACCGCGCTCAGGGCGACCCAGGGATCGGGCCGGCCGGCCACGGTGGCGGCGACCCCGGCCACCAGCGCGGCGGGCCCGGCAAGGCGCAGCGTCGTCAGGCCGATCGGGTGGGCCACGTAGGTGGCGACCAGGCCCAGGAACCACACCGTCCAGGCCAGGCCGGCAGCGGTCCAGCGTACGGGTCCGGAACAGCCGGCGAAGGCCTCGCCGAGCGCAGCGCCGACCGTGAGCGGCAGGGCCAGCCAGGCCACGCGCAATGGCCACGGTCCGGGCTCGCGCCCTGCGTCGGGCGACGGGCCGTCGGTTCCCTCGGGCGGGGTTCGGGACGGGTTCGGGGGAGGAGACACGATCCTGTCAGCGTTGCCGACAACCGTTGCCGACGGCCAGTCCGCAGCTTTCCCCCGCCGGGGGCAGCGGCCTAACTTGGGCCTCGAACACGAGGGGGGGATGATGCGGGCACCGACGGTGGCTGACTTGGCGGTGGGGCTCACCACGTCGATCGGCACGCTGCCGCATGCCGATCCGCGGGCCGCGGTCGACTTCGTGCTGCGGGTCCATCCTCGCCTGCCGGCGCTGCCGCAACTGCCCAACCGGTCCCTGCTCGAACGGCGTCTGCCCCAGGCGGCATGGGGTATCGACGGGGTGTCGGTCCAGCCGGACGGTTCGATCACCATCGACCACGCCCACCTCGACATCGATGCTCCCTACCGCGACCCGTCCTTCTCCGGCGCGCCGTTCGTCACCCTGCACGCCTTCCTCGACGCGCTCGCCGACCACAGCGGTCCGGCCAAGTTCCAGCTGACCGGACCGGTCACGCTGGGCGTCGCTCTCAGCTCCGCCGGGATCGAACCACGGGCGGCGTTCGCGCTCAGCGCCACGGTGGTGCAGTCCCGGGCCCGGGCCTTGCTGCGCCTCGTCGCCCAACGCGCCCCCGGTGTGGCCCCGCTGGTCTTTCTCGACGAGCCCAGCCTGCTGGCCTGTCTCGAGCCGAACTTCCCCATCGACGCCGACGACGCGCTCGACCTGGTGTCCTCGGTGCTCGCCACGCTCGAACACGGCGCCATCACCGGGCTGCGCTGCAGCCCGCGTGGCGGCATGACCACCACCGTGGACTGGCCATTGGTGTTGCAGACCGGCCCGGCTGTGCTGGCGGTGCCGGTGCAGACCCACCCCTCGCTGGTGGCTGCGTCGGCGTCGATCGCCGAGTTCCTCGAGAACGGCGGCTGGCTGGCCTGGGGTGCGGTGCCGACCGAAGGCCCCGTCGGTTCCACCGCCGGGCTGTTGTGGCGGCAGCTGTCGGGGGTGTGGTGCGAGCTGGTGCAGGGTGGCTGCGAGGTGAGCCGCCTCCGCCTGCAGGCGCTGGTGACCCCGTCGGGCGGTCTCGGTCGCCATTCGGTCGAACAGGCCGAGGAGATGCTGGAGTTGGTCGACGACCTGGCCCGGCGGCTGTACGACCAGGCCACCGGGCTGCGGCTCAGCGTCGGGGCCTGATCGGCGTCACGCCGGCGGCCCGCCAGTCGTTAGATTCGCAGTGTGGCGTCTCCCGATCCGTCGACGATGGCCGGTGACCCGGTCGAGCGCATGCACGAGCTGCGGGAGCTGATCGCCCACCACGGCCGGCTCTACCACGAGCTCGATGCGCCCGAGCTGCCCGACGCCGACTACGACCGGCTGGTGCGCGAGCTCGCCGTGCTCGAGGCCACCCACGCCGACCTCGTACCGGTCCCCGATGATTCGCCGACCCGGACGGTCGGCGGCGCCCCCTCGGCAGCGTTCGCGCCGGTCGTGCACCGCTTCGCCATGATGTCGCTCGACAACGCCATGGACCACGACGAGCTGTCGGCGTGGGGCGAGCGCCTGGCCCGCTCGGTGCTGCGTGTCCGCAACGCCGCCGCGGTCGCCGAGGGAACCGAGGCCGTCCGCAGCGAGGAGGGTACTGCCCTCGCCGAGCCCCCCGAGGGGCCGCTTCCGCTGGCCGAGCGGTTCTGCTGCGAGCTGAAGATCGACGGGGTGGCCACCGCTCTGACCTACGAGAACGGCCGGCTGGTGCAGGGCGCCACCCGGGGCGACGGCCGGGTCGGCGAGAACATCACCGACAACGTGCGCACCCTCGGGGACATCCCCACCGACCTCGGCCCGAACGCGCCGGCACTGCTCGAGGTCCGTGGTGAGGTGTACCTGCCGATCAGCGCCTTCGAGGCCACCAACGCGGCGCTGCTGGCCGCCGGCCAGAAGCCCTACGTCAACCCCCGCAACACCGCCGCCGGTTCGCTGCGCCAGAAGGACCCGGCGGTCACCGCCGGCCGGCAGCTGCGGTTCTGGAGCTATCAGCTGGCGGCGATCGAGGGCGGCCCGACCTTCGACAGCCACGAGCAGTCGCTGCGCTATCTCGAGTCGTTGGGGTTCCCGGTGAACCCCGAGATCCGGGTGCTGGGCTCGCTCGAGGAGGTGCTGGCCCATTGCCGCCACTGGGCCGAGCATCGTCACGATCTCGACTACGACATCGACGGGGTCGTGGTGAAAATCGACGACCTGGCCCTGCGTGAGGAGTTGGGCAGCACGGCGCGGGCGCCGCGCTGGGCCATCGCCTTCAAGTTCCCGCCCGAGGAACGCACCACGCTGCTGCGCGACATCGAGGTGTCCATCGGCCGTACCGGTCGGGCCACCCCCTTCGCCCGGCTCGAACCGGTCTTCGTCGGCGGGGTCACGGTGGAGACCGCGACGCTGCACAACGAGGACCAGGTGGCCGCCAAGGACGTCCGGCCCGGTGACACGGTGATCGTGCGACGCGCCGGCGACGTCATCCCCGAGGTCGTCGGCGCAGTGCCGTCGTTGCGGCCGCCGGGCAGCGAGCCCTGGCAGTTCCCGCGGGTCTGTTCCTGTCCGCTGGCCACCCCCCTGGTGCGAGCGGAGGGCGAGAGCGACACCTTCTGCGTCGAGGCCGAGTGCCCGTTCCAACGTGACCAGCGGCTCATCCACTTCGCCTCGCGCGGGGCGATGGACATCGAGGGACTCGGCGAGCGCACCGTTCGTCTGCTCACCGAGGCCGGCCTGGTGCGTGACCCCGCCGATCTCTACACGTTGGCAGCCGAGTCGCTGCTCGGGTTCGACGGTTGGGGCGAGATCTCGGTCAACAACCTGCTGCGGGCCATCGAGGACTCCAAGGCGCGTCCGCTGGCCAACCTGCTGGTGGCCTTCGGGGTACGCCATCTCGGCCCGGCGGCAGCGGCGGTGGTGGCCCGGGCCTTCGGGTCGCTCGAGGCCATCGCCACGGCCCGGGCAGAGGAGCTGGCCACCCTCGAGGGGGTGGGCCCGGTCATCGCCGAGGCCATCCATACCTGGTTCGCCCGACCGTCGACCGCCGACCTGGTGGCGCGGCTGCGCGCCGCAGGGGTCGATCCGCAGGCGCCGGTGGCGTCGAGCGAGCGGCCGGTGCTCGCCGGTCGCTCGATCGTGGTCACCGGCACGCTCGACGGGTACACCCGCGAACAGGCCGAGGCGGCGATCCTGGCCCGCGGCGGCAAGTCGCCCGGCTCGGTGTCCAAGAAGACGACTGCGGTGGTGGTCGGGGCCGAACCGGGCGCCTCGAAGATCACCAAGGCCGCCGAGCTGGGCATCCCGGTGATCGACGAGGCCGCCTTCGTGCAGCTGTTGGAGACCGGTGCGCTGCCCGAGGGGTGATGGCCCCCACCCGCGGCACGGTGCCGGGAGAGCGTCTGTTCCGGTCGCTACGGTGACCGCCTTGCCCGCCGAACGCCGAACCGGTCGAACCCACCGGAACCCCCGAACGCCGAGAGGCCGCCGATGACGCAGTCCCTGACCGAGGATCCCTCGCTGCTCGACGTCTACGAGCAGCGGCTGGCCCGTCATCTCCCCGGCGACGTCGCCTATGCGGCGTTCCGTCTGCAGATCGAGCGGTCGGAGGGCCTCGCCGTGCGCGCCGGGGTGGTCGAACCGCCCGGCAACGGGTTCGAGGCAGGCGTGATGATCACGATCTGGGACCGCGGCGGGATGGGCTACGCCGCCACCAGCGACCTCTCCGACGCCGGTATCGTGTCCGCACTGGCCGAGGCCCGGGCCTGGGCGGTGCGTACCGCCGGTCTGGCCGTGCTCGGTGCGGCGCCGCTGGCCCATCCGTCGGGCAGCTTCACCTCGCCGGTCGAGCGTCCGTTCGGCTCGACCACGCTCGCCGAGCGGATCGAGCTGTTGCGGGCCCAGGAGCAACGGCTGCGCACCGACGGACGGATCGTGGACAGCGTGGCGTCGTTGTACCGGACCGACATCGACACACTGCTGCTGACCAACGGCGGGGGCCGGGTGCGCCAGAGCTTCCGCAACGTGTACCCGAACCTCCGGGTCACCGCCAACGCCGGTGCCAACACCCAGACCCGCACCTACGGCGGTGGTGCGTTCTGCGGTCAGGGCGGCCTCGAGGTGCTCGACCGGTTCGGGTTCGGCGACGCAGCCCCGCGTCTCGCCGAGCAGGCCATCGAGCTGCTCGAGGCCCCGCCGTGCCCGACCGGCACCATGGACCTGCTGCTCGCCCCGGACCAGATGATCCTGCAGATCCACGAATCGATCGGCCATCCCCTCGAGCTCGACCGGATCCTCGGCGACGAACGCAACTTCGCCGGCACGAGCTTCGTGCGGCCCGAGATGTTCGGTACCTACCGGTATGGTTCGGAGCTGCTCAACGTGACGTTCGATCCCACGGTGGCCGGGCAGATGGCGTCCTATGCGTTCGACGACGACGGCACGGTTGCCACCCGGACGCACCTGATCCGCGACGGAATCCTCGAATGTGGCCTCGGTGGGACGATCTCGCAGGCCCGCAGCGGACTCGCCGGGGTGGCCAACTCCCGGGCCTGTGCCTGGAACCGTCCGCCCATCGACCGGATGGCGAACCTCAACGTCGAGCCGGGAACCGCCGAGTTCGCCGAGCTCGTCGGCTCGGTGGAACGCGGCGTGTACCTCGAGACCAACAACTCGTGGTCGATCGACGACAGCCGCAACAAGTTCCAGTTCGGCTGCGAGTACGGCCGGCTGATCGAGGACGGCGAGCTCACCACGGTGGTCCGCAATCCGGGCTACCGGGGGATCTCGGCCACCTTCTGGCGCAGCCTGCGCGGGGTCGGCAACGCCGACACCTGGCGGGTGATGGGCACCCCGAACTGCGGCAAGGGCGAACCGAACCAGGTGATCTGGGTCGGCCATGCCGCGCCGGCCTGCCTGTTCGGTTCCGTCGACGTGTTCGGTGGCCGCTGATGGCCGGGCCGGACCTCGCTTCCCGGGTCGACGAGCTGGTGACCTGGGCGACCGGGCAGCTGCGCGGTGACGAGGTGCTGCTCGCCGGGTTCAGCGGTGAACAGGCCGATTTCGTCCGGTTCAACAACGGTGCGGTCCGCCAGGCCGGGTCGGTGAGCCAGCGGGCGGTCGAGCTCGACCTGGTCGAAGGTGCCCGACACGCCCGCAGCAGCGTGCAGTTGACCGGGGACATCGACCTCGACCGGGCCCGGGTGGCGGAGGAGTTGCGCGTCCTGCGCGAGCAGCGCGCCGTGCTGCCCGAGGACCCCTACCTGCTCTACAACCGCGACGGAGCCAGCTCGTTGCGGGTGGGCCGCAACGACCTGCCCGGACCCGACGCAGCGATGGCCGAGGTGGCCCGCGCTGCCCGGGGCCGCGACCTCGTCGGCCTGTACTCCGCCGGTACCACCTACCGGGGGTTCGCCAGCTCGCTGGGCCAGCGCAACTGGTACGAGGCGTCCACGTTCGCGTTCGACTGGTCGTTCTACCTGCACGACGACAAGGCGGCGAAGAACTCCTATGCCGGGTTCGCGTGGTCCGCTGACGAGTTCGCCCGCAAGGTGCAGTGGTCGGCCCGCCAGCTCGAGGTGCTGGGCCGTCCCGCCGCGGTGCGACCGCCCGGTGCCTACCGGGCCTACCTCGCCCCCGCCGCCATGGTCGAGCTGGTGGACCTGCTGAGCTGGGGCGGCTTCGGCCTGAAGTCGCACCGGACGAAGCAGACGCCGTTACTGCGGATGGTGACCGAGGGGGCGACGTTGCACCCGTCGGTGCGCATCAGCGAGGACACCGCCGGTGGCGTGGCCCCGAACTTCCAGTCCGAAGGGTTCACCAAGCCCGACGAGGTGGTGCTGATCGACGGCGGTCGCTACGCCGACTGGCTGGTGTCGCCGCGGTCGGCCCGTGAGTACGGCGTGCCCACCAACGGTGCCTCGTCGTGGGAGAGCCCCGAGTCGTTGTCGGTTGCGGCGGGTGGGTTGTCTGCCGATTCGGTGCTCGAGGAGCTCGGCACCGGCCTCTACATCGGCAACCTGTGGTACCTCAACTACTCCGACCGGGCGGCGTGCCGGACCACCGGGATGACCCGGTTCGCCACGTTCTGGGTGCAGGACGGCGAGATCGTCGCCCCCGTCGAGGTGCTGCGCTTCGATGACAGCCTGTTCCACCTGCTCGGGGACAAGCTGGTCGGCCTCACCGACCGCCCGGAGGTCATCCTCGACACCGCGTCGTACGGATCGCGTTCGACCGGTTCCTACCGGCTTCCCGGCGCTGTGGTCGAGGAGATGGTCTTCACCCTGTGAGCGGCTGCCGGCGCGGCTAGATCACGTTGAAGCACCAGCGGTAGTCCGGTCCTGCGGTTGAGGCGCCGTCCTCCGCCTTCCAGTAGGTGACCGACGCGCAGTTCTGCCGGCCGTCGAGAGCCGTCACGGCCTTGCCCGGGCCGGGGCGGAAGATCAGCCGGTTGTTGCCGTCGTCCGGTTCGAGCTGGTTGTCGGGGATGACCACGTCGTTGAGGGTCAGCACCCCGATGTAGCCCGGCGCGAGGTCGGCGACGACGGCAACCTGACGGGCCTGGGCCTCGGCCCGGTTGACGGGCTGCACCGCTTCGAGGCCTTCCTCGGCCTCGACCGATCCGTCGTCGGTCACCCCGAAGATCCCGGCGGCGGCGAAGAACCCCAGGCCGAGCAGGATCAGAGCGGGAAACGCGAGCTTGCGCAGGATGGCCACCGGACCAGTGTGCTGCATGGCGCACGGCAATACGGAACACCGGGCGGAACGGGCCCGTCAGCCAGGTGCCCGGGGGGTGTGGTCCGCCGTTGGTCCTCCGACGGCGGGTACCGTGGCGATGTGGTTCTGCCCGAGCTCAGCGGCTCCTCCGGCCAGCGCGCTCCACGTGCGGACCTGGTCGGCCGGGTGTTGGCCGGCCGGTACCGGCTCATGGCGCCGATCGGCGTCGGCGCGTCGGCCCGGGTCTATCTGGCCGACGACGTGCAGTTGCGCCGCCGGGTGGCGGTCAAGGTGCTGCACCCGGCGCTGGCGGTGGATCCCACCTTCCTGCGTCGCTTCCAGGCCGAGGCCCAGGCGGCTGCGGCGCTGAACCATCCCCACGTCGTCGCGGTGTACGACTGGGGTCGTGACGCTGCATCCGGCCACGACGACGGATCGCCCGACGCCGTGCCGTTCCTGGTGACGGAGTATCTCGACGGCGGGAGCCTGCGCGGGATGCTCGACAGCGGCGACGGTTCCCGCGCCAGCCGTCTGCTGTCGTTGTCGCAGACCCTGCTGGTGGGCCTGCAGGTCTGTCGGGGGTTGCACTACGCCCACTCCCGAGGGTTCGTGCACCGCGACATCAAGCCCGCCAACCTGCTCTTCGGCGAGGATCGCCGGCTGCGCATCGCCGATTTCGGCCTGGCCCGGGCGCTCGCCGAGGCGTCGTGGACCGAGCCGGAGGGTGTCGTGCTGGGCACGGCCCGCTACGTGTCGCCCGAGCAGGCGGCCGGGTTGCCGTGCGACACCCGCAGCGACCTGTACTCGCTGGCCCTCGTGCTGGTGGAGTGCGTCACCGGAACGGTTCCCAACACCGCGGATACGGCCGTGGCCACACTGGCGTTGCGGGCCGGGCGGTCCATCGAGGCCGACACCGACACGTTCGGGCCGCTGGCGCCGTTGATCGAGGCCGCGGGCCGGGCCGATCCGGCGCAGCGGGCCGACGCCGCGCAGTTCGGAGCCGCCCTGATGGCTGCGGCCGAGCGGCTACCGGCCCCGGCGCCGCTGCCGCTGGCCCCACCTCGGGTCTTCGCCGTGACCGTCGATCCCGTGGCGCAGACCCGCCATCTCGTCGACGAGGCCGGCGTGGCGGCCGACCGGGCGTCGGAGCCGGAGCCGGAACCGGACACCGCGTTGGGACTGCCGATCGCCGGCCTCGCTCGTGCCGCAGTCCCGGTGTCGGCGATGCCGGCGGCCGGTCGGGGCGTCGCCGCTGCGGTCGCAGCGACCGCCACACGGACGTCGGTGGACTCCGACGAGGTGGCCACGCCCTACCCCGACGACCCGGAGCTCGACGACCCGGACGCGCGGCCGGGCGACGACGGTGATGCCGCAGCCGGCCGCGCCCGTCGACGCCGTCTGCCTCGCCTGCGGACCATGTTCGTGGGCCTGCTGGTCCTGACGGCGCTCGCGCTCGCCACGGTGTTGGGGTTGGGTCTGTCCGGTGTCCGGCTGCTCGGCCCGCCGAGTTACCCCGTCGAGAACATGGTCGGACGCGACCTCGCCGAGGTGCAACGCACGGTGGCGGCGTCGGGTCACGGCTGGACGCTGCAGATCGCCGAGGACCGACGGGACGGAACGGCCCCCGACGAGGTCCTCTCCCAGGACCCCCCGCCGGGTTCCGAGCTCGAACGGGGTGGGGTGCTGTACCTGGTGCGCTCGCTGGGCAACACCCTGGTCACGGTGCCGGCGATGACCGGCAGGATGTTCGAGGACCCTGCGGTCGGGGCGGCGTTCACCGAGGCCTCGTTGCTGATCCGGCGGGTCGACCGCTTCGACGAGAACGTTCCGGCCGGGCAGATCCTCGGCGTGGCCGACAGCGGCCGCCCGGTCGAGAAGTACAGCGAGGTCGAGGTGGTGGTGTCCTCCGGACCGCTGCCGCGTACCCTCGCCGACTACGGCAACCCGCCGCAGGATGCCGCAACGGCCCGCGCCGACCTCGTGGCGGGAGGCCTGGTGGTCGACACGCTGTCCGAGGCCAGCGAGAAGGTCGACAAGGGGAAGGTGATCCGCACCGAGCCGGCCGCAGGCAGTCAGGTCGCCAAGGGCTCGACGGTTCGGCTCGTGGTGTCCTCCGGCCCGCCGCTGGTCACCGTGCCGAAGGTGTACGGCATGACCGGGCGGGCGGCCGAGGACTACCTGATCGGGCTGGGCTGGCGGGTGACGGGGATCGACGGGCCGTCCTCGGGAACGGTCATCAGCACCGACCCCGAGGAAGGCCAGCAGCGCGTCAAGGGTTCGCCGATCCGCATCATCACCCGCAGCAACTGAGCTGGTCGCCCGGGCGCGCCCGGAACGGCGGGTCCGACCGGGTCGCCCCGGGAGTCGGGTCAGTCGGCGGTGATGTCCTTGACCCGCTGGGCCACCTCGGCGGCGAGCGGGTCCGGCTGCAGGTTCGAGGCCTGCAGCGCCATCAGCTTGGCCAGGTCACCCTCGATGCGGATCTTGCCGGCCATGAACGCCTGCATGGCCACCGCCGGGTCGGCGAGGGCGAACACCGAGCGTGCGGTGGCGTAGTCGGTGGTCACGGTCAGATCCGGCGATTCGACGTGGCCGAGCTCGATGCGGGTGTCGCCGTTGCTGGTGTCGAGGTGCGCCTCGATGGTGCCGTCGGGGCCGTCGGTGATCACCTGGTTCATCCGCAACGAGACCGGCGGCGGTGCCACCCGGCCTGCGTACTCGTCACGGATGGCCCGTGCCGCGTCGATCCATGCTGCGGACAGGAACGGGAACGTCTCACTCACGCCGGTCACGTTACCGGCGCAGAGCGGGGGAGCGGTCCCGTCCGGGCCGTCCGGGAGGGCTGTCGCCTCGTCCGAGCGGACCCGGGCCACCCGGTAGGCTGAGCAGCCATGCCTGCCCGCATATCCCGTGACGACGTCGCCCATGTCGCCCGTCTGGCTCTGCTCGAGCTGACCGAGGACGAACTCGAGCGCTACACCGAGCAGCTCGGCGCCATCCTCGAGCATGCCGAGGACGTGGCGGCGCTCGATCTCGGGGACGTGGTGCCGCTGGCCCACCCGCTGCCGTTGCACAACGTGTTCCGCGACGACGAGCCCGGCGCGGCGCTCGATCGTGACGAGGTACTGGCCGAGGCCCCGGCGGCCGAGTCCGGCCGGTTCCGCGTGCCGGCCATCCTGGGGGAGGAGCCGTGAGCGCCACTGCGGTGGACATCGCCGCCGACGTGCGGGCCGGCCGCCGCTCGGCGCTCGATGTGGTCGAGGTGGCATTGGCTGCCATTGCGGCCCGCGACGGCGAGCTGAACGCCTTCAACACGGTCACCGCCGACCAAGCCCGGGCCGCCGCCGCAGGGATCGACGCCCGGGTCGTCGCCGGCGAGGACGTCGGTCCTCTGGCCGGGGTGCCGGTGGCGTTGAAGGACAACCTCTGCACCCGCGGCGTGCCGACGACGTGCAGCTCGAAGATCCTCGCCGGCTGGAAGCCGCCCTACGACGCCACGGTGGTCGGCCGTCTGCTCGCCGCCGGGGCGATCATGGTGGGCAAGACCAACCTCGACGAGTTCGCCATGGGGTCCTCCACCGAGAACTCGGCGTTCGGTCCCACCCGCAATCCCCACGACCCGACCAAGGTGCCCGGCGGGTCCTCCGGCGGGAGCGCCGCAGCGGTCGCTGCCGGTTTCGTGCCGTTGTCGCTGGGCTCGGACACCGGGGGGTCCATCCGCCAGCCGGCGGCGCTGTGCGGTGTGGTCGGGCTGAAGCCGACCTACGGCCGGGTGAGCCGCTACGGGTTGGTGGCCTTCGCCTCCTCGCTGGACCAGATCGGCCCCTTCGCCGCAACGGTGGCCGACGCCGCCGCCTGCTACGACGCCATTGCCGGGTGGGACGCGTTCGACTCCACGTCGATCCCCGAGCCGCTCGAGCCGACCTCGGCGGCCCTGGGCCGCGGGGTGCAGGGACTGCGGGTCGGAGTGGTGAGCGAGATGACCTCCGACGCAATGGGCATCGCCCCCGACGTGCTGGCCCGGGTCCGTGAGGCGGCCGACGCACTGGCGGCGGCGGGCGCCACGGTGACCGAGGTGTCGATCCCGGCCTGTGTCTACGGCCTGTCGGCCTACTACCTGATCGCCCCGGCCGAGGCGTCCTCCAACCTGGCCCGTTTCGACGGGGTCCGCTTCGGCCTGCGCGTCGATGCCCCGACCACGGCGGAGATGCAGCGGGCCACCCGTACCGCCGGCTTCGGCCCCGAGGTCAAGCGGCGCATCATGCTGGGCACCTACGCCCTTTCCGCCGGGTACTACGACGCCTACTACGGCAAGGCCCAGCGGGTGCGCCGGTTGATCCTCGAGGACTTCGAGCGGGCCTACGGCGAGGTCGATGTGCTGCTGTCGCCGACCTCGCCGACCACGGCGTTCCCGCTCGGGGCCAAGACCACCGATCCGTTGACCATGTACCTCAACGACGTGTGCACCATCCCGTCCAACCTCGCCGGCCACCCGGCGCTGTCCGTACCGTTCGGTACGGGATCGGACGGCCTGCCGGTCGGGGTGCAGTTGATGGGCCCGGCGTTGTCCGAAGCGTTGCTGTTCCAGGTTGGCGCGGTGTTGGAGGCGAGCCGTTCATGAGCGAGACCACGTGGGAGACCGTCATCGGCCTGGAGGTCCACGCCGAGCTGGCGACGAGGACCAAGCTGTTCTCCGGGGCACTGAACCATTTCGGGTCCGAGCCCAACACCAACGTCGATCCGGTGTCGTTGGGTCTGCCCGGCTCGTTGCCGGTGCTCAACCGAACCGCGGTGGAGCTGGCCATACGGGTCGGTCTGGCACTGCACTGCGAGATCCGCCCCAGCGTGTTTGCCCGGAAGAACTACTTCTACCCGGACATGCCGAAGGACTTCCAGATCTCCCAGTACGACCAGCCGATCGACCTCGGCGGGTGGCTGGAGCTGCCCGAGGGCAAGCGCATCGGCATCACCCGGGCACACCTCGAGGAGGACACCGGCAAGAACACCCACGTCGGTGGATCGGGTCGCATCGGTGGAGCCGACTACTCACTGATCGACTACAACCGGGCGGGTGTGCCGCTGCTCGAGATCGTCTCCGAGCCCGATCTGCGCTCCGCCGACGAGGCCCGCGCCTACGTCGAGGAGCTGCGGGCCATCCTGGTGGCCATCGGTGCCTCCGACGGCAAGATGGAGGAGGGCTCGTTGCGGGTCGACTGCAACGTGTCGGTCCGCCGTCCCGGCGAGCCGTTCGGGACCCGGTGCGAGATCAAGAACGTCAACTCGTTGCGCTCGCTGGGCCGGGCGGTCGACTACGAGACCCGCCGGCAGATCGACCTGATCGAGGCAGGCGAGAAGATCCGTCAGGAGACCCGTCACTGGGACGAGAACGCCGGACGGACCACCGCCGGGCGCTCGAAGGAGAACAGCGAGGACTACCGCTACTTCCCCGAGCCCGACCTGGTGCCCGTCGTGCCCGACCCGGCGTGGATCGAGGAGATCCGCGCTGCCCTGCCCCGTCTGCCGGCCGAGCGCCGACACGACCTGGCGATGGCTGCCGGGCTGGCCTCCACCGACACCCCGGTGATCGTGGCCGTCGACCGTGGGGCCGATGCGATGGCGCTCGAGGCGATCGCCGCCGGTGCCGATGCGGTCCGGGTGCTGACCCACATCGAACACAACCTGGCGGTCGAGGGGGCCGATGCCCTCGGCGGCTCGACCCTGGCCGCACTGGTGGCCATGGAGACCTCCGGGGCGCTGACCGCCACCCAGGCCAAGACGGTGCTCGCCGAGCTGGTGACGTTGGCGGCCTCGGGGGTCCAGGGCGATCCGGCAGCGGTCGCCGCGGCCAAGGGGTTCGAGGCCATGGACACCGGGGCGCTCGACGCCGCGGTGGATGCGGTCATCGCCGCCAACGCCGAGGAGTGGGAACGCTTCAAGGCCGGCGACCCCAAGGAGCGGGGCAAGCTGACCGGCTTCTTCGTGGGCCAGGTCATGAAGTCCACCAAGGGTCAGGCCGACGGCAAGGCGGTCACCGCAGTGCTGCTGTCCCGAGCCGGCTGAGCGGGCTGTTCATGGCCCGAGCCGCCTCCGCCACCTCGTCGCCGACCTCCCGTCGGTCCCGTCGTCGACGGCGCTGGCTGCCCACCTGGAAGGAGCTGCTGGTGGTCGTGGTGGCCGTGGCGCTCGGGGCGCTGGCGGCATGGCTGACCCGCCCGGGTGGGATCATCGAGATCGGCTCGGGGCCGGTCGCCGGCCCGCCGTCCTCGGCGCTCGGTGGGCCGAACTAGCCTGCGCGGCCGTGACCGAGCACGCCGAGCCGTCCCCTCCCTCCGCCGATCCCGCATCTGCCGCCGTCGAACACCGTCAGACGCGCTACGCCCCGCTGCCGGGCAGCACCGAGATCCTCCTGGTGCGCCACGGCGAGTCGGCGCCGTTCCGGCCGGGTGAACCGTTTGCGTTGCTCGACGGTCACGGCGATCCGCCGCTGGCCCCCGGCGGGGTGGTCCAGGCCGAGGCCGTGGGCCGGCGGCTGTCCACGGAGGAGATCCATGCGATCTACGTCACCTCGTTGCAGCGCACCCATCAGACGGCGGCCCCGTTGGCCTCGGCGCTGGGCCTGACCCCGCGGGTCGAGCCGGACCTGCGCGAGATCTTCCTCGGCGAGTGGGAGGGTGGCCGGCTGCGCCAGATGGCGGCGGAGAACCACCCGACCTACCTGCGCATGCAGCAGGAGCAGGACTGGGGGGTGATCCCGGGTGCCGAGTCCTTCGCCGAGCTGACCCGGCGCTGCGTCGCCGCCATCGAACGGATCCACGCCGCGCATCCCGACGAACGGGTGGCCGTGGTGGTGCACGGTGGGGTCATCGGGGCCCTGTGCGCCCATGCCACCGGCGCTCGCCCGTTCGCCTTCAACGGCGCGGACAACGGCTCGGTCCATCACCTCGTGGTGCTCGGCGCCGAGTGGAAGCTGCGCTGCTTCAACGACACCTCCCACCTCGGCGGGTTCAGTTCCGCCGGTCAGGCCATGACCTGACGGTGTCGGGGTCCGACCCGAGCTGCCGGCCGGGTGGTGGCTGTCAGCGCACCGCGCCGGTCACCAGCCAGCGCCCTCCGTCGAAGCGCCGCTGCAGCACCACCCAGCGGATGGCCATGAACAGCGCCAGGGCACCCCACAGCCACCCCAGCCCGGCGGCGGTCACCCCGACGGCGATGGCGCAGGGGGCGTAGGCGGCGAAGGCCACGGCCATCGCCCGGGCCAGGAACCGTTCGTCGCCGGCGCCGATGAGGATTCCGTCGAGGGCGAAGACCAGCCCGTTCAGCGGCTGCATGGCGGCTACGAACAGCAGCGAGAACCCGGTGAGTGCCACGACCGAGCCGTCGTTGCTGAACAGGGCGGCCACGGGCATCCGTCCGGCCAGCAGGATCGCCGCGAACGCCACCCCGGCCCACAGCGACAGCCGCAGCGCGCTGCGTCCGACGCGGCGGGCACCGTCGGCGTCGCCGGCGCCGAGGGCGTGGCCGACGAGCGACTGGGCGGCAATGGCCAGGGCGTCGAGGGCCAGCGCCGTCAGGGTCCAGACCTGGAACGCCACCTCGTAGGCCGCGACCTCGGTGGTGCCGAGCCGGGTGGCCACCGCCACGCCGACCAGGAGCGATCCGCGCAGGGCGGCGGTGCGCACCAGCAGGTGCAGCCCGACCACCAGCAGGCGCACGACTCGGGCGGGCACGAAGCGCAGGTCGGCCCCGAGCCCGTGGGCCGCGCCGACGACCTTCACGACGTAGACCGAGCCGGCGACGTACTGGGCGAGGACGGTGGCGAGGGCGGAGGCACCGATACCGCGGCCGAAGCGGACGATGAGCACCCACTCGAGCACCCCGTTGCCCACCGCGGTCACCCCGGCGATCAGCAGCGGGGTGCGGGTGTCGCGGCTGCCCCGTAGGTAGCCGACCCCGGCCAGCGACACCAGCAGCGCCGGCAGTCCGACCAGGCTGATGCGCAGGTACGTCCAGGCCTCGGTGGCCACCGTGCCGTCGGCGCCGAGCAGCCTGATGAGCGCCGGGCCCGACACCCAGCCGGCACCCGCGAGGATCACGCCGACCACGCCGGCCAACCACAGCCCCTGCACGGCCTGGCCGGCGGCGTCGCGTTGCTCGCCCGCGCCGAGCAGGCGCGATACCGCGGCCGTGGTGCCGTAGGCCAGGAACAGGAAGACCGAGAAGCCGGTGAGCAGGATGGCCGAGGCAACCGACAGCCCGGCCAGGGACTCGGTGCCGAGCCTTCCGACGATGGCGGTGTCGGTGAGCAGGTACAGCGGCTCGGCGATGAGCGCGCCCAGGGCGGGCACGGCCAGGCGCAGCAGCTCGCGGTCGTCGGCCCTCATGGGCGCCGGGTGCGCGACCGGGCGCTCAGCCGTTGGCCGATCCGTAGCGCCCGACGATCTCCGCGGCGAGCAACGCGTGGTTGGCGTCGACGTCGTTCTGATGGCAGGCCGAGGACATGATCACGGTCTCGGCGCCGGCGTCGAGGTATTCCTGCAGCCGGGCTCGCACCTCGTCGGGGGTGCCGGCGAGCGCATAGCGGTCCACCAGCTTCGAGAAGTCCTGGGCGTACTGCTTGGACAGCCGTTCGATGCAGCGGCGACGGGCCTCGTCGCCGTCCTCGTGCACGGTGGCGAAGATGAACAGCCCGGGCCGGATCGGGGTGTCCCGTTCGGCGTTGATGCGCTCGAGGCTCGAGGCCAGCTG
>CAIXPF010000049.1 GCA_903921205.1 uncultured Acidimicrobiia bacterium | reverse complement strand
CCGCCGGGCTCGGGGTTGCGGTCCACCACCGTGAAGTTGTCCATGCCCAGCTGGTGCAGGGTACGCGCCGCCAGCACGCCGGTGACCCCGGACCCGATGATGAGCACGTGGAACCCTTCCGGCGCGACCAGCGGGGCCAACGGCTCGATCGGGCCGATCCCGGCCTGCTCCCGGGCCATCTGGCGGTACTCCGGGGGCACCTCGGCGCCGACGGCATGGTTCATCGCCGCCTGCAGCACCTCGTCGCTGGGCGGCACCGGCGTGGCGGACCCGTCGAGATAGGGGGGCAGCACCTCGGTCGCCTTGGCCTCGATCTGGGCCCGGTCGCGCAGGTCGGGCACGGCACCGGCGTCACCGGAGAGGTGGGTCACCACCGCGGCGAGCACCCGCCGGTCGGCGTGGGCGATGATCTCGGACAGCTCGAACTCCGGCATGGCTCCCCCTGGACGTGCGACCACCGGCCCGACGGACACGGTCTCCGACAACGTTTCTAGCCGAACCCCGGTCGCCGGGTCACCGTCGGACCGGGGACGGTGGGAGCGGGCGGATCGGTCATGATGGACGGCATGAAGCTCCCCTCGACCGCCGTGGCCGCCCTGGTGTTCGGGGTGGGGTTCGGCATCGTGGCCCGGCCCCGCGGCCCCGTCGTGGCCGTGATCGTCGCCGTGGTCGTCGCCGCACTGGTCGTGGCAGCGTCGGCCCTGATGGCACGGACCCGCGCCGATCAGGCCGCCGGTTCGGCAGCGCTCGCCGGCTGGGCGCAGGACCACGGCTGGTTCTACGCCCCGTCGGACTCCTCCGCCGGGATCGACGCGCCCCAGCCCATGGAGGCGCGGTTCGACGACTTCATGCTGGCCACCGCCGCCTTCCCCCGGACGACCGCCTTCCTCGAAGGGCCCGAGACCCGTATCGTCGACTCGATGGCCTCCACCGTGGACGGCCACCCGGTGCGCCTGGCCCATCACGTGCGAACCAGCCGCAGCTACGGCGCCAAGGGCCAGCCGATGACCTCGGAGGACTGGACGCTCGTCGCCCTGATCGACGGCGTCGCCGTCGGGGCGACCCCACCTGCGCCGGGCGCGCTTGCCGGTGTCGCCCGGGTCGAGTGCGGCGACGGCACCGGCACGCTGCTGCTGTGCTCGCCCGGCCGGGTCGGCACCGACCACCTCGAGCGGCTCGACACCATGGTCGACGCCGTCCGCCGGGCCATCGCCTCCGGCGACGGCCGCTGACCGCCGGCTCGGTGGACCCCCGCCGGCACGACCGGGACGACCGGGACGACCGGCACGGTAGGTTGGGCCGGTGAGTGGACCGCTGCCGTTGCGCTTCCTGTGTTCGGCGTCCAAGGCCGAGCAACTCCCGGCGTCGGAGATCGAGGTGGCGGTGGTCGGCCGGTCCAACGTCGGCAAATCGTCGCTGCTCAACGCCCTGGCCAACCGCAAGGACCTCGCCCGCACCTCCAAGACCCCGGGCGCGACCCGCCTGATCAACGTCTTCGAGCTGCGGCCCACCGACACCGCCCCGGCCGGTCGCTGGCTGGTCGACCTGCCCGGCTACGGCTACGCCAAGGTCTCCGAGAACGAACGCCGGCGCTGGCAGTCGATGATCGAGGGCTACCTGATCGACCGGGAGACCCTCCACAGCGTGCTGCTGCTGGTCGACGGCGAGATCGGCCCCACCAAGGCCGACCTGCAGACCGTCGAGTGGCTGCGCCACATCGGCCGGGACTTCCGTGTCGTGGCCACCAAGGTGGACAAGGTCGGTCCGTCCCGGCGCGAGACCCGTCGACGTGACCTGCTGGCCAAGCTGGAACTTGCCCGCGCCGACGTGTCGTGGGTCAGCGCCAATGCCGGCATCGGCATCGCCGAGCTCCGGGTCCTCGTCGCCGGCCGGCTCACCCCCACCGACTGACCCCGGTCCCCCGGGCCGAGCCGACCCCGCCGACCCCGCCGGGCGGGCCGGCGGCTCGGGCTACCGTGGCCGTCGGGATGATGCACTGGATGGCTTTTCAGGACCCCAACGCGGTCAAGGGTCAACGTCTGCAACGGGCCGTGCTCGTGCGGGTGTGGGGCTACGTCAAGGGCTACCGCTGGTCCATCGTCGGGTTCCTGTTCACGGTGGTGACCGGCTCCCTGGTGGCCCTGGCCCCGCCGTTGATCGTGCGGACGCTGCTCAACCGGGCCATTCCCGAGGGCAACCGGGCCGGGGTGAACGTGCTGGCGGGGCTGCTGCTCGCCGCCGCGGTGGTCGGCGGGCTGTTGGCCCTGCTCGGCCGGTGGTGGTCGTCACGCATCGGCGAGGGCCTGATCTACGACCTGCGCACGCAGCTCTACGACCACATCCAGCGCATGCCGCTGGCGTTCTTCACCAACTCCCAGACCGGGTCGCTGACCTCGCGGCTCAACAGCGACGTGGTCGGTGCCCAACGGGCCGTCACCGGCACCCTCGGCTCCGCCGTCGACCAGATCGTCACCGTGGCCACCACCATCACCGCCATGGTCCTGCTGGACTGGCGGCTGACCGTGCTGTCGCTGGTGGTCCTGCCATTCTTCCTGGCCGGGTCCAAGCGGGTGGGTCGCCAGCTGCGGGCCCTCACCCGCCAGTCGATGCAGTACAACGCGTCGATGTCGACCCAGATGACCGAGCGGTTCGAGGTGTCCGGCGCCCAGCTCGTCACCCTGTTCGGCCGCCAGGACGACGAGCGGGACACCTTCTCGAGCCGGGCGGGCGCGGTCCGCGACATCGGGGTCCGTACCGCCATGTACGGCCGGGCGTTCTTCCTGGCGTTGAGCATCGTGTCGACCATCGGCGTCGCTGCGGTCTACTGGTACGGCAGCCAGCTGGTGATCGGCGGCAAGCTCTCCCTCGGCGACCTCGTCGCCATGGGCCTGCTGGTCAACCGGGTGTACGACCCGCTGATCGCCCTGACGAACCTGCGGGTCGACGTGCTGACCGCGTTCGTGTCCTTCGAACGGGTCTTCGAGGTGCTCGACGTGCCCAACCCCATCGTCGACAAGCCCGACGCGGTGCAGCTGCCCCGGCCGGCGGGGGTCATCGAGTTCGACCACGTCGATTTCACCTACCCGGCCGCAGCGAATACCACCCTGGCCTCGCTGGTGGACGGCATGGCCCTGTCCAAACAGGCCAACCCGGTGCTGCACGACCTGTCCTTCCGTGCCGAGGGTGGCAGCCTGCTGGCCCTCGTGGGCCCCTCCGGCGCCGGCAAGTCGACCATCGCCTCGCTGCTGCCCCGGCTCTACGACGTGGATCGCGGCGCCATCCGCATCGACGGCCACGACGTGCGCGACGTCAGCCTCGACTCGCTGCGCGCCGCCATCGGCGTGGTGTCCCAGGACCCGCACCTCTTCCACGACACCGTGCGCAAGAACCTGCGCTACGCCCGGCCCGACGCCACCGACGACGACCTCGAACGCGCCGCCCGCCTGGCCCGCATCCACGACGTGATCTCGGCCCTGCCCGAGGGCTACGACACCGTGGTCGGCGACCGCGGCTACCGGCTCTCCGGCGGCGAGAAGCAGCGGCTGGCCATCGCCCGCATGCTGCTGAAGGACCCGGCGGTGGTGGTGCTCGACGAGGCCACCAGCCACCTCGACTCCGAGAACGAGGCGGCCATCCAGGCGGCGTTGGAGACCGCGCTCGAGGGCCGGACCGCGGTAGTCATCGCCCATCGCCTGTCCACCATCGTCAACGCCGACCAGATCCTGGTGATCGACGGCGGGCGGGTGGTCGAACGCGGCCGTCACGACGACCTGCTGGCGCAGGGCGGGCTCTACGCCGACCTGTACCGCACGCTGGTACGGGATCAGGCCACCGGCAGCCTGGGCAGCTGACCCCGGCCGGCTCCGTGACCCTGCCACCGGCCGGCTCGCCCGCCGGCACCGCTGCCGCAGCGGCCCGGTCGCCGTCGTCATAGGCTCCGCCGCGGCAACGGGAACCGAGAGGACAGGGCCATGGCGAGACTGTGCGAGGGACGGGTGTGCATCGTCACCGGGGCCGGACGCGGCATCGGCCGCGAGCACGCGCTGATGCTGGCCGAGCACGGCGCCAAGGTGGTCGTCAACGACCTCGGGGCCAACACCGACGGCACCGGGGCCGACGCCTCGCCCGCTGCGCAGACGGTGGCCGACATCGTGGCAATGGGCGGCGAGGCGGTCGTCAACGGCGACGACGTGAGCGACTGGGAAGGTGCCCAGCGGCTGGTGAACCAGGCAGTGGAGACCTTCGGCGACCTGCACGTCGTGGTGGCCAATGCCGGCATCCTGCGAGACCGGATGCTGACCAACATGACCGAGGGCGAGTGGGACGCGGTCATCCGGGTGCACCTCAAGGGCACCTTCGCCCCCACCCGCTGGGCCGCGGCCTACTGGCGCGACCAGGCCAAGGCGGGCCGCCCGGTCGACGGCCGCATCATCACCACCACCTCGGTGTCGGGCACCTACGGCAATCCCGGCCAGACCAACTACGGCGCAGCCAAGGCGGGTATCGCCAGCTTCACGATCATCGCCGCCCAGGAACTGCACCGCTACGGGGTCACCGTCAACAGCGTCTCCCCCGGTGCGCTGACCCGGATGACCGAGGGCCTCGCCTCCGCCCCGCAGACCGACGAGGAGAAGGCGACCCGCGATCCCCGCTGGATCGCCCCCATCGTGACCTGGCTGGCCTCGGCGGAGTCGCGCGGGGTGACCGGCCGGGTGTTCCAGGTGTCCGGCCGTGAGCTGGCCATCTCCGAGGGCTGGCACCGCGGACCCGCCGTCGCCCCGGTCGACGATCCCACGGCGCTGCGCGACGTGGTGGCCGACCTGATGGGCCGGGCCCGCCTCAACGCCGACATGCGCGGCAACGACGCCGAGGGCCCCGGCCGCCCGTCCCGCACGATCTGAGCGGTCACGCCGGTCACGCCGGTCATGCCGCACTCCCGGGACCCGACGTCCTCCGCACCCGACAGGACCCGGCGAGGTCGGGTGACCGGTAGCGTGTCGGGCCATGCCCGGTGACGTCGTTCCCACCTTCTCGGTGTCGGAGCTGGCCGGCGCCGTCTCGTTGGTGCTCGACACCGCCTTCCCCACCGAGGTGTGGGTGCGCGGCGAGATCGCCAACCTCAACCGGGCCCGCTCCGGCCACGTCTACTTCTCGCTGATCGAGCCGAACGAACTCGGGCGCGGCGCCGCCGCCTCGCTGTCGGTGGCGCTGCTCGCCGACCGCAAGTACGTGGTCAACCAGATCCTCAAGCGCGCCGGAGGCTCGGTGCGGATGACCGACGGCGTCGAGGTGCGGCTGCGGGCCAAGGTCGATTTCTACGCGCCGAACGGCCGCCTGACCCTGCTCATGTCGCTGATCGACCCGGAGTACACCCTCGGCAAGCTCGTCGCCGACCGCGACCGGCTGCTCGCTGCGCTCAGTGCCGAGGGTCTGCTCGCGCGGCAGGCCACCCGACCGCTGTCCCCGGCACCATTGCGGATCGGGCTGGTCACCTCCCAGGGTTCTGCCGCCGAGCAGGACGTCCTGCACGAGCTGCAGCGTTCCGGCTTCGCGTTCGAGGTGCGGACCTTCCATGCCCAGGTCCAGGGCAACGGCGCGCCGGAGACCGTGGTCCGGGCCTTGCGGGCCGCCGAACGCCACGGCTGTGAGCTGATCGTGCTGGTCCGCGGTGGTGGCGCCCGTACCGACCTCGCCGCGTTCGACGCCGAGCTCATCGCCCGGACGGTGGCGACGCTGCCGGTGCCGGTGTGGACCGGGATCGGCCACGAGATCGACCGCTCGGTGGCCGACGAGGTGGCCCAGCGGGCCTTCAAGACCCCCACCGCCTGCGCCGCCGCCCTGGTCGAGCGGGTGGACACGTTCCTCCGGGCCGTCGAGAGCCGGTGGGCGACCATCGCCGGCCTGGCCCAGCTGCGGCTCGACGATGCCGAGCGCGAACTGGAACGCCGCCGGGTGCTGGTCGGCCGTGAGGGACGGGCGGCGTTGCGAACGGCCGACTCCGCCCTCGAGGAGCGCCGGCGGCGCATCGGCCGTGAAGCCACCCTGGCCCTCGACACCGCCGCCGGCCGGCTCAGCATCGCCGCCGCCCGGGTGGATGCCGCCGATCCCCTCCGGGCGCTGGCCCGGGGCTTCTCCCTCACCCGGCGGGTCTCCGACGGACGCCTGGTACGTGACCCGGCCGACGTCGCGCCCGGCGACGAGCTGGTGACCGTCACCGCCGGCGGGGAGCTGCGCAGCACGGTGACGCCCGATACGGTCTCCACCGATGGCTGAGGACCCTGCCGACTCCCCCGACGACGACCCGGCCGGCTACGCCGAGGCCCTGGCCGAGCTCGACGCGATCCTGACCGAGCTCGAGAACCCGAACCTCGACGTCGACCGGCTCGGCGGCCAGGTCCGGCGAGCCGCCCGGCTCATCGCCTTCTGCCGAGGCCGGATCGTGGGGGCGCGCGTCGAGGTCGAGGCCGTCACCACCCACGACGACACCGAGGGCTGACCGACCGGCCCAGCAGCTGTCGGCCCGGCAGCTGCCGGCACCGCATCAGGCGCGGTTGGCCCCGGTGAACCGGGCGAGCGCAGCGGCGACCCGCTCTGCGGTGGTGGCCTGCGCACCCACGGCGAGCCGGTCGCGACCCACGACCGACGGCTCGGCCTCGATCGCCGTCAGCCAGGCGGGCTGCGGACCGGGGTCCGCGGCCACCACGGCCACCGGCCCGGCCGCCCGGCCCGGATGGCCTGCTGCCCGGCGGAGGTAGCCGAGCGCATACGCCGCCGGCCGCGGGTCGACCTGCAGCTCGGCCCAGGCGAACGGGTCGGCATCGGGGTCGGCGCCGGAGGCCACCGCGATCGCCGGGATCGGCGGCGGCGGATGATCGATGACGTGCACGACCGAGGCATCGGTGCTCGACCCGGTCATCCCGGCGCCCTCGGCCAGCACCAGACCGCGCACCGACGACGGCCGGGCACCGGCGAGCAGCAACCCCACGTAGGCACCGAGCCCCCAGCCGGCCACCACCACCGGGCCGAGGTGAGCGAGCGCCGCGTCGGCGTCGGCCAGCAGCAGCTCGGGGCTGTACCCGCCGCCGACCGGACGGCTCGACGCGCCGTGCCCGGTGAAGTCCAGCCCCCAGACCGCTCCGGGCCAGGCCTCGAACCCGAGCGGGCCCGGCTCGACCGCCCGACCGCCGAGGGCGTGCAGGCGCAACAACGGCACGACCTCGGCGCCGGCATCGGCCGCGACCGGTTCGACCGGGCGGCCCTGCAGCTGGTGCAACGTCAACGCGACCCGGTGGCGGTGCAGGCGCACCGAGGCGGGCGCCGTCATCGGCCCGACCGGCCCGACCGGGCCCACCGGCCGGCTTCGTGCAGGCCGTGCCGAGCACCGTAGGCGCGCGCCATCGCCCGTTTCCCTCGACCGATACCCGCGTGCACCGACGTCACTGCCCCTAACCTGTCCTGCGGCCGACCCGGGGCCGACGACCGACGGTCGCCGTCGCCTGCGGTTCGGTCCTCCAGCATGGCCGAACCACGGCCGGGACCACCCGCTGCGGTGTCCCGCCGACCGTTTCGGGCACCATCGGGCTGGACCGATCCAGACGGGCGGCCGCTACGGTCGCCCTGCCCACCAGGCCGGGACGTCACAGCCGACCCGACCGTTCGCTCAGGGAGGAACCAGATGGACGTGCTGAGCGAGGCCAATCGGCGGCGGACCTTCGCCATCATCTCCCACCCCGACGCCGGCAAGACCACCCTGACCGAGAAGTTCCTGCTCTACGGCGGCGCGCTGGTCGGTGCCGGGTCGGTCAAGGCCCGCGACGGACGGCGGGCCGCGGCATCGGACTGGATGGAGCTCGAGCAGAAGCGCGGCATCTCCATCACCTCGACCGCTCTGCAGTTCCCCTACCGCGGCTGCGCCGTCAACCTGCTCGACACCCCCGGCCACCGCGATTTCTCCGAGGACACCTACCGGGTGCTCGCCGCCTGCGACGCCGCGGTGATGGTGCTCGACTCGGCCAAGGGCATCGAGCCGCAGACGCTGAAGCTGTTCGAGGTGTGCCGGGAACGGCGCCTGCCGCTGCTGACCTTCTTCAACAAGTGGGACCGACCCGGACGCGACACCCTCGAGCTGCTCGACGAGGTGGAGAAACTGCTCGGGTTGCCGGCGGTACCGGTGACCTGGCCGGTCGGCTTCGCCGGCGACTTCCGGGGGGTCATCGACCGCCGCGACGGCAGCTACACCCGCTACACCCGGGTCGCCCGCGGCTCCCAGGTCGCCCCCGAGGAGCTGATCGACCCCGAGCGGGCGGCCTCCGAGGAGGGCCTCGCCTGGGAGACCGCCCAGGACGAGCTCGAGCTGCTGTCGGAGGTCGGCGCCGACCTCGACCCCAAGGCGTTCCTGGCCAACGAGTCGACGCCGACCTTCTTCGGTTCGGCCCTGACCAACTTCGGCGTCGGCAAGCTGCTCGACGCGGTGATCGAGCTGGTACCACCGCCGGAGGCCCGCCTCGACGTCGACGGGCAACGCCGACCGCTCGACGCCGGATTCTCCGGCTTCGTGTTCAAGGTCCAGGCCAACATGGACCCCTCCCACCGCGACCGCATCGCCTTCATCCGGGTCTGTTCGGGCCGGTTCGAGCGGGGCATGATCGTCACCCACGGCCGCACCGGCAAGCCGTTCAACACCAAGTACGCCGCCACACTGTTCGGCCAGGAACGCGAGACCGTCGAGGAGGCCTACCCCGGCGATGTGGTGGGCCTGGTGAACGCCACCGACGTCCGGGTCGGCGACTCGCTGTTCGACCCGACCGATGCCCCGGTGACCTTCCCGCCGATCCCCAGCTTCGCCCCCGAGTTCTTCATGGCCGCCCGGGTGCGCGACACCGGACGGTTCAAGCAGTTCCGCCGGGGCATCGCGCAGCTCGACGAGGAAGGCGTCGTGCAGGTGCTGCGCGACCCCGAGTTCGGCGACCAGGCCCCGGTGCTCGCGGCGGTCGGCCGCCTGCAGTTCGAGGTGGCGACCTACCGGCTCGAGAACGAGTTCGGCGCACCGACGGAGCTGTCGCCCACCAACTACAAGGTGGCCCGACGCACCGACGAGGCATCCGAACCGGCGCTGCGGCGCATGCGCGGCGTCACCGTGCTGCGCCGGGCCGACGGCAGCCGCCTGGCGCTGTTCGAGTCGCCGTACTGGCTCGAGCGGGTCGAGTCGGAGAACCCCGAGCTCACCCTCGACCGCCTCGTCGCCGAGGGCATGGCCGGCTGAGCGGCACCGCCGGCGTCCGCCGTCAGCCGGCGGTGGCCATCCCGACCGGGCCCAGGCTGCGGGTCGGCAGCACCTGCGCCTCGCGGGTCTCCGCGGACACCAGCGGGCCGGCCAGCGAGAACAACACCAGCGCCAGACCGCTCGACGCCGCCGCCACCAGGAACGCCAGCTCGTAGCCGGACACGTCGTGCAGCACGCCCAGCACCGTGGGGCCCAACCCGACGCCGACGGTCATGATCAGCGAGGACATGCTGTAGATCCGGCTGTACTCGCGTACCCCGAAGGTCTCCGCCAGCAGCAGCGGCTGCAGCATGAGCAGGTTGCCCACGGACAGGCCGAACACGATGCAGGTGATGATCACCGACGCCGGCGTGGCGGCGAAGGCGAAGGAGGCCAGCGCCGCACCCTGCACCGCCATCAGCACCGCGGTGAACCGCTTGGGGGGAACCCGGGTCACCAGCAGGCCACCGGCGAGACGGCCGATCACCGAGGAGGCGGCGACGATGGTCACCGACGCCGCGGCCAGGCTGTCGACCCGTTCGCTGACCAGCTTCACCTGCTGGCTCAACCCGCCGACCTGGCCCAGCATCACGAACAGGTAGGCCGCCGTCATCATCCAGTAGAAGCGGGTGGCCCGAGCCTCGGCGAAGCTGAGCCCCGGCATCGCCACGGCCGGCCTGGTCCCCTCGGCCGCGCCGGCCGCAACCGGTGGCGGCGGGTCACCGTCGGGGTACTGGTTCTCGCCGGCGGGCGAGGATCGCACCAGCAGCAACGTCACCGGCAGGCCGATCGCCACCCAGATCACCGCCAGCCACGGCGAGACCGGCCCGATGTGGTCACGGGCGATCACCGCGGCCACGAACGGGGTGATGGCGATCCCACCCATCGACAGGCCGGTGGAGGCCACCGACAGGGCGACCGAGCGGCGCCGCACGAACCAGCGGGCCACCGTGGTGGTAGCCGGGACCAGGCCCGACAGGGCGAAGCCGGCACCGAAGACGACATCGGCGGCGAACATCTGCCACGGCTCGTGGACCTGACCGAGCATCGCCAGGCCCACCGGGCCGAGCACCAGGCCGGCCACGATCACCTTGCGCACGTCGACCCGCAGCAGCAGGCCCGAGATCGCGTACCCGAACAGGCCGGACACCACGAAGAACGTGGCGGTGGCGGCACTGGCCAGGCCGGTCGACCAGCCCCGCTCGACCACCAGGGCCCGCAGGTACACGCCCTGGCCGTAGAAGCCGAACCCCGAGGACACCATCAGCACGATGAACAGCCCGGCGATGACCCGCCAACCGGTGAACGGCACGCTGGGCGGCGTGGCGACGGCCGTTCCCGGTTCCGGGGTCGTGCTCGGCTCGGTGTCCATCGTTCCCTCCGTCGGCCGTGGCGACCGGGCCAGAGCCTACGGCCGGGCTGCGCCTGCGTCGCAAGCGCCCGGCCCGACCCGGGTCCCTGCAGAGCACCGCCTGCACTACGTTGCGGCCATGGGACCACTCCATCTGCACGAACGCTCCTACCCCAAGGGGCTGGTCGAGGTGGCCGACGGCTGCTTCGCCTACCTGCAACCCGACGGCGGCTGGTGCCTGTCCAACGCCGGCCTGCTGCGCGGCCGGGGGGCCTCGCTGCTGGTGGACACGTTGACCGACCTGCCCTCGACCGCCACCATGCTCGAGGCGATGCGGCCACTCACCGACACCGCCCCCATCCGGACGCTGGCCATCACCCACGGCAACCTCGACCACTACTTCGGCAACCAACTCGTCGAGGGTGCCGAGATCGTGGCCAGCAGCGGCACGGCCCACGAGATGGCCACCGGACCGACCCCGCAGACCATGCTCGACCTGCTGGCCGTGCCCGACCCGGTGCTCGGCGGCTACGTCCGTCACGCCTTCGGACGCTTCGACTGGTCCGGCATCGACGTGACACTGCCCACCCGCACCTTCGAGGACCGACTCACCGTCGACGCCGGTGGCCGGCGGGCCGAGCTGATCATGGTGGGTCCCGCCCATACCGCCGGCGACACCATCTGCCACCTGCCCGACGAGCGGGTCGCCTACACCGGTGACCTGCTGTTCATCTTCGGCACACCCATCGTGTGGGCCGGGCCCTTCGCCGGCTGGATCGATGCGTGCGACCGCCTGCTGGCGCTCGACTGCGACGTGTACGTACCCGGCCACGGTCCGCTGACCGACCGACGCGGGGTCGAGGGCATCAAGGCCTACCTGCAGTTCGTGTACCGCGAGGCGCGGGCCCGCTTCGACGCCGGCCTGTCGGCGCGCGACGCCGTCTTCGACATCGACCTCGGCGACTACGCCGGATGGGGCGACCACGAACGGCTGGCCATCAACGTCACCTCGGCCTACCGCGAGTTCGACCCGTCGCAGCCCGAGTCCGGCTTCGTCGAGCTGTTCGGGTTGATGGCGGAACTGGCCGCACGCACCGGGAACTGAGCCTCACACGGGCGTTCCGGGGCTGCTGCAGGGCCGTCGACGCGGCCCGTTCGCGGGTGTGGGATCGGCGGGCAGTGGCGAAACCCCTCTCCGGCCAAACATGATGGGGCGGTGAAGACCCGCAAGCTCAGCACCGTCGACGGCTTCGTGCTGATCGATCTCGACACTGCCCCCGGTTCGGTCGGGATCGTCCGCTCCGCTCCGAAGATCCTCGTCAGCGGCGCCGAGATGCTGGCCCGCTCCGTCACCTACACGTTCGCGGCGTTCGGCATCCAGGCCAGCGGCGCCTCGGCCGGGGTCAACGCCAAGCCCGAGGACCGCGCCGCCGCGGTCACCGCGTTCGCCGAGGAGGTGGCGTCGTTCGACCCGCCGGTCCTGCTCGACCCGGCCAAGGGCATCGACCCGGAGAACCTCGCCGCCCTCACCGCCAAGGACCCGCGCAGCGCCGCCCTGCGCACGGCGACCGACGGTGTCTCCGGCGCGGACGAGCTGTTGGCCTCCGGTGCGCTCGCCGCCGCCGAGGCGGTGCACGGCCCCCTCGCCGGGGCCCGCCTCGTGATCGAGGGGTTCGGTCCCGTGGGGCTGTCGCTGGCCCGCCAGGCCGTCGCCGCCGGGGCCACCGTGGTGGCGGTGGCGACCACCGCCGGCACCGCCCTCGAGCCGGCCGGGTTCGACCCGGTGGCGCTGGCCGAGGCGTGGCTGGCCCAGGGCGAGGCCATGGCC
The DNA here is from genome assembly GCA_903921205.1 of uncultured Acidimicrobiia bacterium. Classification (GTDB taxonomy): domain Bacteria; phylum Actinomycetota; class Acidimicrobiia; order Acidimicrobiales; family CAIXPF01; genus CAIXPF01. The sequence goes on along the minus strand of CAIXPF010000049.1, from coordinate 13,809 downwards.
AAGTCCATCGGGTCGGCCCAGAAGCCGGCCTGGGCGGCCTGGGGCGCCGACGCCGACGTGGTGTTCTGCGGCTCCAAGACCGGGGCGATGACCCATGAGGGGGCGGCACTGCTGAAGGCCCGCACCGTCGTGCCCATCGGCCCGGTTCCGGTGACGGCCAAGGCCCTGGCGGTCATGGGTCGCAATGGCGTGACCTACGTGCCCGATTTCGTGTCCCTCGCCGCACCACTGCTGGCCGGTGTCGGCACGATCGAGCCCGGTGAGTCCGTCGGCAAGATCACCGCGCTGATCGCCGAGTGCAGCGGGGCGCCCGAAGGGCTGTTCCTGGCCTGCTGCGGCCGGGCCGAGTCGTTCCTGCGAACCTGGCAGGAGTCGATTCCCTTCGGCCGCCCGCTGGCCTGACGCCACACCCGGCCCGTCGACGGCAGAGACCGCTCGGCGCAGTACCCGCGCCGAGGTCGCGTCGCACCCTCGGGGCCTACCGGTAGACGGTCCCGATACGCGAAGATGGAGTCATGAACTCTGCTTCGGTCGATGAGATCAACGCCGTCGTCGCCGGCGACACGGTTCCCCGCGCCTTCCTCCGCACCGTGGGGGCCCACCCCGCGATCGTCGCACTGCGGGCCGCGATCAGCCTGGGCGCCGACGCCGACGGATGGCAGGAGTGGTCCTACCAGGACTTCCACGACCGGACGGCTGCGGTGGCCGGCGGGCTGCGCGCAGCGGGGCTGCGCGCCGGGGACCGGATGATCCTCATGATGCGCAACCGGCCCGAGTTCCACGTGGTCGACCTCGCCGCACAGTTCCTGCGGGCCACCCCGGTGTCGATCTACAACTCGTCCTCACCGGAGGAGATCGAGTACCAGGCCGCCCACTGCGGCGCCCGCATCGCCGTGGTCGAGGACGCCGGGTTCCTCGAGCGGCTGCTGTCGGTACGCGACCGGCTCCCGGCGCTCGAGGCCGTGTACGTGATCGAACCACCGGCGGAGCACCCGGCTGACGTCCGCAGCCTCGCCGAGCTGCTCGATGCCGCCCCCGCCGACCTCGCGGCCCTGGCCGAGGCCACCGAGCCCGCCGACCTCGCCACCCTCATCTACACCTCGGGCACCACCGGGCCGCCCAAGGGCGTGATGATCAGCCAGTACAACGTCGTCTACACCGCCGAGCAGTTGCGCCGCTGCCTCGGCATGGCCCCCGAGGAGTATCCGGGCCTGCGGGTCATCAGCTACCTGCCGATGGCCCACATCGCCGAGCGGATGAGCAGCTTCTACCTCGGGGTGCTGTCGGGCTACACCGTCACCACCTGCCCCGACCCGACCGCCGTCGCCGTCTACGCCAAGCAGGTGCACCCGCAGCTCATCTTCGGGGTGCCCCGGGTGTGGGAGAAGATCCATGCCGGGGTCAACGCAGCGCTGGCACTCGACCCGGACAAGAAGCGCAGCTTCGACGAGGGGATCGCCGCGGCGTTACCCATCAGGGAGGCGATGCGCAACGGGACCGCCACCACGGAACAGGTCGAGGTCTGGGAGTTCCTCGACGCCGTGGCCTTCTCCCTGGTGCGGGGCCTGATCGGCCTCGACGAGGTCCGCGTCGCCATCAGCGGTGCGGCGCCCATCCCCCGTGAGGTCCTCGAGTGGTTCAACGCCATCGGGGTGCCGCTGTCGGAGATCTACGGCATGTCGGAGTCGAGCGGACCGATGACCTGGGACGCCCGCGAGCTGCGCCCGGGCACCGTCGGCCGGGCCATCCCCGGTTGCGAGGTCCGCCTCGGCGAGGACGGCGAGGTGCTCTGCCGTGGCGGCAACGTCTTCCAGGGTTACTTCAACGACCCGGTCCGCACGGCGGAGACCGTCGTCGACGGCTGGCTGCACTCCGGCGACATCGGCGTGCTCGACCCCGACGGCTACCTCACCATCGTCGATCGCAAGAAGGAACTGATCATCACCGCCGGCGGCAAGAACATCTCGCCCGCCAACCTCGAGGCTGCGCTGAAGACCATCCCCCTCATCGGTCAGGCGGCGGCCATCGGCGACAACCGCCGGTTCGTGTCGGCCCTGCTGGTGCTCGACCCCGAGCTGGCCCCGGCCTGGGCGACCCAGCGCGGCATCACCTTCACCGATCTGGCCGACCTCGCCGCCAACCCCGAGGTGCTCGCCGCGGTGCAGCAGGGCGTCGACACGGTCAACGAGCGCTTCGCCTCGGTCGAACAGATCAAGCGGTTCGTGCTGCTCGGCGAGGAGTGGCTGCCCGACTCCGACGTGCTCACCCCCACCTCGAAGCTCAAGCGCCGGGGTGTGCTCGCCCGCTACCACGACCGCATCGAGGCCATGTACGCCTGACCGGGATGCACCGCCGCGACGGAGCGGCGGGCGGTGGGTGTCGTCAGCCGCCGATACCGGTCCGGGGGCCACGATCGGGACGGGTGGCCCGGGGGGTCGGGGCGGCCCCGGCCACCCGGGCCACCAGCGCGGTCTGCCCGGCACCCTCCTCCCAGTGCAGGACCTCGAGCCCCAACCGTTCGGCGAGGTCGCGCAACTCCCCCGCACCTGCCAGGTAGGCCGGGGCCGGACCCGACGCCCCGGCCAGGTCGATCCCATCCGGCCGCGGCGTGGGCACGGTCGCACCGGTCCCACCGGTGGCGTCCCGACCGACGACGGAGAGCCGGCTGGTGACCACCACGGCGCCGGGCCGCAGGAGCAGGCCGATGGCAGTCTCGAGCAGCTGGGTCCGGAAATGGCCCATGACCAGCAGGTCGTAGGGGCCCGGGCACGACGCCGGCAGACCGTCGCCGAGATCGGCCTGCACCACGCGCAGCCGGGACCGCACCCCGGCGGCGTCGGCGGCCCGGGCCACCTCCTCGAGCGCGGTGTCGGCGATGTCGACGGCGTCGACCTGCCAGCCCCGTTCGGCCAACCAGACCGCCTCGGCGCCGCGGCCACAGGCCAGGTCGAGAGCCCGGCCCGGCGGTGGCAGCACCTCTGCGGCACCGACCAGGACCGCGCGTGGGGCCGAGGGGGCGGCAGCGGCGGCGCCGGCATGGCGCTCGTTCCAGCGTTGACGATCCTCGCGAGCCACGGGCGGGCCGAACCCTTCGTCGGGCGTAGTAGAACGACCTCACGCTACCGACGAGACCTTGGAGCATCGTGCAGCACCGAACCCTCAACGCCAACGGCATCCGCATCCACGCGGTCGAGGCCGGCAGCGGACCGCTCGTCCTGTTCGTCCACGGCTTCCCCGAGTCGTGGTACTCGTGGCGCCACCAGCTGCCCGTGCTGGCCGAGGCCGGGTACCACGCCGTGGCCATCGACGTGCGCGGCTACGGCCGATCGTCCGCTCCGGTGGCGGTGGACGCCTACCGGATGACCCAGCACGTCGCCGACAACCTCGGCGTGGTCGAGGCCCTCGGGCACACCGAGGCCGTGGTCGTCGGCCACGACTGGGGTGCCCCCATCGCCTGGAACTCGGCGCTGCTGCGGCCCGACGTGTTCCGGGCCGTGGCCGGCCTGTCGGTGCCCTACACCCCACGCGGCCTGGTCCGGCCCTCCGCCGCCTTCCGGGCCATGGGCGGCGCCGAGGAGTTCTACATCGAGTACTTCCAGCAGCCCGGCCGGGCCGAGGCCGAGATCGAGCCCGACGTCGCCGGATGGCTCGAGGGGTTCTACTACTCGGCCTCCGGGTCGGCGCCGCCGATGCTTCCCGGGACCGGTTCGATGGCCACCATCGCCGCCGGTGGCCGGATGCGCGACCGCTTCGCCCGGCCCGAGGAGGCCCCGACGTGGCTCAGCGCCGAGGACCTCGCCTTCTACACCGCCGAGTTCGAGCGGAGCGGCTTCTCCGGCGGCCTGAACCGCTACCGCAACGTGGACCGCGACTTCGAGGACTTCGCGGCCTTCAGCGGCCGGCCGATCACCGTGCCGGCGCTGTTCATCGGGGGCAGCAAGGACGGCCCGACCCTGTGGGGGGCCAAGGCCATCGAACGGTTCCCCCAGACCCTGCCCCTGCTGCACCGCTCGGTCATCCTCGACGGGTGCGGCCACTGGACCCAGCAGGAACGGCCGGCGGAGGTCGACGCCGCCCTGCTCGACTTCCTCGCCGCCCTCGATCGACGCTGAGCCGGCGGGTTACCGGTCCGCCGGACAGCCGGTCCGCCGGACAGCCGGTCCGCCGGACAGCCGGACAGCCGGACAGCCGGTCAGCCGGCGTCGGGCCCGGGGCCGCTGCTGGGGCGGTCGGCCAGCTTCTCGGCGGTGATCCGCAGCACGATGCCGTCGCAGCGCTCCTCGACCAGCCGCATCGACGAGCCCAGCCATGCCACGGTCCGGGCCGCGGTCGGGAACCGGATCCCGTTCGGGGCGGCCAGGAGTTGGGCCAGCCGCGCCGGGCCGGCGTCGGCCGGGACCAGGCTCATGCAGAACAGGCGGCCACCGGGGCGCAACACCCGGACCATCTCCGCCAGCGCTGCGGCCTCGTCGCCGATCTCGTTGAGCGACCCGCCCATCACCGCAGCGTCGACCGATCCGTCGGCGAAGGGTAGGTGGGCGGCCAACGCCCGCACCGCATCGACCCGGCCATCGATGCCCTCCGCCGCGCAGCGTTGCAAGGCCCGGCGCAGGAACGGCCGGCTGTGGTCGATCAGCACGACCTCGGCACCTCCGTGCGCCAGGTGACGGCCGTAGAGACCCTCCGAGCACGCCACGTCGAGCACCACGCCGCCGCCATCGAGCGCCGGCTGCAGCGCTGCCGCCAACTCGGCGAGCTCCTCACCGACCGGGAACGGCCTGCCCGCGAGCAGCCCCAGCGACCGGACCCGCCACACCGACTCGTACAGTCGCGCCGTCAACGGCAGACGGTTCACCAACTGGGCCGGGTTCCACGACGCATGACGCGCCGCCATGGCCTCGATGATGCCGTCGTCGTCGCGGACGACGGGCCCGACGAACCCGGCAAGACGAGCGGGGACGATGCGGCGCAGCGGGACCGCCTGGTTGTTCATGGCCTCAGCGTGGTGGGCCGGACAACGCGATGGCAACCGGAAGCCACGCCAACGCATGCTCACCACCGTCCGGGCACAACAGAACCGGGAACCGAGCGCGCCCGGACGGTTCAGCCGTGGCCCACGGCCTGCGCCTCGCGCACCACCAGGCCGCGCTCGGCGGTGGCGACCAACGGCGGCGTGACCTCGAACCAGTCGCTGTCGTCGAGCGTGTAGCGCACGGCGAGTGTCACCTCGGCCTCCAGCCGGTAGGACGCCGTCGTCCCCGCCGCGGTGGAACGCCACCGGTAGCGATGGGTGACCGGACCGGCGGCGCCGACGACGCCGAGTCCCTGCGGGCCGAACGTGGCCCCGGTGCCGTCGCCGAAGGACCACCGGACCTCGGCCGGTTCGAGGTGCAGCACGACCCGCCGACCGAGCACGTCGTGCAACTGTTCCACGGGGTCGGCGACGATGCCCTCGACCCAGAACCACTGCTCGATCCCGACCAAGCCGCTCGGGGGTGAGCTCCCCACCGCCACGAACGGGGCGAGCGTCTCGGCCAGGTAGGACTCGGCCAGGGTCCGCACCGCAGCGTCGTAGTCGACCACCTCGTCGGCGTACACGTAACCCAAGCCGCTGCTGCCGAGCTCGACCGCCGTGCCGTCGGCGTACCGGCAGTCCAACCAGTAGCGCCACAGTGCCCGCCGCGATGGATCCAGCGGCGGCCAGGTCAACCCGGCCACCACGCCCTCGCCGTCGATGATGCCGTTGGTCTCGTCGATCAGCTCACGACAGCGCACCGTCCGCCCGGAGGGGGTCCAACTCGTCCACTCCTCGTGGTTCTCGCCACCGGCCCGGTAGCCCGCCACCGTGACCCGGGTGCCGTCGCTGGCCACGCTCACCCCGGCACCGGCCCTCGGCGCCAACGTCGCCGAGCCCACCACCACGGCAACGACGACAGCGAGGAGCATCGTTGCGACGGGCGGACGACGACGCGGTGCACCCCATCGACAGGATCCGCCACTCGACATGAACGCAAACAACATGAAACTACATTATAACTATCGAAACCTCGAGCTGCACCGATTACCGGGCCCGGCGGACGCGCGGTCCGTCAGCGGGTCAGCGGGTCAGCGTCGACGGCGACGTCACCGGACGGCCCGACCGCAGGTCCAGCTCGGCAACCGCACAGGCGCCGGACCGTCGGCCCGCCAACCAGCTCGTCACCGGAATCCGCACCGCCACCGACTCGAGCGGGTTGCCCGACGGGGCCCGGAGCTGTTCGCCGTACCGCTGGGCCACCGGGGCGACACAGGCCCGGTCGAGCTCACCCCACTGCTCGGCACTGGGATAGTGCTCGAAGCGCTCGGCGAGATCGAGGGTGCCCACCACCTCGAGCTGATGGGCCTGGCCGCAGGGCACCGCCACCGCCGCGGCGTCGAGCAGCGGATCCCAGCGAAGGCAGGTACCGACCGCGGGCGCCGGGCTCTGGTCGACGACGGCGAGCGGCTGGTCCAGGTCGACCGCGGTGCCGTCGACCGCGCTGCCGGCGCCGACGAGGCACTCGCCGGTGCGGTCGCCTGCCGACCACTCGGCGGCGCTCGGCGCCGCCACCCGCAGCACCAGGATGCCCGCCGGGTCGTAGCGGTCGCCGAGATAGGCCCGCAGCCGATCCGGGCACCGCGCCCCCAGCAACGCCCGCCACTCGACGTCGGTCGGGGCGGTACCGAACCCGGCCGGGGTCTCGACCAGGCCCACGACCTCGTAGCGGTGCGGCGCGGTACAGGCGACGACGGTCACCGACGGCCCGGTCGCGCCCGTCGTCTGGGCCAGGCAGGCCCCGACCGCCGGCTGCACCGCCAGGTCCGGCCGTCGCGGCGAAGCCGCCGGGGCCACCGGGACAGGTGCCGCCGAGGCCGTGTCGGGGAGCGCCGACGTCGCGGTCGACGGCCGGTCGGCGGGCCGGTCCACCCCTCGAACCGGGTCATCGACGGCCACCGCCTCCCGCTGGCCGGACGGAGCCACCGAAGGCGGCCGTCCACCGCCGAAGGCTCCCCACAGGCCGAGCGCCAGCAGAACCCCGGCCAGCGCCGCGGCGACCGTCGCCAACGCCCATCCGTGGTCGGCCCCACCCGTCGTCGCGCTGCTCTCACCGGCCATGGGTGAAGGCTAAGAACGCCCCGTCCGGCGCAGCGGGTCGGACCCCTGGGTCGTTCGGCTCAGGGGCGCACCAGACGCAGGTTCACCGGGTAGCGGAACCACACCCCGCGGCCGGCCTGCACCGCGGCGACGATCCCGAGCACCACATCGGCCACCACCGCGGCCAACAGGGTGAAGAACCCCACCACCACCAGCATCAACGGCAGGGACACCAGCACGACGATCAACACGGTCAGCTGGAAGTTCAGCGCCTCCGCGGCGTGATGGCGCACGTAGGGATTGGACTTCTCCACCAGGTACACGCTCAACGGCATGATGAACCAACCCAGCACGAAGCCGAGGTGACTCAGCATCACCAGCGCCCGGGTGTGGTCGCCGGCAACGGCACCTGGCAGCAGCTTCCGCTCGGCCACGACGGTGTGCGGACGCGCTACCGGACCGTCCACCCCTGCCGGGCGGGGCGGCCCCCAGCCGGTGCCGTCCCACCAGCGGACGAACCCGTCCTCGGCCGGGTACCACCCCGGAGCGGACGCCCCGGAACCCGCCGAGGCCGGCTGCGGCGCGTCCTCAGCGGTCACAGGCCACCGATGCGGCCGACCGGCCAGACCCGCAGGAACGCCTTGCCCACCACCGCGCCGGTGGGGATCGGGCCGAAACAGCGCCCGTCCTTGCTCAGGTTCCGGTTGTCGCCCATGACCAGCAGCTCGCCGGGCGCGACGGTGACCACCTCGTTCTCCTCGTACACCGCACAGGCACCGGGCATGCGGGTGGTGGAGCCGGGCTTGAGGAACGGCTCCGGCTGCATCTCGCCGTTGACCACCAGCTTGCCGTTCGACGCCGACACCTGGTCGCCGGCCACGCCGACCACCCGCTTGATGAGCTGGGCGTACTGGCAGAACTCGTTGGCCTGCAGCTCCAGGCACTCGGGGTTGTTGAACACGATCACGTCGCCGCGTCCGACGTCACCGAAGCGGTAGGACAGCTTCGAGACCAGGACCCGATCGCCGATCAACAGGGTGTCCTCCATCGAGCCGGACGGGATGACGAAGGTCTGGGCCACCCAGGTCTTGATGACGAAGGCCACCAGCACGGCGACGACGATCGCCACCAGCCACTCGAGCAGCGAACGGCGCCGCTGGGCCGCACGGCGCGACCCGCGCACGGCGGCCACATGGCTGCTGTCGCCCGGGCGGCCGGTACCGCCGAGAGAGGGCGGGAGGTCGTTCGTCATGACGGTACCGGTGTGCTCTCTCTCGGGGATCGAACGCCCGGCATCCTACCGGCACCGGCCCGGTGCTTCGACGAGTGCCCGGTACCTTCCGCGGACGATCGGCCCCGTGTCATCGGTTCGACACCGGATCGACGCCGGATCGACGATGGATCGACGATGGGCCGCCGGCTGTGATGGCGCCGACCTCACGCCCCGGTGCGGGCCACGTTGGCGCTGAGGACCATCCCGGTGCTGTGGCGCAGCTCGAGCCGGCGGCTCCGCCGCAGCCCGTCGAGCTCGTTGCCGGGCGCCGGCGGCAGCAGCAGATGCCCCTGCACGTGGCGAACCCCGAGCCGGCGCAGCATGGCGAGCTGTTCCGGCGTCTCCACGCACTCGGCAACCACCAGCGCCCCGAGCACCCCGGCGAGGTTCACCACCGCTTCCACCACGGCCTGGTCCCGCTCCGAGTCCGCGACGTCCATGACCGAGGAGCCGTGGATCTTCACCGCGGCGAGCGGCAGCTCCTTGAGCAGCCCGAGCGAGCCGTGCCGCAGACCGAAATCGTCCACGACGAGGGCCACGCCGAGCTCGGTCAGCTGCTCGAAGACCCCCGAGGACCGCACCCGCTTGTCGGCCGCGGTCGACTCGTTGATCTCGATCTGCAGCAGGCCGGCCGGCAACCGGCTGGTCTCCACCGCGCGGGCCACCACCTGCACGAAGTCCGGCGCCAGCAGCTGCCGTTCCGACACGTTGATGGCGACGGGCAACGGCGGGGCCACCGAGGGGTCGCCGTTCCACGAGGCGGCCTGCATGCAGGCCTCGAGGACCACCATCCGTCCGATCGCACCGATCAGCCCGGTGTCCTCGGCGACGGGCAGGAAGCTGCCCGGTGAGACGATCCCGTGGCCGGGCCGGATCCAGCGGATGAAGGCCTCGACCGCCACCACCTCGCCGGAGTTCACCGCCACCACGGGTTGGTAGTGCAGCACCAGTTCGCCGGCGTCGAGCCCGGCACGCAAGGCGTCACCGAGGGCCTGACGGCTGTCGGCCTCGGCCCGGAGCCGCTCGTCGAAGAACGCATGGCGAATGCCCGGCGTGCCCTTGGCGACGTACATCGCCGCGTCGGCCTGCTCGAGCAGCGCCAGGCTGGAGGCCGTGTCGGCGTTGCCCACCGCCAGGCCCATGCTGAGCCCGGCGTAGAACGGGCCGGTGCGCAGCTCGACCGGCGGGTCGAAGGCGGCCTGCATGCGCTCGGCGAGCTCGACCAGCGTCTCGGCATCCGCCACGCCGGGGAACACCACGACGAACTCGTCACCGGCGAGGCGGGCCACCAGGTCGCCACCACGGACCGAGGCACCGAGGCGACGCGCCACCTCCTTGAGCAACTCGTCACCGACGGCGTGGCCCATGGTGTCGTTCACGGTCTTGAACCGGTCGACGTCGATGAACACCAGACCGAGGCTGCGACCGGACTCCTTGCATCGTGCCAGCTGATCGTCGAGCCATTCCATCAGGTGCGGGCGGTTGACCAGGCCGGTGAGGGCGTCGTGACGGGCCGCCCGGTAGGTGTGGGCCAGGTCCTGTTCCACCGCCTTGCGTCGCCGCGACTGCAAGGACCACACACCCACCCCGACGCTGAGCAGGGCGGTGGTGGAGATCCCGACGGCAGCGACCACGACCGGCAGCGCAGCGGCGAAGTAGCTCGACGGCCCGAGGGCGATCACCACCATCCCGGGGTGACCGGGTACGGCGACATCGGCCAGGATGCCGAGCCGGGCATCGCCGCTGTTGTCGGCGAGGACCCCCCGCTCGTCCCGCACGGCCAGCGCCGTGTCGGGCCCGGCGTCGAGGCCGGCCAGCACGGCGCGGGTGTCCGGCGCCACGCCCGAGTCGAGCCGGGTGGCCACCTCGTCGGCCACGCGCCGCAGACGCAGGTCCAGTTCCTCGCGGATCGCATCGTCGGAGGCCTCGGCCGCGAGTTGCACCGCGCCGAAGGTGAGCATCGTGCCGAGCAGCAAGCTCATCGTGGGGGCCGCGAAGGCCACCACCGTCGTCCATAACCGTTGTCTCATGTGTTCCGGTCCCACATCCATGTTGGCCGTCGCAGTTGGTATCGACCGGCGGCGCCAATAGGAAAAGGGACCCAGTAGGGAACTGCGGTTCCTCAGGCGGGGGGATCGACAGCGACGTCGGGGAAGTGACAGGCCACCGGATGGCCTGTTCCCCGGTCGAGCAGCGCCGGCTCCTCCTCGGCGCAGCGGGCCTCGGCCCTCCAGCAACGGGTACGGAACCGGCAGCCGCTGGGCGGATCGGCCGGGGAGGGCACGTCGCCCTGGAGCACGATGCGCCGGCGGGACCGCTGGATCGCCGGGTCGGGAACCGGGACCGCCGACAACAGCGCCTGGGTGTAGGGGTGGGCCGGAGCGCGGTACAGCTGTTCCCGCGGGCCGGTCTCGACGACCTTGCCGAGGTACATCACCGCCACCCGGTGGGAGATGTGCTGCACCACCGACAGGTCGTGGGCGATGAACACGTAGGCGAGGCCCAGCTCGTCCTGCAGGCGCCGCAGCAGGTTGATGACCCCCGCCTGGATCGACACGTCGAGCGCCGAGACCGGCTCGTCGAGCACGATCATCTCCGGCTCGAGCGCCAGCGCCCGGGCGATGCCGACCCGCTGGCGCTGCCCGCCGGAGAACTCATGGGGGAACCGGTTGGCGTGCTCCGCCGACAGGCCCACCGTGCCGAGCAGCTCGCGCACCCGCTCGACGCACCGCTCGGCGTCCCAGCCGAAGTGCACCTTCAACGGTTCGGCCAGGGTGGCCCCGATGGTCAGGCGCGGGTTGAGCGAGGCGTAGGGATCCTGGAAGACGATCTGGAAGCGGCGACGGGCCCGGCTCAGCTCCTTGCCCGACAGCGCGGTCAGGTCGAGCCCGTCGAAGAGGACCCGACCGGCGGTGGGCCGGATCAGGTTCAACAGCAGACGGCCCGTGGTCGACTTGCCGCACCCGGACTCGCCGACCAGGCCCAGCGTCTCGCCACGATCGACGGACAGGCTGACCCCGGCCACGGCCGAGACCCGACCGACCGTTCGACCGAACACGCCACCGCGCAGTGGGAAGTCCTTCACCAGGTCGGTGGCCACCAGCAGCGGCCGGTCGGTCATCGGCCTGCTCCGGCGCGGCGTACCGACTCGACGGTGACCCCGTCGAGGGCCTCGAGCTGGTGGCAGGCCGAACGATGGTCGGCCGCCGTGGCCTGGCGCAGCTCCGGGGTGCTCCGGCGGCACAGCCCGTCGGCCCGCTCGAAGGAGCAGCGGGGATGGAACGCACAGCCCGGCGGCACGTTGATCAACGACGGAGGCATGCCCGGGATGGGCACCAGCGGCTCGTCCCGGGGGCCTTCGAGGCGGGGCAGGCCGGCCAGCAACCCCAGCGTGTAGGGGTGACGGCTGTCGGAGAACAGCTGCGGCGCCGTACCCGTCTCCACCGCCCGGCCGGCGTACATGACCATCACCCGGTCGGCGAGGCCGGCGACCACGCCGAGGTCGTGGGTGATCAGCATGATGGCCGAGTCGATCTCGTCCTTGATGCGCATCAGCACGTCGAGCACCTGCGCCTGCACGGTCACGTCGAGCGCGGTGGTGGGCTCATCCGCGATGAGCAGCTCGGGCCGGCAGGTGATGGCCATGGCGATCATGGCTCGCTGGCGCATCCCGCCGGAGAACTCGTGCGGGTACATCCGGGCACGCTTGGCGGCCTCGGGGATGCCGACCAGGTCGAGCATCTCGACGGCGCGGCGCATGGCCTCCTTGCGGCTCGCCCCCTCGTGGATCCGGGCCATCTCGCCGATCTGCCGGCCGACGGTGTGCACCGGGTTGAGCGCGGTGAGCGGGTCCTGGAAGATCATGGCGATCTCCTTGCCCCGGATCCGGCCGTGTTCCGACTCGGGCAGCTGCAGCAGGTCCCGGCCCTTCCACAGCACCTCGCCCGAAGCGATCCGTACGGTCGGCTGCAGGCCCATGACGGTGGTGGCGGTCACCGACTTGCCCGAGCCCGACTCCCCGACGACGGCGAACACCTCGCCGCGGCGGACCTCGAAGCTCACCCCGTCGACGGCGCGGACCACCCCGTCGTCGGTGTCGAAGTAGGCCCGCAGGTCGCGCACCGACAGCAGCGTCTCGGGTCCGGTGGTGGGCTCGCTCATGTGAGCTTCGGGTCCAGGGCATCGCGCAGGCCGTCACCGACGAACACGAACGCCAGCACGGTGAGACAGATCGCCCCACCGGGGAACAGCAGTAGGTGGAAGGCGCTGGCGAGGTCGCCCTTGCCCTGCGAAACCATCAGCCCCCATGCCGGTGTGGGTTCCTGCGGACCGACCCCGAGGTAGGACAGTGCCGCCTCCGACAGGATCACCCCGCCGATGAGCACCGTGCCGTACACGATGACCGGTTGCACCGCGTTGGGCAGGATGTGGCGGAACATGATGCGCGACCGGGAATACCCCAGGGCATGCGCGGCCTCGACGTACTCGAGCTGTTTGAGCGACAGGAAGCTGGCCCGGACGATGCGCGCCAGGCCCAGCCACCCGGTCAGGCCCAGCACCAGGATCACCGAGTTCTCGCTCCGGCCGGCCACCGCGGCGATGGCGATGGCCAGCACGATGTAGGGGATCGCCAGGAACACGTCGGTCAGGCGCATGATCAGGGTGTCGGCGATGCCGCCGAAGAACCCGGCCACCGCACCGAGGAGCAGCCCGATACCGACCGAGATGACGGTGGCCGCCAGGCCGATGCGCAACGAGACGCGGGCCCCGTAGAGAACCCGGCTGAAGACATCCCGGCCGATCTTGTCGGTGCCGAACAGGTGCTGCCAGCTCGGCGGTTGCCGGTAGGCACCCTCGATGCGCTCGGTGGGGCCGTACCGGGTGATCCACGGCGCCAGGATCGCCGCCGCCACCAGCACCACCAGGAAGGTCAGCCCGGCCATGGCCATCTTGTTGCGCCGGAACCGTCGCCAGGCGTCGAGCCACAACGGTCGCGGAGCGGCCTCCGGCAAGGACGGTCGCGGAGCGGCCTCCGGGGCGGGACGATCGAGAGCGCTCAAGCTCCACCCTCGTCGCCCAGGCAGATGCGCGGGTCGAACCAGGCGTAGGACACATCCACGATGAGGTTGACCACGGTGAAGGCCAGCACCACCACCAGGGTCAGCCCCATGGTGACCGGAAGGTCCCGGCTGATGACCGAGTCGGCGATCTCCGAACCGAGGCCCGGCCAGGAGAAGGTCTTCTCGGTCAACACCGCAGCACCGATGACGGTTCCGAAGTCGAGGCCGATCAGGGTCACCACCGGCAGCATGGCGTTACGCAGACCGTGGCGCCACACCACCCGCCGTTCGTCGAGCCCCTTGGCCCGGGCGGTGCGCATGTAGTCCGCCCGCAGCACCTCGAGCATCGAGCCCCGGGTCAT
>CAIXPF010000048.1 GCA_903921205.1 uncultured Acidimicrobiia bacterium | reverse complement strand
TAGTGCCGGCCCGACGGTGTACGGCGTGGCGCAGGTCGCCCAGGCGCCACTGTTGAGCTGGCACTGGTACGTCTCGCCGCCGGCTGCGCCGGTGAAGGCAAACGTCGGCGTCGAGTCGTTGTCGGGATCGGCGGGCTTGGTCGGAATCGCGACGGTAGTCGCGGGTGCCGTGGTGTCGACGGTGAAGGTACGACTGGCCGGCGCAGTCGCATTGCTCGCGGCATCGACGATGGTGACGTCGAAGGTGTGGCTGGCCTCCGTCAGGCCGGTGTAGGCATGCGGGCTCGTGCACGCCGCGTAGGCGGCGCCGTCGATGCGGCACGCGTACGTCTCCCCCGCACCCGCGCCGGTGAAGGAAATCGTGGTGGAATCGGTGTTGATGGCCGCGGCCGGACCGGACGTGATCGATGGCGTCGACGACGACGGTGTCACGTCGATCGTGATCGTCGAGGACGCGTCGGCGTTAGCAGCCGGAACGGTGTTGCCCGCGCTATCGGCCGCGGCGCCAGCCGCGAGGCGCAACCCGAGCGTGGTATCGGTCGGCGAGCCGTTCGTGAGCGTCACGACGTACGGGCCGACGCCGCTACCGGAGACCGACGCGACGGTCCAACCGGTCGCCGTTAGCACCGCGAAGTCACCCGTGGCGATGCCGGTAACAGCCTTGCTGAACGTGACGGAGAAGGTGGCCGTGCCGCTGTTGCTCGGCGAGGCCGTGACCGAGGCGAATGCCGTGACCGTCGGTGCGGTGCGGTCGATGGTAATCGTCGAGGCTGCCTGGCTCGCGGCAGGACCTGCGCTGCCAGCAGCATTGGTGACGCCATCACTCGCAAGGGTGAGGATGACGGTGCCGTTCGTCGGACTCGAGGCGGTCACAGGGATCGTGTAGGCACCGGCTCCAGAGCCCACAGGCGTGCCGACAGTCCAGCCGGTCGACGTGCCGCTGAGCGTGAAGTCTGAGGCCGTCAAGCCGGTAACCGAACCGGAGAACGAAAGGCTGTATGACAGGCTGGCGACGTTCGTCGGCGTCGTGGTCGTCGGGGCGAACGAGGCGACGGTCGGGGTGCTGCGATCGACGGTCACCGTCGTCGCTGCCGTCACGGCCGCCGGGCCGGCGTTGGCAGCGGCGTCGACCACCGCGTTCTGGGCGAGCGTGAGGATCACGGTGCCGTCGGGTGCGTCCGCCCCCGCGATCGTGACGGTGTACGTCGTGCCCGAGCCTGTGATCGCCGCAACTCCCCAACCGACAGACGTGCCGCCGAGCGAGAACTTGCCGGCGGTGAGGCCTGTGACCGGCTCGCTGAACGTGGCCGTGTATGCAACGCTCGCGTCGCTGGTGAGCGTTGCTGCGGGCGTCAGCGTGACCGTCGGCACGGTGCGGTCGACCGTCACGGCCGTGGCGGTGAGCGTCGCGTTCGGATTAGCCGCTGCATCGGCCAAGGTGCCACCGGTGATCGACAGCAGCACCGTGCCGGCGCTCGTCGAGGCACCCGAGACCGTGACGGTGTATGGCCCGACGCCCGAGCCGGTCAGGCTCGTGACGCTCCAACCGGTGGCCGTGCCACCAATGGCGAAGCTGCTCGTCGTCAGGCCCGTGACCGCCTCGCTGAGCGTCAGCGAGTAGGTGATCGTTGCGGCCTTTGTTGGCGTCGTGGCGGTAAAGGTGGTGGCAGTCGGCGCGGTGTTGTCAACCGTGATCGTCGCGCCATTCGTCGCTGCAGCAGGCCCTGTATTGCCGACGGCATCGGCGACGCCACCCGCCGCAAGGATTGGATAGAGCGTGCCGTCGACCGGCGATGTGGCGGTGAGCGTGACGGTGTACGGGCCACTGCCGCTGACACTTGCCACGGTCCAGCCTGTGGCCGTGCCACCGACGGAGAAGTCGGCGGCCGTGAGTCCACTGACGGCCTCAGAAAGCGTCAGTGTCCAGGCCTTACTGGTCCCGTTTGTCGGGGTCGATGGGCCGGTAAACGAGGTGACCGTCGGCGCCGTACCGTCGACCGCGACCGCGCCGGTGGTCGGCGTCGGCGTACCGCTCACGACGTTGCCCGCGAGGTCCGCCACGAGGCTGCCGTCGAGCTGCAGGGTGAGCGTCCCGTCG
>CAIXPF010000047.1 GCA_903921205.1 uncultured Acidimicrobiia bacterium | reverse complement strand
GGTCATCCGGTCATCCGGTCATCCGGTCATCCGGTCATCCGGTCATCCGGTCATCCGGTCATCCGGTCATCCGGTCGGGCCGACCGGGCCGGCCGGGCCGGCCGATCACCGGGCCCGACCGACCGGGTCAGACGAAGCGGCAGGTGATGGCGCCGAGGGGGCCGTAGTCGACGTGGAACACGTCGCCGGTCCGGGCGTCGAGCGGTCGGGTGAACGAGCCCGACAGCACCAGCTGGCCGGCCTCGAGGCGCCGGCCGATGGCGGCGTAGCGGCGGGCCAGCCACGCCACCCCGTTGGCCGGGTGGTTCAGCACCGCGGCGGCCACCCCCGACTCCTCGATGGTGCCGTTGCGGTACGCCAGCGCAGCGACCCAACGCAGGTCGACCTCGCGGGGACCGACCGGACGCCCGCCCATGACGACCCCGGCATCGGCAGCGTTGTCGGCGATGGTGTCGCGCACGGTGCGGGCCCGCTTCAGCTCGGGGTGCATCCGGTAGGAACGGGCGTCGATCAGCTCGAGGGCGGGCACGACGTACTCGGTGGCCGACAGCACGTCGAGCATGGTGACGTCGGGCCCGGCCAGCGGCCGGCCCAGCACGAACGCCAGCTCGACCTCGATCTTGGGGTCGCAGAACCGGGCGGCTTCCAGGTCGGCCCCGTCGTCGAAGACCATGTCGTCGAGCAGGGCCCCGAAGTCGGGTTCGTCGATCTGCATCGAGGCCTGCATGGCCCGTGAGGTGAGGCCGATCTTGTGCCCCACCAGGCGGGCCCCGGCGGCGAGCTGCAGGTCCACCCAGGCCTGTTGGATCGCATAGGCATCGTCGAGGTCCATCTCGGGATGGCGGAACGACGGCGGCTCGATCTGGGTGGCGCTGCGCCGCGCCTGTTCGTGCGCGGCGGCCCACTGGGTGATCTGGGCGGGGGTCATGGTGGCCATGTCGGTCTCCCGGTCAGCCGCGCTCGATGCCGAGGTGGGCGTCGACCGACGAGTAGGCGTAACGATCGACCCAACCCGGATCGGCCGCCTCGGCCGCCGGCCGGACCGACTCGACGGCTCGTTCCCAGGCGTCGATCAGCCGGTCCTCGGCCTCGTAGTCGAAGGGGTCCTGCAGGCCCCGCTCGGTGATCGAGCCCCGTTCGAGCGGATGGTCGGCCAGCCAGCGGGCGGTGGCGGGCAGGGCTGCCTCGACCCCGAGCACGTCGCGGTAGCCGAGCTCACCGCGCAGCAGCTCGCTGGAGAGCACCCGGTGGTGCGGGGTGCACTCGCCGAAGGGCCAGCCGGGCCGCGCCAGCTCCCAGGGCATGCCGATGATCTCGAACTCGTGGTCGAGCCCCTCGGCCAGCAGGCCGACCCACTGGGCCAGGCTCACCGATCGCTCGTCGGTGACGTTGAGCACCTTGCCCGCCGCGATCTCGGGTCGGTCGACGGCGGTCAACAGGGCCTCGGCGGCGTTCACCGAGTAGGCCAGCACCCCGAGGCTGAGCCCGGCTTCGGGCAGGATGATCCGCCGTCGCCCGTCGAGCACCCGGCGCACGATCGACCATTCCTTCGGTTGCACCTGCCACGGCCCGTACAGGCGGGGGTAGCGCAGGTGGGTGGCCCCGGGATGGTGGGCGAACACGACGTCCTCGGTCTCACCCATCTTGATGACCTTGGGGTTGTCCCCGGCACCGGCGCGCGGGTCGTGCTCCCGGGTGGGAACGGGCATACCGACCGGATGGTTCGCCTCCGGCCAGCCGAACCCCTTGTAGACCGGCGCCCCGCCCACCGAGACGAAGCGTTCGCAGCGCCCGGCGAAATACACCGCCAGGTCGCGCAGCCGGCCGTACATCGACACCACCAGGTCGAAACGCCGGGCGCCCAACGCCGTGGTGACCTGGGCGATGTCGAAGGCGTCGGTGTGGACGTGTTCGACCGACGGGGGGATCAGATCGCTCTCGTGGCGGCCCGAGTGCAGGATGGCCACGGTGTAGCCGCGGGCGAGCAGACCGTTGACGACATGGGGTCCGGTGGGGCCGGTTCCCCCGACCACGAGCGCAGTGTTCGGCACGCCGATGACCCTACAACGCTGCCGACGCGGTAAGAATCGCGACGGTCCGGGCCCTCGGGGGAGCGACGGACACGAAGGGGGGCGGCGCCGCGTGGAGCCGATCGACGAACGAAACGCCGCCGCGACGATGCGTCTGCTGTGCGTCGCGGCGATGGGGACGTTCGTCTCCCAGGGCCTGCTGTACCCGGCGCTCCCGCTGTACCTGCACCAGGATCTCGGCACGACGTTGGCAGTGGCCGGTCTGGTCATGAGCTCGCAGTCGATCGCTGCGCTGCTGGCCCGGCCCTGGTCGGGCAAGTTCCTCGACAGTCGGGGACGCAAGCCGCTGCTGATCGCCGGGCCGGCGTTGACCATGTGCACCGCAGTGGCCCTGCTCGGGGTGCGTTCGGTGCCGGCGGTGCTGGTGCTGCGCATGCTGCAGGGCGTGTCCAACGCCATGTTCTACGGCGCCGCCACGGCCACGGTGGCCGACATCGCCCCGCCGGCGCGCCGGGCCACCTACCTCGCCCGCTACAGCCTGTTCTTCTACCTCGGGTTCGCCACCGGCCCGGCCCTCGCCGAGCTGCTCATCAGCCGCTGGAGTTTCCACGCGGTGTGGATCGCGGTGATCGTGGCCAGCGCCTGGGGGGCGTTGCTGGCGTTCAAGCTGCCCGAGACCGGCGGCCGTCGAACCGACTACGTGCCGCTGCCGTTGTGGAAGCGGTTCTTCCATCCCGTGGCGGTCGGTCCGGGCGTGCCGTACTTCTGCGTCGGGGTGGGCTGGACCACGATCGGGGCGTTCCTGGCGCTCTACGCCCGCAACATCGGCATGGCCTCCTCGGGCTGGTTGTTCGTGGCGCTGTCGGCCACCGTGATGGTCACCCGGTCGATGTCGGGCAACCTGGCCGACCGGTTCGGCCGCAAGGCCGTGGCGACCCCGTGCGCGGCGGCCTGTGCTGCCGGCTTGGCGGTGCTGGCACTGTTCCCACGCCCGGTCGGGGCGTTCGCCGGGGTGATCCTGTTCGCCGCCGGCTACGCCGGGATCTTCCCCACGCTGCTGGCCATGGTCGTGGACCGGGCCCCCGAGGCCGAACGCGGCCAGGCCATGGGCTCGTTCAACATGTACTTCGACATCGGTGCCCCGGTGGGCGGGTTCGTGGCCGGCCGGCTCATCGACCACGGCGGCTACCGGCTGGGTTTCGGGGCCATGGCCGCCGTGGCCCTGGTGGGCGTGCTGCTGCTCGTCGGCGGCGCCATCCCCTCCGACCGCCCCGTGGCCGCCGCCCGAAGCTGATCGCCCACCGTCCCGCCCGCCCGGGCGGAGCCGGGTTGGCGACGGCAGTCGGGGTCTCAGCGTTCGAGGCGGCGGTACCGGGGCTTCTGGCCGGTGGTGCCGTAGGCGAAGCCGACCAGCTTGTTGAGGTCCTTGAAGGCGTGGCTGAACTGCGTCACCCGGGGTCCGGCGGCGAGCAGGCCGCCGTCGACGGCGAGGGCCTGGCCGGTCACGAACGCCGAGTCGTCCGACGCCAGGAACAGTGCCGCCCCGGCGATGTGCTCGGGCAGGCCGCGATCGGGCCAGGGCTGCAGCGCCTGGACCCATTCGTCGGCGGCGTCGGCGTCGCCCTGGTGCATCAGCGGGGTGTAGATCACCCCGGGGCAGATGGCGTTGACCCGGATGCGGTGCGGGGCCAGCTCCAGCGCGGTGGTGACCGACAGGTTGGCCACCGCAGCCTTCGCCGACGAGTAGGCGACCGGTCCGGCTCCACCCCCGAGGCCGGCGACGGATGCAGTGTTGATGATCGACCCGCCTGTGCCGGCGGCGATCATCACCCGGGCCGCGTGCTTGATGCCGAGGAACACCGAGCGCACGTCGATGGCGAAGGTCTCGTCCCAGGCGTCGGCCTCGAGCTCGGTGACCGGCCCGAAGGCCCCGCCGATGCCGGCGTTGTTGAACATGATGTCGAGCCCGCCGAAGGACTCGGTGGCCTGCTCGACCAGTGCCGCCACGTCGGCCTCGACCGACACGTCGGTGCGGCTGAAGCGCACCCGGTCGGCCTGGCCCCGGTCGGCTGCCGCAGCGAGCAGTTCGTCGCCCTTGGCGGTGTTGAGATCGGCGGCCACCACGCAGGCGCCCTCGTCGAGGAACCGTTCGACGGTGCCCAGACCCATCCCGCTGGCCCCGCCGGTGACGATGGCCACCTTGCCCTCCAAGCGTCCGCTCATGTCCGACTCCTCGTGTGCCTCGGCCCGGGGCGTGCTGCCGTCGCGGGTGGGGGTTGTGCTCCGGCTCGGGACGCTACCCGGGCCGGTCCCCGGCACGCCTGCGTTCCGCTCGGCCCGTCCGGTCCGGTGCGTCTGACCGGACGGGGGGCGACCCGGTAGGGTCGCCGCTCATGGGGGAACTCGAACACTCGCTACGGGGTCGCGTCGCCGTCGTCGGCGTCGGTGAGACCACGTACTACAAGCGGGGCCAGTCGCCCGATCCGGAGTTCGTGCTGGTGCTGAAGGCCATCCTGGCCGCCTGCGCCGACGCCGGTATCGACCCGTCGACCATCGACGGCTTCTGCTCCTATTCCAACGACCGCAACACCCCGGCCCGGCTCTCGGCCGCGCTGGGCTGCGAGGTGATCCGCTACTCGAACATGCAGTGGGGCGGTGGCGGAGGGGGCGCGGCGGCCGCGGTGCAGAACGCCTGCGCCGCCGTGCTGTCGGGTTCGGCCGACTGCGTGGTGGCCTACCGCGGTCTGGCCCAGGGACAGTTCGGCCGGTTCGGACAGGGGGCGCGCAGCAGCACGATCTCCGGCGCCGCAGCCCTGACGGTGCCCTACGGGGTGATGTCGCCGGCGCAGACCTACGCCATGCGCACCACCCGGCTGTTCCACGACCACGGCATCAGCCCCGACACGCTCAAGGCGGTGTCGTTGGCCGCCTACCACCACGCCCAGAACAACCCCCGGGCGGTGATGTACGGCCGGCCGCTCACCCCGGAGGCGTACGACGCCTCGCGCTGGATCACCGAGCCGTTCCACCTCTACGACGTCTGCCTCGAGAACGACGGCGCCGCCGCGGTGATCGTCATGTCGGCCGAGCGGGCCCGCGACCTCAGCGACCGGCCCGTGTACGTGCTCGGCGCCCAGCAGGGCGGCCCGCGCCGTTCGGGCGTCGCCGGGCACAACCAGCCCGACTACGTGACCTCGTCGCTCAAGCCGGTCGTCCCGCGGCTCTACGAGCAGGCCGGGGTGACCCCTGCCGACGTCGACGTGGTGCAGAGTTACGAGAACTTCACCGGGGCGGTGGTGATGAGCCTGATCGAGGGAGGGTTCTGCACCTATGAGTCGGCCAACGAGGTGCTGACCTTCGACAACCTGATCGCCCCGAGCGGCAAGCTGCCGCTCAACACCAGCGGCGGCAACCTGGCCGAGTGCTACATGCACGGCCTGGGTTTGGTGATCGAGGCGGTCCGCCAGGTGCGGGGTACCTCGACCAACCAGGTGCCGGGGGCCACGGTGAGCTACGTGAATGCCGGGCCGATGGTCGAGGTCGTCTCGGCCGCCATCTTCGGGAGCGCAGAGGTGTTGGGCTGATGAGCGACTACGTCCTGCCGGCAGGCCTGCCCGCCCCGGTCCCGGCCCGTGACGGCCTCGACCGCCCGTACTGGGAGGGGACGCGGCGTCACGAGCTGTGGGTCCAGCGCTGTCCCGGGTGCGGTACCTGGCAGTGGGGCCCGGAGTGGAACTGCCACGGTTGCCGCTCCTTCGCCATCGGCTGGGAGCAGGTGGCCCCCGAGGGGGTGCTGTATTCCTGGCAGCGGCCCTGGCACCCCGTGCACGGCGCGCTCGCCGACGCCGTGCCCTACACCGTGGTGCTCGTCGAGCTGCCCCATGCCGGTGGGATCCGCATGGTCGGCAACCTGCTCGGCGATCCGATGCAGCCCTTCGCCATCGGCGACCGGGTCGAGGCGGTCTTCGAGGACCACGACGACAGCCCGACCCCGTTCACGCTGGTGCAGTGGCGGGTGGTTCGCTGATCACCTCGTCCGGGTTCGGCCCGTCCCGACCCCGCTCGACCGGCCAACCCGGTCCGGGTTCGGCCCGCCCGGCGCTTGTCGGGCCTGTTCGGCCCGGCGGGCCCGGTCGTTCGTCGTGTTTGTAGCCAAATGGTTCGCGTCTGTTCGTGACCGGAAACCGGCAACGCTCTGACCAGGACCGTTGTACCGGCCGGCGACGAGGCGGCCGGTGCCTCGAACCATTTCGCTACAAGCTCCGTTCAGGGCGGCCGTTCTCGCCCGTTCTCGGTGCGGCCGCAGAGGCGGCGGGCCCTGCCGCACCCGGACGCGCCGAGGCCGGCGAATCGACATCGATTCGCCGGCCTCGGGCCGGACCGTCCGTAGCGGGTGCGGCGGGACTCAGGACGTGAACGTGAAGTTCTCCGTCATCTTCTCCCGCGCTGCGCCCAGGTGGGCGTAGTACTTGGGGAAGCCCCCGTTGTAGTTGCCGTCCTGGCGACGGTTGAACTCGCCCTCGAAGTTGTAGTAGCCGGGGGTGCACTCGGCATTGCGGTTGGTCTTGCCGCGGTGCTCGATGACCTCCTCGACCCACCAGTCCTCGGCCGACTCGGTGCAGTCGATCGTGGCATACCCATTGGTACGGACGTAGTCGATGCAGGCGGCGATGTGGTCGCCCTGGGCCTGCAGCACGTCGGTCAGGTTGAAGTTGAACGACGCCTGGTAGCCACCCATGATGAACATGTTCGGATACCCATGGGTATGGATGCCGAGCAGGGTGCGGATGCCGTCGACGTACTTGTCCTGCAGATCCCGACCGCCCTCGCCGAGGATGCGGTTCCAGGTGCCGGTCTTCTGGACCTCGAAGCCGGTGGCGTAGATGAGCAGGTCGAGCTGGTACTCCTTGCCCTCGAAGATCGGGCCGTTCTCGCCGATCTCGGTGATGCCCTTGCCGTGGGTGTCCACCAGGTGCACGGTCGGCCGGTTGTAGGTGGGCAGGTAGTCGTTGTGGAAGCACGGCCGCTTGCACATGAACATGTACCAGGGCTTGAGCGCGTCGGCGGTGGTGCGGTCCTCGACGATCTCGTCGATGCGCTTGTGGATGCGCATCATGTAGTCGATGTTGGCGTTCTCCTGGGCCCGCAGCTTCTCCTCGGCGCTGAAGGTCGAACGGCGCTGCAGCTGCAGGGTCGTCAGCGGGGGCTCGGTGAAGGCCTTGGCCCGACGCGCCGCCTGCCAGCCCGGCTGGAGCTTGGCCGCCCACTCGGGGTCGGTCTCCCAGTCGTCGCGCACGTCGATCGAGGACGGCGTGCGCTGGAAGACGAACAGCTCCTTGGCGTTGGCGCCGAGGTGGGGGATGGCCTGCACCGCGGTGGCACCGGTGCCGATGATGCCCACGACCTTGTCGTGGAGGTTCTCGAGGTTCGAGCCGGTGTACTCGTAGTCCCAGCGGGAGGTGTGGAAGGAGTGACCCTTGAAGGTCTCCATGCCGGCGATGCGGGCCAGCTTGGGCTTGGTGAGCGTGCCGTTGGCGCAGACCACGAACGCGGCGGTCATGGTGTCGCCGCGGTCGGTGGTGACCCGCCACACGTTGTTCGCCTCGTCCCAGGTGGTCGAGGTCACCGTGGTCTGGAACACGGCGAGGCCGTAGAGGTCGTACTTGCGGGCGATGAGCTGGCAGTACTTGTAGATCTCCTCACCGCCGGCGTAGTGGCGGGAGGGGATGTAGCCGGTCTCGTCGAGCAACGGCAGGTAGTCGTAGGCGACCACGTCGCAGGCGATGCCCGGGTAGCGGTTCCAGTACCAGGTGCCGCCGACGTCGGCGCCCCGCTCGACGATGCGGATCGACTCGACCCCGCGCTCACGGAGGCGGCCCGAGGTCAGCAGGGCGGAGAAGCCGCCGCCGATGAACAGCACCTCGACGTGGTCGCTGATGGGATCACGCGGCGTGAGCTCCGGCGCATAGGTGTCCTGCTCGTAGCGGGCGAGGTCACCCTCGAGGTCGGTGATGTACTGCGAGGTGCCCTCGGGCCGGTACGACAGCCGCAGGTCGCGCTCCTCGGCGAAGCGCTGCTTGATGGCGTCGTAGTACTCCTGGGTATTGGTCGTCATGGTCTCCCCTTCGCCGTGGCGCTGCCGCACCTGCGTTCCGTACACGACGCCCCGGTGGTGGGGGCGCGTCAGGTCGTCAGTATCGCACGCCGTCAGGATCGAGCCACACCGAAGGCCGGGTCGCCCACCGTCATGGCTGACCGCGCCGACCGGGCCGGTACCGTCACCCGGCGGCGGTCTCGGAGCCCGGCGACCCGCCGTCGGTCTGCTGCACGTCGAAGATGGTGTGGTACCCGCCCTGCGACCAGTTCGGCGCCGCGGGCATCCGGCGTCCGCCGACGGTGATCCATCGGGGGGCGGGACCGCCGACCAGGGTTCCGGTGAGCTTGCCGGTGCGTCCGTTGGTGCCGACCCCGAGCAGCGGGAAGGACTCCGCCGCCGAGTACGTCATCAGCAGCAGTGGCCGGGCCCGGGGCGAGAGGTTGGGCATCGAGCCGTGGACCGCACAGCAGTTGTGCACCGTCACCGAGCCTGCCGGCCCCTGCAGGTAGACGGCCCGGTCGAGCCCGGCGCGCGGCAGGTCCGCGTCGTCGAGTGCGCCGGTCCAGTGGCCTTCGCCGTCGTAGAGGTCGTACAGCTCGCCGTGGTGACTGCCGGGGACGACCCCCATGGGACCCATCTCGTCGTCGACGTCCTCGAGGTAGATCCCGATGGTGAGCGGGCTGAAGTCGCTGTGGGGCCAGAACTGGATGTCCTGGTGCCACTTGATCTCCTCGCCGCCGTCGGACCACTTGAAGTTCAGCTTGGAGTGGTGGAACCGGGCCGGTCCCCCGAGCAGGCCGACCGCCAGCTCGGCGACCGGGCCCTGCAGGGCGAGCTCGCGGATGGTCGGGTCGAGATCGACGGGGCTGATGAGCCGTCGCAGCCGGGGGTTCTCCGCCGAATGACCCGGTTCGACGTCGAAGATCCGCGGCGAGGCATCGGGTGCCCGGCCGGCCTCGACGTAGCCGGCGGCGACCGCACGAAGCCGCTCCAGCCACGACGCCGACAGGAACGACGGCAGCAGGAGATACCCGTTGCGTTCGTAATCGGCCCGTTGCGCCTCGGTGACCGGGACGACGGCGGTGGTGTCGGCAGCGCTCGGCATGGCCGAACCCTAGGCACTGGACAGGAGAGAATGCGGCCATGACCAGCTTCCATCACGCGCATCTGATGTCCGCCGACCTCGACGGGGCCCTCGGCTTCTACACCCGGTTCTTCGACGCCGAGGTGGTGGCCGACGTGGCGCTGGCCGGGTCCCGCAACGTGTTGGTACGGGTGGGGTCGGGCCGGCTCAACTTCTACGACCAGGCCCCCAACCAGCGGGGGCCGATCAACCATCTCGGTATGAACGTGACCGACCTGCCGGCGGTGGTGGCCCGCCTCGAAGCCGGTGGGGTGGCCGTACCGCGGGGTATCAAGGAGGCCGAGCAGTTCCGCTATGCGATGGTTCCCGGACCCGACGGGGTGCTGCTCGAGCTGTTCGAGTTCGACCGGGAGCGCACCCCCGAACCGATGCGCAGCTACTTCGAGCTGACCTGACCGCTACCGCTGAGTCGGTCGGTGCCTGCCCCGCCGGCTGCCGCCGGCCGGCCCGGCCACCCGGCCCGGCCACCCGGCCCCTGCCCGGCCCGGTCGCGACCTCGGTTCAGTCGGGCATCTCGCGCATGGCGCAGCTCTGCGAGGCGATGGCCAGCAGCTCGCCGGTGGCGGAGAACAACTGGACTGCGCCGTGGCCGACCCCGTCGACCAGCGTGTCCATCTGCATGTCGGCGAGCACCCATTCGGTGGCGGCGCGTCCGACGAAGCGCACGGTGTTGTCGAGGCTGGCCCCGAACAGCGGCCTGCCGATGGCGGCGCGCAGCCCCATCGGCAGGAAGTCGGCGGCGATGCACAACCCCACGGTCGTGCCGACCAGCTCGTCGGGCAGGCGGACCCAGATCCGCATGGTGCCGGACGGGCTCGATTCCTCGTCGCCCCAGGGGCCGGTCGCGACGCGGCGTTCGAGCCGCCGGCTCAACCCGCCGGGCCGCGGTCCGAACACGGTCGAGGGGGAGCACTGCTGCGGTGCGGGCACATCGGGCATGGACCGCCATCGGCCGGTCCCGTCGAAGCGTTTGGTACCCAGCGCCGCGAGCACCGTGAACACCTCACGGTCGCCGACCCGGCCGACCACGCGGGCCTGCGAGAAGTTGTGGCCCTCGACGGGGACCTCGGCGTGCAGCTGCAGTTCCTCGGGTGGGAAGGCGTTGGAGAGGAACTGCGCCGTGGCCCAGGCGACCGGCTTGCCGGTGAGCTCCTCGAGCAGCGCGGCTGCGCCACCGAAGCCGCATCCGCCGAACAGTTGCCCCGCGCCGCCGGTGACGGCGTCGGTCACCGGGAGCAGCCACCGCCGGGGGTCAGCGGTACGTTGCATGCCGAGGAAGTCGATCCAGTCCACCGGCGGAGCCTGTCCGCTCGGTCCGACAGCCGACAAACCCACCGACTGCGGCCGGTCGGGTCGTGGCCGGTCGGGCCACGGTCCGTCGGTGCCGGGCCGGTGGTGCCGGACCGGTGGTGCCGGGCCGGTGGTGCCGGACCGGTGGTCAGCCCAGCCGGTCGGCGATGCCGGCGAAGCGGTCGAGGTTCTCGGCATGGTCGCCGCAGAACCGCAGGCAGAGATGGTCGACCCCGGCACGGGCGAAGCCGGCGAGGTACTCGGTCGCGCCCTCGAGCGGCCCGGCATAGCAGCTCTGTGCCTTGCGCATCACCGCAGCCGGAGCCGGCGCGTAGTACTCGCCGAGGAAGCGCTCGAGGATCGCCTCGGCCTCGGCGGGCCGGTCGTGGATGGCCATCGTCACGTAGGCGGCGCCGGTCATCGTGGTGGCATCGCGTCCGGCTTCGGTCGCGGCCTGCCGAACGGCGTCCAGCCCGGTCCGGAAGCCCTCGACCTCGCCGCCGACGGGGAACCAGCCGTCGTAGAGCCGACCGGCCCGGGCCAGAGCGGCCGGCGCCGACCCGCCGACCCAGATGGGCGGACCGCCCGGCCGGTGCGGGGTGGGCTGCAGGCTCTGCCCGGTCAGCGTCCAGTAGGGGCCGTCCCAGGTGACCGGTTGTCCGCTCCACAGCTGGCGGCACAACCGCAGGCCGTGCACCATCCGGCCGACGCGCTGGTCGAAGTCGACCCCGGCCGCGGTGAACTCGGCACGCGCCGCGGGGGTGTTGGCGCCGATGCCGACCCCGAGGATGAGCCGTCCCTCGGCCAGACGGTCGACGGTCGCCACCAGTTGGGCGAGCACGACCGGGTTGCGCAGCGCCGGCAGCAGCACCGCAGTACCGAGCTCGACCCGTTCGGTGCGGGCGGCGACCGCGGCCAGCAGGGTCAGCGGTTCGTGGCGGGTTCGGGCCAGGAGCGAGTCGCCCACCCAGACCGAGTCGAACCCGCACCGCTCGGCCTGCTCGGCGAGGGTGAGCAGACGCGCCGTGGCGTGCTCGCCCGCCATGATCGCTTCGCGGGTGGGGAGGAGGTAGCCGACCTTGGTCATGGCCGGAGACTAGGCGCGCCGATTCGGTGCCGATTCGTCGAGGCGATTCGGAGCGTCGTGCGTGTGCCTCGCCCGTCGGCGACCGTCGCAGCGGGCGCCGGCCGCGCAGGCGCACCATCCGGCGGTGTCGCGCCCGAACCGGTAGGTTCACGTTCGGTCACGGCCTCTGCCGCTGCGGGGATGCCGGTCACGGTGGACGGAGGGGTTCGATGGAGCTGGCGAAGCTGGGTCGGCGCTCGGCGATGCCGGAGGGCCGTTCGGCGCGTCGGTCCGATCGGGGTGGATCCCGTTGAGCGCCGAGCGTTCGTCCGGTGCGCCCGCCCCGTCCCCCGACCGCAGCCGCGAGCGGCTCGCGCCGCGGGTGCTGGTGTCGCTCGGGTTGATCCTGCTGGCCTCGATGGTGGCGCAGTCCTTCGGTCGGTTCACCTACCCGGTCCTGCTCAAGGCCATCAACGACGACGTGCTCGGCTCGCTGGCCCGGGCGGGCAGCTTGGGTACGGTGAGCCTGGCGGCGTACCTCACCGGCACCGGCCTGGTGTCGTGGTTGTCGACCCGTATCGAGCCGGCGACCCTCATCAAGGTCGGCCTGACGGTGTCGACGGCAGGCTTGGCGGTGCTGGCCACGGCATCGGGGTTCGGCACGCTCGCCATCGGGCTGTTCGTCGCCGGGCTGGGCAGCGCGGCGGTCTGGGTGCCTGCTCCCGGGCTGGCGGCATCGTTGGTCGGGCCGGCCAGGGGCGGGTTCGCCATCGGCCTGGTCGGCTCGGGGATCGGACTGGGCATTTTCGTGGTCGGTCCGCTGACCAACGCAGTCCGGGCCGGTGCCGGGGTGGGGGCATGGCGGCCGGTGTACGTCATCGAGGCGGCCGTAGCGCTGACGGTGACCGTTCTGGTGGCGCTGCTGGTGCGCGGTCCGGCCGCCGCTCGCAGCGGTCCGGCGCCGGCGCGGGTACCCACGACGGTCATTCGGCAGGTGCCGGGCTGGACCTACCTCTTGGGTGCCTTCGCCCTGTTCGGCGCGGGGTACTCGCTGTTCTTCTATTTCTTCGTCACCCAACTGCAGGACGCCGGCTGGTCGGCGTCGTCCACCAACAACGTCGCCTCGTTGCTCGGCCTGTCCTCGGTGTTCGGTGGCGTGGCGTTCGGCCGGCTGTCGGATCGTTTCGGTCGACCGCGGCTGATGGTCGTGGGCTTCGTGATCATGGCATCGGCCCCGTTGCTGGCCCTGACCGCTTCGCCGGTGCCGGTGCTGCTCGCTGCCATCGGTTTCGGCCTGAGCGTGTCCGGGACCCCGACGGCCATCGGGGCGGTGGTGGCCGACCACCTGCAGGGACGGGCGTTCGGCGCAGCGTTCGGATCGCTCACCTTCGTGTTCGGCGCAGCACAGTTGGCCGGGCCGCAGATCGCCGGCATCATCGCCGACCGGGCCGATTCCTTCGTCCCCGCCTTCGTCGCTGCGTCCGTGCTGTCGTTGGGGGGAGCGTGTTGCTCGTGGCGGTTGGGCGCGGCCGGCCGGCGGGGCACGGCGGGCGAACTCGCCGGCGCCGGACGGCTTGCCGATCGCCCGGGTGACCTCGGCGGCGCCGCCGCTACGCTGCGGGCCGACAAGGGGGTCGAGCAGTGAGCGAGCAGAGCGACGCAGTGCGTCCGGCGGTGCAGATCATCGAGGTGAGCGCCCGCGACGGCATCCAGAACGAGGCGGTGTTGCTGTCCACCGACACCAAGCTGCAGCTCATCGAGTCGGCGGTGGCCGCGGGGCTGCGTCGTATCGAGGCGGTCAGCTTCGCCCATCCCACCCGGGTCCCGCAGATGGCCGACGCCGAGGCGGTGCTCGCTGCGCTCGGCCGGCGCGAGGGCGTGAGCTTCACCGCGTTGGTCCTCAACGAGCGGGGCTACGAGCGGGCCGTGGCCGCCGGGGTGGAGGAGATCAACATGGTGGTGACCACCACCGAGACCTTCGCCGACAAGAACCAGGGCTCGACCGTGGAGGATCTGATCGCCGGCTGGGACCGTCTCGCCCGACGCGCCCACGCCGACGGGGTCCGGCCCACGGTCACGATCTCGATGGGCTTCGGCTGCCCCTACGAGGGTGAGGTGCCGACCGCCACGGTGCTCGAGGTGGCGGCTCGGGTGCTCGAGGCCGAGCCGACCGAGCTGATCCTCGCCGACTCGATCGGCTGCGGGGTGCCCAGCGATGTCACCGAACGCTTCGGCGCGCTGGGCGAGCTGGCCGGTGACGGCACGGCGCTGCGGGGCCACTTCCACAACACCCGTAACACCGGCCTGGCCAACGCGGCGGCGGCGGTGGCCGCCGGCGTGCGACGCCTCGACGCCTCGCTCGGCGGGGTGGGCGGCTGCCCGTTCGCCCCGAATGCCACCGGCAACATCCCCACCGAGGACGTGGCCTGGATGCTCGAGCGCATGGGCTACGACACCGGCATCGACCTCGACGCCCTGCTCGAGGTCACCGATTGGCTGGCCGGACAACTCGGCCACGACGTGCCCGCCCTGCTCGGCCGCGCCCGCCCGTTCCCGCAGGTGGCCCGGCTCGACCGCTGACCCGAACCCGGCCGGACCGAACCCGGCCGGACCGAACCCGGCCGGGCCACGTGGGGTCGGCCGGGTTCGGTCAGACGGTCAGACGGTGGCCGGCGTCGGCAGCTTGAACAGCTTGCGGGCGTTGTCGCCGAGGAACGCCCGGCGGGTCTCGTCGGGGAACATGTCGGCGAGCTCCTCGAGATCCCGCACATACTCCGGGGTATGGTCGACGTGGGGGAAGTCCGACGCCCACATGAACCGGTCGGCGCCGAAACGCTCCGCGAGGTGGGGCACGGTGCGCTCGTCGGGATCGCAGGAGATCCAGCAGCGGTTCTCGAAGTACCAGCTCGGCGGGTTCTCCAGCGGCACCCGCTTGGCCAGCGGGGTGTGCTTGAACACTGCGTCGAGGCGGTCGAGCCAGTAGCCGATCCAGCCGGCGCCCGACTCCAGCACCACGATGCGCAGCTTCGGGAACTTGTCGAACACGCCGTAGTCGAACAGGGTCGTGAACTGCTGGCGGACACCGTCCGATGCCATGACCATCGGCAGCAGCTTGAGGTTCTTGACGTTCTCCCAGGTGCCCATGCGCTCGCCCTTGGTCCACTGCGGCTCGAAGGTCGGGTGCAGCGCCAGAGGGACATCGAGGTCCTGGCAGGTGGCGAAGAGGATGTCGTGGTCGGGATGGCCGAACGGCTTGGCGTCGTGGGTGAACGGTGCGACGTAGCCGCCGACCGCGCCCTCGCCCACGGCCCGGGTGATCTCGGCAGCCGCACCCGCAGGGTCGGTGAGCGACAGGTGGGCGGTGGGGAACAGGCGACCCTCGCCGCCGCTGCACCACTCCGTCACCCAGCGGTTGTAGGCCCGGGTGTAGGCCTGGGACAGCTCGGGGTCCTTGACCTCGGCCTCCCACAGCAGGCCCACGGTGGTGTAGATCAGCGCCTGCTCGATGCCCTCGGCGTCGAGCAGCTCCAGGCGCTGCTTGGGGTCGGTCGAGCCGTAGGGCGAGTTGCGCTCATAGGTCTGCTCGGGGTCGAACTGCAGCTTGGCGAGGTCGGTGCAGCCCATCGCCCCCAGCGTCGAGGGCATGCCCTTGGCCGCCATCTTCGACGGCTTGTTGTCGTAGACGAGCTGCTCGAGGTTGTTGTCGTCGAGGATGAAGCGCAGCGCCCGCTCGCGGTACTTGGGCTCGAGATAGGTCTCCCAGAGGTTCTTGGGCTCGAGGATGTGGCCGTCGGCGTCGACCGCGCCGGCGTACTTCAGCTTGTGTTCGGCATGCAGTTCCATGGACGGAAGCTCCTCGGTCGGCGCCCTCGGCGCGGTCGTTGCGGCGGGCCCCGAGCCCCCCTCGGCTCCGTCCCCGCTGTCCGCACGATACCGGGCGATCGCCGGCAGCGGGTGCTCGGCCATCGGTCATGACGCGGTCCGTGGGGCCGAGCGGTATCGTGCGGGGCCGACCATGGAACGACCGCTGCTGCAACGCACCCGCCGGCTGGCGGCGCAGGAGGGTCGCCTGGTGCTGTGGACGGTGCGGTGGGCGGTGCTCGGCGCGGTGTCGGGGGTGCTGGCGGGGATCTCGTCGTTCGTGTTCCTGGCAGGCCTCGAGCTGGTCACCGAGACCCGCCTGACCCATCCGTGGCTGCTGTACCTGCTGCCCCTCGCCGGCCTGGCGCTCGGGTCGGCGTACCACTACCTCGGCGGCCGCAGTGCTCGTGGGGTCGGTCTGCTCATCGACGAGATCCACGAGCCCACCGAGTGGGTGCCGCGGCGGATGGCGCCGTTGGTGTTGGTGGGGACGTGGACGACGCACCTCTTCGGCGGCTCGGCCGGCCGTGAGGGCACGGCGTTGCAGATGTCGGGCAGCCTCAGCGATGCGGTGGCCCGGGTGCTGGGACTCGACGAGCACGATCGGCGGCTGCTGCTGATCGCCGCGCTGGCCGGCGGCTTCGGTGCGGTGTTCGGGGTGCCCATGGCCGGCACGGTGTTCGCGCTCGAGGTGCAGTCGATCGGCCGTATGCAGTTCGACGCCCTGGTCCCGGCCCTGACCGCGGCGATCGTCGGCGACCGGGTCTGCCACGCACTCGGGGCCCGGCACGCCGTGCGCACACCGGTCGTGGTCCCCCTCGATGCGGCGGTGCTGCTCAAGGTGGTCGTGGCCGGGGTGGCCTTCGGTCTGGCCGGCACGGTGTTCGCGGTGCTGACCCACCGCCTGAAGGGCCTGCTGGCCCGCTACGTCGGCTGGCCGCCGTTGCGGCCGGTGCTCGGCGGGCTGGCCATCGTTGCGCTGGCGGGCGTCTTCGGCGACGCGTACCTCGGGCTGTCCGTGCCGCTGGCCGACGAGGCGCTGGCCGGCGTGCACCTGTCCTTCGCCGTGTTCGCCCTGAAGTTGCTGTTCACCGCCGTGACGCTGGGCAGCGGGTTCCCCGGCGGCGAGGTGACCCCGCTGTTCGTGATCGGCAGCACCCTGGGCGCGGCGCTGGCCGGGCCGCTGCACCTGCCGGTGCCGGTGCTGGCGGCCATCGGCTTGGTCGCGGTGTTCGCCGGGGCGTCGAACACCCCGTTGGCCTGCACGGTGTTGGGCGTGGAGGTGTTCGGGGCCGGCCTGATCGTCCCGCTGGCGATCGGCTGCATCGTGGCCTACGTGTTCTCCACGCACCACGGCATCTACCCGGCTCAACGAGTGGCGGTGTCCAAGCGGGGTGGGTCCTCACCGACCCGGACCGAGGGCGGTGCCGCCGGCGACGGCGAGGCCGACGACCGGCCCGCCTGACGAATCGACGCCGAATCGCTGCCCACCGGCGATTCGCCCGGATCGGTTCCGGCGAATCGACACCGAATCGTTGCGAGGTCCGGAGCGCTTCGCCCTGCGGTCAGTCGATCATGACGAGCTCGCGGCACAGGATGGTCGGGGTGGGGCCCGCATCCAGCAGGAGCGGGCCGTCGGCGATCGTCGCCCGGTAGGCGTCCGTCGTTGCCGAATGGCGCATGTCCTCGACCGAGTCGAACCAGGTCATCGCCATGCCGTCCCACGCCGGACGGTTGCCGTCACGGTATGCGCCGAGCCGGACGTGGCTCTGCACGTAGCGGCGCAGCACGTCGATCCCGGCAGCGATCGGGCCGTGGACGTCCCGCCAGTAGCGCTGGGCGGCGTCGGGCTCGAGGTCGGACCGGAATCGGACGAAGCCGATCGACTTGATGGCGTCGGGCCCGACCGGGCCGTCCTTGACCACGACCTCGTCCACGACCAACTCGATCAGCGCGTCGGTGTCGATGAAGTTGGGCTCGTCGGCCTTGGCCGCGGCGAACGCCGCGGTGCCGGCCATGGCCCGCAGGGCGTCCTTGTCGTCGACCCACAGCTCGGCCACCCCGTCGAAGGGCAGCTCGCCGTTGCGGTAACCGCCCGGCAGGGGATGGGACTGCACGTAGCGACGCAGCCCGGGGATGGACGACACGATCGGACCGTGCACCTCGCGCCAGTACGCCTGGAACGCCTCGACATCGAGGCCCGGCCGCCGCTTCACCAACTCGCACACCTTGATCACGTCCGCGCGTCTAGCACGGGTGCGCCGTCACGTCGACGGCGACGGCGGTCGCCCGGGGGTGCGCCGACGCCGGTCTGCTTCGAAACCGGTCGGGCCGGGCCACTACGATCCGTTCCATGGGAGCACTAGACGGACGGGTAGTCATCGTCACCGGCGCAGGCCGCGGCATCGGTCGTGAGCATGCGCTGCTGTTGGCCTCTGAAGGCGCCAAGCTGGTCATCAACGACCTCGGCGGCAACGTGGACGGGACCGGCTCCGACGCCGGCCCGGCCCAGGAGGTCGTGGACGAGATCAAGGCCATGGGCGGCGAGGCGGTTGCCAACACCGATTCGGTCACCGATTGGGAAGGCGGCCAGCGCCTCATCAACACCGCGGTCGAGGCCTTCGGCGACCTGCACGGACTGGTGAACAACGCCGGCATCCTGCGTGACCGCGTGCTGGTCAACATGACCGAGGCCGAGTGGGATGCGGTCATCGCCGTGCACCTCAAGGGCCACTTCGTGCCGTCGCGCTGGGCCTCGGCCTACTGGCGCGAGAAGTCCAAGGAGACCGGCCAGCCGGTCAAGGGCAGCATCGTCAACACCGCGTCCGGCGCCATGCTGGGCAACCCGGGCCAGACCAACTACACCGCCGCCAAGGCCGGTATCGCCGCTGCCACCATCGTGATGGCCCAGGAGCTCAGCCGCTACGGCGTGCGGGCCAACTGCCTCGCCCCGGTCGCCCGGACCCGGATGACGCTGCAGACCCCGGGTCTCGGCGACGTCGTGGCCCCGCCGGAGGACCCCAGCGAGTTCGACGTGTTCGACCCCGCCAACATCAGCCCGCTGGTCGCCTACCTCATGACCGAGGACTGCCCCTTCACCGGCGGCGTCTTCCACGTCGGCGGCAACGAGGTCGGCCTCTACGGCGGCTGGTCGCTGTCCGAGGACAAGATCATCGTGACCGACGGCCGCTGGGACGTCGCCGGGCTGCAGCACTTCGCCCCGCGCCTGCTCGAGGGTCGCAACGCCAAGCTGGCGTCGGTGATCACCCACATCAACGACACCTTCAAGAACTACGGCAAGCGCACCCCGACCAAGTGAGTCGTCGCGGCCTGCCCGGCCGCGACAGGTTGCGTCCGCACGCCGGTCGGTCCCTCGGGATCGACCGGCGT
Source organism: uncultured Acidimicrobiia bacterium (assembly GCA_903921205.1). Taxonomy (GTDB): domain Bacteria; phylum Actinomycetota; class Acidimicrobiia; order Acidimicrobiales; family CAIXPF01; genus CAIXPF01. The sequence goes on along the minus strand of CAIXPF010000047.1, from coordinate 4,546 downwards.
CGCCGCGTCCGGGGCCGGTAGCTCGGCAGGGTCGCCGCGTCCCGGGGATCAGCCGGCGTCGGAGGTCGGCTACTCGGTCTCGGGTTGGGTGGTCTCGGGTTGGGTGGTCTCGGGTTCGGTCGGTGTCACCTCGGCGCCGGGGTCGTCGACGGACGCCCCGTCGGTGCCGGACAGGTCCGTGCCGGACGAGTCGTCCCACGGACTCCACCAGCCCAGCTCGTCGTAGGGCTCGTAGGCCCCGAGCGTCGGCCACAGCCCGAACCGGGCTGCGACCATGGCCCGCTCGAACGGCAGCGGCCAGGCGTTGGCGGTGCATCCGTCGAGCGATCGGAACTGCTGCTGGTTGACCGCGGCGACGCCGCCGAGGCAGCTGAAGTGGCCCTGCCCGAGCCAGTGGCCGGTCTCGTGGTTGATCTCGTGGATGCGGAACACCTCGAGCGGGATCGGATCGCCCAGCGCGCCGTCCCGCCAACGCAGGTCGTTGATGATGACGTAGTTGCCGACGGTGCAGCTCGCATCGGGAACGCCGGTGAGCGAGGACAGGCACGAGTCGGCGAAGTCGGGCACGTAGTCGGCCTCGGCCACCACGAGCACGAAGTCGGCCTCCTCGGCGGACTCGACCCGCTCGAAGCGCAGGGCCCCGTCGAGGTTCCAGCCCCTCGGGTCGGCGTAGGCCGCGGCGGCCACGCAGGCGACCTCCTCGAGATCGGCCACGGGATCGCCGACGGTCTCCGCCATCCAGTGCAGCACCAGCGGGTCGTCGGGTCGCTCGCCTCGGTGGGCCGCTTCGAGCTCGGTGTAGGCGGCCCGGTCGTCCTCGCCGATGTCGCCCTCGGTGTTGATGATGCTCCAGTGCCCGAAGCTCGGGCCGTCGCCCTCGGGGTGCGTCTCGGGCTCGGCAGGGTCGGTCCCGGTGTCGGCGACGGTGTCGGTCGTCGCCGCGGCGGGTTCGGGTTCGTCGGCCGACTCGTCGGCGTCCTTGTCGTCGCGGTTGCCTGCGGTCGCCGGCCGGTACGGGCCGACGGTGGGCGTGGTGTCGTCGGCTCCGCACCGTGCGGTGAGGGACCGTTCGCGCCCGTCCGGTCCAGCTCCGGGCGACGCCACGACGGGGAGGGCCCCGGCCGTTGCGCCGGCCCGGTCCGCCGTGGCCGCGGCCGCTTGGCCGTCCGTCGCCGGGGCCGACTGCACGAAGCGGCTGATCGCGGGAAGGACCGGCCCGGGCAGGCCGCGGCCTCCCGACGCCGTCACGCTCAACACGGCCACCGCAGTGGCCGCGGTGGCAACCACGAGGAAGATCCGGGCCCGCATCGTCGTCGGTCAGGCTATCGCCGGAAGCGGTCGCCCGTACCGGGTCGCTCGACCCGGTACGGGAAGCCGATGGTCCGGACCGGCGACCCGATGGGTCAGCTCGGCCAGGCCGGGAAGTCGGTGGTGGCGCTCATCGTCCAACGTGGCTCGCGCTTCTCGAGGAACGACGACACACCCTCGTGGGCGTCGGGCTGGCGGCCGAACCAGGCGAACACCGGGACCTCCACCGCCACCGTGGCAGCGATGTCGGCGCCGAGGTTCTGCCACAAAAGGCGCTTGGCCGCCGCAACCGACACCGGTGCGGCCAGGGCGTACTCGTGGGCCCGTCGCAGGGCGGTGTCGAGCACGTCGCCGGCGGGGACCGCCTCCGATGCCAGGCCGAGCGCTGCCGCCTCCCGGCCGGAGAACATCCGGCCGCTCAGCAGCAGGTCGGCGGCGTTGGAGAATCCCACGACCCGGGGCAGGATCGCATGGCTGGCCAGCTCGGGCAGCATGCCGCGTCGCACGAAGGCGAACTGCAGCTTGGCGTCCTCGGCGACGATGCGGACATCGGCGAGCAGCGGGTAGGTGATACCCACACCGACCGCTGCACCGTTGATGGCGGCGATGACCGGCTTGCGCAGCTGGTAGGGCAGGACCTCCGGCGTGCCGTCGCCGGTCATCCGGTCGGCGTTGGCGCTGTCGTCGAAGGTGTTGCCTCCGGCGGTGAGATCGGCCCCGGCGCAGAAGGCCCGCCCGGCGCCGGTGATCACGACCGAACGCACGGTGTCGTCCCGGTCGGCGGCGAGCAGTGCGGCGCTCAGCTCGTGGGCCATCGTCGGGGTCCATGCATTGAGCCGTTCCGGCCGGTTCAGCGTGATCACCGCGACGGTGTCGTGCTGGTCGACCAGGATCGCCTGGTAGGTCGCGTTGTCGGGCACGGGGACTCCTGTCTGCTGCGGCTCGCAGGATAGGTCGGCTCCCGTTGCGGGGCGGTACGCTCAGGGCATCGGTGCAGCGAGCACCGCACACTTCTCGGGGGGATTCCGTGGACGATCTGCTCATCAGCAACGCCTTCGTGGTCGACGGTACCGGCGCACCCGGTTTCGTGGCCGACGTGGCGGTCAAGGACGGCCGCATCACCGAGGTCGGCCAACTGCAGGGCCGCCCTGCCAAGCGGGTGGTCGACGCCGGCGGGCAGCTGCTGACCCCGGGCTTCGTGGACATCCACACCCACTTCGACGGCCAGGTCTGCTGGGACAAGCAGGTGACGCCGTCGAGCTGGCACGGCGTCACCACCGTGGTCATGGGCAACTGCGGGGTCGGGTTCGCCCCGGTGCGGCCCGGCAGCGAGGACGAGCTGGTGCAGCTGATGGAGAGCGTCGAGGACATCCCCGGCACGGCGCTGCACGAGGGCCTGCCCTGGGGCTGGGAGAGCTTCGGCGAGTACCTCGACGCGATCGACACGCCGTACACCATCGACATCGGCGCCCAGGTTCCCCATGTGGCGTTGCGCCACTACGTGATGGGCGAGCGCTGCTACGACGACGCCACCGCCGAGGACATGACGGCGATGTCCGAGATCACCCGTCAGGCCCTCGTCGACGGGGCGCTGGGCTTCTCGACCTCGCGCTTCTACGGTCACTTCGACAAGGCCGGCAACCTGGTGCCGGGCACCAACGCCGCCGCAGATGAGATGGTGGCCATCGCCGAGGCCTTCGTCGGGCTCGACCACGGGGCGATGGAGGTCATCTCCGACCATCTCGACAAGGCCGACGAGCTGAGCTGGATCGAGCACATCGCCCGGCTCACCGGTCGCCCGATGACCTTCCTGGTGCCCGCCGCCGGCGCCGTGCAGGGCATCTGGGACCTCGCCGACAAGCTGAACGCCGAGGGCCTGCAGATCCGTCCGCAGGTGGGCGCCCGTCCGGCGTCGGTGCTGATGACCCTGGAGGGCACCCTCAACCCGATGCGGCAGTTCCCGGCCTACGCCGAGATCAAGGACCTGCCCTACGACCAGCAGCGGGCCATGCTGCTCGATCCGGCCTTCCGGGCCAAGGTCCTCGCCGACGACGCCAAGACGTCGCGTTTCGCCGACACCAACACGATGATCTCGACCTGGCACAAGATGTACGTGCTGCCGACCGACCTCAGCTACGAGCCCTCCTACGAGGACTCCATCGCCGGCATCGCCGAGGCCCGGGGCATCCACGTCCGCGAGGCGCTGATGGACGTGATGGCCGACCAGCGGCCGATCCTGTTCCTGTTCGGCAAGTACAAGGGCGATCTCGAGATGCAGATCGAGGCCATCAAGCACCAGCACTCGGTGTTCGGCCTCTCCGACGGTGGCGCCCACTGTGGCGTGCTCTGTGATGCCAGCGTGCCCACCTACATGCTGGCCTACATGACCCGTGACCGCACCAAGGGCGACACCCTGCCGGTGGAGTTCGTGGTGCACAAGATGACCCAGGACACGGCGAACCTCTACGGCCTGACCGACCGTGGCGTGATCGCCCCCGGCTATCGGGCCGACCTGAACCTCATCGACTACGACAAGCTCTGCCTCGAGGACCCCGAGATGGTCTACGACCTTCCCGCCGGTGGCAAGCGCCTGATCCAGCGGGCGCAGGGCTACACCATGACGGTGTGCAACGGCGAGGTCACCTACGAGAACGGTGAGCACACCGGCGCCATGCCCGGTCGCCTCATCCGTGGCGGCGCCGAGCGCTGATCGATTCCTGCGGCTGCGCCGGGATCCCGATGTCGTGTCGGGCCCGGCGCAGCTGTCGTTTTCGGCGTGGCTGTCGTTTTCGGCGTGGCTGTGTCGTCGGCCCGGCCGGGGGCGCTACATCTGCAGGGTCTCGGTGGTGCCCAGCGCCAGACGCCGCAGCACCTTGGCCTTGGCGTTGACCAGCTTGTCGCGTGGCGGCAGCGCCGCCGAACGCGCCAACTCGAGCGCCGTGTCCGGCACTGCGGAGGGTTCGACCAGCCGGGTGACCAAGCCCTTGGCCCAGGCCTCGTGGGCGTCGAGGTCGCAGGGGGCCAGGGTCAGCTCCCGGGCGATGGCCCCGCCGACCAGGTCGTGCAGGACGCCGTAGAGGATGTCGCCCCAGGCGAACTCGGGACGGGCGAAGCGGGCGGTGGTGGCGACCACCCGGAGGTCGCACATGGTGGCGACGTCGAACCCGCCGGCGATGGCCGGACCGTGCACCGCGGCGATGGTGGGGACCGGGAAGGCCACGATCGCCTGGTGGAAACG
>CAIXPF010000046.1 GCA_903921205.1 uncultured Acidimicrobiia bacterium | reverse complement strand
CGACCTTGGCAAGGACCGCACCCTCCTCCCGCTCGGTGAGGCCGGGGGAGTCGACCACGAGGAACCGCATCGACCTCTCGACCCGCTGGTCGGTCTTGGGTTCGTGAACGGAGAATGTCTGCTGGAAAGATCGGCCTCGGTAATGCCGTTCCGGGTCCGACTGCCTTCGCTGGCTGGCTGTGGCCAGCACCGGCAGCTCCTCGTCGGCGAGTCGAACCTGCTCGACGAGCGCTTCGCGCACGGTGAAGGTGCGCGGAACGAGGGTGATAAAGTGAAAGTTCGCGTCAAGGACCTGACCGAGCGTGGCCGCATCGCACAATTTGCAGTCGGCGACGAGCGTGACCTCATGCATCGGCGGCAACAGACTGGAGAGGCGGTCGATGTGAAAGCGGTTGGCTACGGGGTCGGAGGTGTTGCCGTCGAGAATGCTGACGCAGAGTGGAATTCCGATCGCACCTTGAACGGAGAGTCCGTAGACGAGTTGGAGCAGGTCGGGTCGGTGGTCCTTTGAGTAGCCGCGACGCGGAACGGGCGGCACCGGCGGCTCGTCGCGGGCGTTCTGGCCCGGCCCCGTCGGGTCTGGAGCGCGGTCGGCCTCCACCTCGGCCTCGCCACCTCCAGCGTGCGCCTCATTGGCGCCATTCCGTTCAGAGAGACCGTAGGCGCCGTAGAGCTTGATGGTGGTGGTGTCCTGATGGACGGCATAAGCGGACGGACTGTTCCCCGAGGCGAGGTAGCGTTCGACGACGGCAGAGAGCACCTCGTCGGTGCCGAGCTCGAAGAGGCGGTCGAGGGTCTCCGCCAACCGGGTGTCGCTGAACGCGTCGAGCGAGCAGTCCGGGCCGAGCAGGACGGCGGCGTCCGTGCCCGCGAGCCAGTCGGCCATGTGGTACAGCGCCACACGCCCATGCAGCACGTTCAAGATCATGAGCGTCACGCACTCGGCGTCCGACACCACCATTCGAGGCCTTCGCGGGAGCAGTCCGCCGATGACCTCTGCGATGCCGAGCTTGTCGATAGCCTCACGAACCAGCGGTAAATGCCGAAGGGTTCCGGAGCTGAGCGAAAACTCGCTTTCGGTGGGAACGGGCGCAACGGTCGTCGACAGCATAAGGGTCTCGGGCGGCGGGAGGAAACCCTCGATCTCCTGTTACGCTGGCCTTGGCCAGACGACTTGTGTCAGACTTTTGTCAAGAGAATTGACTGGACGGCCGTGAATTAGACTGGAATGGCGGCCAAGACCGACCAGCGGGTCGAGAGGTCGATGCGGTTCCTCGTGGTCGACTCCCCCGGCCTCACCGAGCGGGAGGAGGGTGCGGTCCTTGCCAAGGTCGACAAAGAGCGTCAGCGCATCGATGCTGCTGGAAAGCGGCTCCTGAAGCAAGACTTCGCCTGCAAGGATGACGCCGAGCACGCCGTCGGCCAGTCGTTACCTGACACCTTCGACTTCCACGACGCGATAGCCCGGGTCGAAGAGGTCCAGGTCCCCGAGAAGCGCGAGCGGGCCGGCCGACCGCGGAAGGGAGAACAGACGCCCACACGCCAGGCCTGGAAGGTCGTGTCAATCGATGTCCGCGCCAGAGAGGATGTCATCGCAAGGGCCCGCTTTCACGCCCGCCACTTCGTGCTCATCACCGACCACCTCGACGTCGAGGCATGGCCCGACGCCCGCATCCTCTCCACCTACCGTGAACAGCACATCGTCGAAGGACATACTGGCTTTCGCTGGCTCAAGGGGCCCGCGGCCGTGGCGCCGGTCTTCCTCAAGACGCCGCGTCGAATCGCCGCCCTCTGCCTGGTCCTCATTCTCGCGCTCATGGTCCGCAACTACTTCGAGTGGGCTGTGCGGAGCGCCATGGCCAAGGCCGACGTCGCCCTCCCCAACCTGAACAATCAGCCCACGAAACGCCCCAGCGCCGAGAACATCTTCT
>CAIXPF010000045.1 GCA_903921205.1 uncultured Acidimicrobiia bacterium | reverse complement strand
GGCCTGTACGCGGGGTTCTGTCCTCGGGCCCGTTGCCGGGGTCCCGATGGGTGACCATCCATCTGTGCGGTCCACCTGAAGGATTCGGACGGGCCGCCCAACCTTCACTTCGACCTTGCTCCGGGTGGGGGTTACCGATCCGCCCGGGTCGCCCCGGACGCTGGTGCGCTCTTACCGCACCGTTTCACCCTTGCCTGTGCCGTCCGTCGCCGGACGGCCATCGGCGGTCTGCTCTCTGTTGCCCTGAACCGTCAGGTCGCCCCGACCTGGCTCTCGCCAGCACCCTGCCCGGTGGAGCCCCGACGTTCCTCAGCGATCTTGCGATCGCCGCGGCCACCCGGCCTGCTCACCGCCACGCGCACACAGTAGCCGCGGGCCTCGTGATCGACCGAGGTCGTTGCGGGCCGGAGTGCTAGTCGCTCGTCGCCGGGTCGCCATCGGCGGCACGTCCCGACGCACGGCGGATGGCGTCGGGTCCGGGGCTCCGGGTGGCCAGCAGGCCGCCGAGGGCGCCGCACACCGCCGCGAACAGGACGTTGTAGACGAGGGTCAGCAGCGAGATGTCCTGGCCGACGAACAGTCGACGCAGCAGGGCCAGGCCCTGGAACACCGCCACCGCCACCCCGGCGGCCGCAGCGCCGTGCCGGGCGGCAGAACCGAAGTTGCCCCGCCCCGCCACGAAGCCACCGAAGAAGAACCCGAACAGCACCACCACGAACAGGACGCCGCGCCACGCACCACCGTCGACGTTGGCCTGGGCGATTCCTGCGACACCGCTGATCACGAGGGCATACACCGCCCCGGCAAGGACAGAACGGGGCCGCAGTTGCCGCATGCCTCCACGGTACCGGCCGGTGCGCCGCTGTCGAGACCCGAGCCCGGTGAGTCGCCGACCCGCCGGACCCGCCGACGGGCAGGCAGCAGGCCGTCATGATGGACAGCACCCGAGCGGGGCGCAATACTCGCCGCTCGGCCCGCATCCGAGGCCCGGAGGAGACCCCGATGAGCACCGAACCCGAGTCCTTCGCCGGCTGGCCTGCGGTCCTGCGTGCGCTCATGGGCCGTGACGACCTCGGCCGCACCACCGCCCGCGACGCCATGCGTCACGTGCTGGCCGGCTCCGCGACCTCGGCGCAGATCGCCGCGTTCGCGGTGGCCTTGCGCATGAAGGGAGAATCGGTCGAGGAGCTCGTCGGCCTGCTCGAGGCCATGCAGGAGGCCTCCGCGGTCGTTCCGCTCGACCCGACCGTCGCGGTGATCGACACGTGCGGTACCGGCGGCGACGGCAGCCACTCCATCAACGTGTCGACCCTGGCCGCCATCGTGGTCGCCGGTGCCGGGGGCCGGGTGTGCAAGCACGGCAACCGCGCCGCCTCCTCGGCGTGCGGCTCGGCCGACGTCCTCGAAGCCCTCGGTGTGGCCATCGAGGTCGAGCCCGAGGTCGTCGCCCGCTGCGTCGAGCAGGCCGGCATCGGGTTCTGCTTCGCCCCCCGCTTCCACGCCTCCATGCGTCACGCCGGCCCCACCCGCCGCGAGATCGGCGTGCCCACGGTGTTCAACTTCCTCGGACCCATCGCCAACCCGGGGCGTGTCCGACGCCAGGTCGTCGGCGTGAGCGACCCGGCAATGGCCGAACGGGTCGTCGAGGTGCTCGGCCGATCCGGCGCCGAACGGGCCATGGTGGTGTACGGCCACGACGGGCTCGACGAGCTGACCACCACCACCACCTCGACCGTGTTCGAACGGCGTGACGGGGTCGTCCGCCGCTACGACGTCGACCCCGCCGCGCTGGGCTTCGCGCCGGCCACGGTGGCCGACCTCACCGGCGGCGATGCCGCCGCCAACGCCGGGTTCGCCCGAGCCGTGCTCGACGGTGCCCGTGGCGCCCATCGCGACATCGTGGTGCTCAACGCCGGCGCCGGCCTGGTGGTGGCCGGCATCGCCGAATCCATCGCCGACGGCGTCGAACGCGCCGCAGCGGCCATCGATTCCGGGGCGGCGGCGACCGCCCTCGAGCGGATGGTCGCCGTCTCCAACCAACCGATCGGCTGATCCGAGCGGCCGGGGCACCCGCCCTGGTCGCGCCAGGTCCGGCGTTGACCCGATCGGGCGCCGTCACCGTCGGGTGCGTGCACAGGCCGCCCGGTCCGAGCCGGGTTGTGCACATCGGCCTCCTACCATCGGCGTCGTCGTGCACGCTGCATCCACGTCCTCCTTGCGCGCCGCCCTCCTGCTGGCCCTCACGGTTGCCCGCCAGGGGGAGCGGCAGCAGCCTCCGGTGGTGGCACCGGCGCGGCTGCGCCCCTACCTTGGTTTCGCCAAGGTGCCGCCCGCAGCGCTCGAGGCCTGTCGGCGCGTGGTCGAGGACGACGAGGCGTTCCGCCGCCGTGTCGCCGCCGACGCCACCGTCGACCAGGTCGGCTCGCTGGGGTTTCTCTGGCTCACCCGGCCCGAGCAGTGGGAGGCCACCGCTGCGTCGCTGCAGGCCGAGCAGGAACGCGACCGCACGCGCACCGGTATCGCCCAGCGTCTTGCCGACGTCGAACAGCGTGAGGTCCAGGCCCGTAGGGCCCTCGACGCGCTCGACCAGGAACGACGCGAGCTCTCCGCTGCCCTCGACGCCGCACGCAACGAGATGCTCGAACGAGAACGCGAGGTGCGCGAGCTGCACGCCGCTCTGGGCGAGGCCCGCGACGCGATCGGCGAAGGCGAACGCCAACGGCAGGAGTTGCTGCGTCAACTCAAGGCCGCCGAGGCCAAGATCGCCGAGGACGGTGCCGAACTGCGTCGCCTGCGCCGTGAGCGAGAGGCGCAGCTCGCACGGCCCATCGGACAGGCCGAGCACTCCGCCGACGCGGCGCCACCGGCAGCGGCAGCGGCAGTGGACGACGCGATCACGAGCGGCGTTGCGATGTCCGCACCGCAGCCGGTCGCCCCGCTCGACGCACCGATCGTGCGGGCACGCGACCCCGAGGTCGAACAGGCCCTGCGCCGGGCCGTCGCCGAAGCAAGCCACGCCGCCGCGGTGCTCGCCGACTCGTTGCGACGGGCCCGGTCCGTCCTCGGGCACGACCCGGCATTGCCGGTCACCAATGCACCCCGACCGGTCGGAGACGTCCCCGCAGGGCCGGCCGGGCCGGTCCGCCCCGTGCAGGTCGGGTCCGCGGGCGAGCGGCCTGCGCGCCGGGCACCGGCCCGCCGGCCGGTGTCCATACCACCTGGCATGTTCGACGATTCGACGGCGACTGCCGAGTATCTCATGCGTCTGAGCGGCATCCGAGTGCTGGTCGACGGGTACAACGTGGCGAAACAGGGCTGGCCCGATCTGCCCCTGCCCCTGCAGCGCCGGCGCCTCCTCGACGCACTGGTCGCGCTGCAGGCGCGCACCGGCGCTCGCATCGAGGTCATCTTCGACGGGGTGGACGCCGAGCTCGCGCCGCACCGGGCGGTGCCCCAACGGCTTCGGGTCGAGTTCACCGTCAGCGGGATCGAGGCCGACGAGCGGCTGCTGGAGCTGGTCGGGCAGACCCCGACAGACCAATCGGTGCTCGTCGTGACGAGCGATCGACGGGTCCGAGAGGGCGCCCGCCGGCGCGGCGCCAACCTGCTGTACGCCGACCAGCTGTTGGCGCTGTTGCGCTGAGCGGACCGGGCCCCGCGACGATGTCGGGATCGGCATCGGTGCTGCGCCATCATGGGCGGGTGCCCGCCACTGCCCTGACCGTCGAGGAGCTGCGCGGCGTGGGCATCGCCGCCGGTCTCGACGCCGTCGGCGTCGCCCGGGCCGAGCCGTTCGTGTCCACTCGGGCCGATCTCGAGGCCCGCCGGCACGCCGGCCTCACCGCCGACATGGCGTTCACCTTCAAGAACCCCGAACGCAGCACCTCACCCCAGCTGCTGCTGCGAAACGCCGCCAGCCTGGTGGTGGGCGCCCGCAGCTACCACCGTCGCAGCCCAGCCCCGCCGTCCACCGGCGAGGACGCCGGGCGTGACGAGCAGCACGAACCGGGGGGAGGC
>CAIXPF010000044.1 GCA_903921205.1 uncultured Acidimicrobiia bacterium | reverse complement strand
GGAGCGTCCGGCGGGAGCGTCCGGCGGGAGCGTCCGGCGGGAGCGTCCGGCGGGAGCGTCCGGCCGGTACGGTCAGCGGGCCAGGGCCCGCAACGACGACGCCGTCTCGGACCCCGGCGGCAGCCGGCGCTCGGCGGCGTCGACGCACCGGTCGCGCACCACGCGGTTGAGCGGGGCGTCACGACCCATGCGCTCGGCCAGGCGCACGATCTCGCCGTTGAACCAGTCGACCTCGACCTGACCCCGGGCGAAATGCAGGTCCTGCCACGTCGAGGGCCGCACCAGCAGCTCGGGGTCCTCGGGGATCTCGATGTGCTCCCACTCGCCCGGCTCGCGCAGCCGTTCGATCTGCTCGCGGGGACCGCGCCGTTCGGCGAGGTCGAGCTCGACCCCGGCGGCCTCGAGCACGTCGAGCGCCTCCTCCTGCACGTCGGCGAGGAACAGACGGTGCTCCTCGAACCGGGTCGCCTCCTGCACCGACAGGTCGGCGAGTGCCAGGTAGGCGTTGTTGAGGTTGCGGAACAGCTTGCCCCACTTCGCCGCGGCGATCTCCGGATGGACGCTCGCCCGCATCCGGGCGGCCACCAGGTCGGCCACCACCCGTTCGGTCAGCTCGTCGACCCCGCGCGGCCATGGCCCGATCAACAGCGTCGAACCGGCGGTGTGCACCACCACGCCGGGCTCGAGGATGCGCCCGCCGACGATCACCACGCAGCCGTAGGTGTTCAGGCCTCGAGCCGCGGCGATCTCCTCGTTGCCCACGCCGTTCTGGAAGCACAGCACCGGCAGGTCGCGGTACCGGTCACCGGCATCGTCGAGGGCCGCGGCGGTGTCGTTGGTCTTCATGGCCAGGATCACCACCGTGTCGGGGCCGATGACCACCTCGTCGGGATGGCCGACCACCGTGAGGTCGGGACGGGCCTCGGTCATGCCCTTGAGCACCAGGCCGTCGGCCTGCATGGCCGCGAGGTGCGCGCCCCGGGCGATGACCGTCACCGCCTTGCCGATCCCGGCGAGCCGGGCGGCCACCACGCACCCGATGCCCCCGGCCCCGTGCACCACGTAGTCGGCCGGCCGGACGTCCTGCTGCTGTGCTGCGCTACCCATGGCGCCGCAAGCTAGGCGAGCCGGCGTCGCGGTGCCGCCTCGATCCTGCGCCGGTGCTCAGTCGTGCCAGGTCATGAACTCCGAGGCGGGCACCCGGTCGGTCCGCAGGGCGTTCTCCGGCCGGGAGGTGTCCTCGTAGCCGAGGGCCATCCCGCAGACCAGGGTGTGACCGTCGGGGATGCCGAGGATGGGCCGGACCACCTGGTGGTAGCTCGGCCACGCCGCCTGGGCGCAGGTGTGCAGGCCGTACTGACGGGCAACGGTGCAGAAGTTCTCGAGGAACATGCCGTAATCGAGCCAGCTGCCGATCTCGAGGCGCTTGTCGATGGTGAAGATCAACCCGACCGGGGCGTCGAAGAACGTGTAGTTGCGTGCTCCCTGCTCGCGCATGCGGGCCCGGTCGCCCTTGGCGATGCCGACGAGGTCGTACAGCCCGAAACCGACGGTGCGCCGACGCGACAGGAACGGCTCGAAGAACTCGTCGGGGTAGTACTTGTACTCCCGGTCGTAGCCCTGGCGGCCGTTGTCGGTCATGGCCACCGCCACCACCGCCTCGGTGAGCTGCCGCAACGTGTCGCCCATCACCACATGGCCGGTCCACGGCTGCATGTTGGTGCCCGACGGGGCGCGGGCCGACACGTCGAGCAGGTGCCGGACCAGCTCGACGGGAACCGGATCGGCCAGGAAGCCCCGCACCGAGCGCCGGCTGGCCACGGCGTCCACCGGGGTGGCGGCCACATCGGCCGCCGGATGGGCCTTCACCGCTGCGAAATCGTCATCACCGGTCATGTGTCTCCCCGATCGCCGGCGTCCGGTCCCGGAGGCGCCTCGCCGGGGCAGGATAGAGCCGCCCGGCCCCGGCTCACAGCACGTAGCTCAGCACGTCGTGGTCGCGCAGGCGGTCGGCGAAGCCCGCCTCGTAGGCGTCCTCGGGCGTCTCGCGCACGAACTGGTCGAGCAGTTGGGCGTCCTCACCGACCAGGATGCGCCAACGACCGGCCCGCACCCCGTCGAGGATGATGGCGGCTGCGTCGGCAGCGGTGGTCGGAGCGGACTCGCGGAACCGTCCGGAGGCGGCGTCGAGCTTGGGATGGGCGCCCTGGCCGAGCACCAGCGCCGAGTTGGCGGCGATGTCGGTGCCGATGTGACCGGGCATCACCACCGACACCTTCACGTGCGGAGCGTGCAGGCGCAGGTCGGTGATCAGCGCCTCGGTGAACCCCTTCACCGCGAACTTGGCGGCGCAGTACGCCGTGTGGGCCCGCTCCGGCCCCAACGACGCCCAGAACCCGTTGATGCTGCTGGTGTTGACCAGGTGGCCCTCGGGGGCGGCCACCAGCAACGGCAGGAACGCCCGCGTGACGAAGTAGACCCCCGACCAGCACACCGCGAACACCCGGTCCCAGTCCTCGCGGCGGTCCTGCAGGAAGCTGCCGCCCCCGCCGATGCCCGCATTGTTGAACACCAGGTGCACGTGGTCGGTGCCGTGCGCGGCCAGCGCCGCGTCGCGGAAGGCCAGCACCTCGGTCTCGACGGTGACGTCGCAACGGTGCAGGCTGATCCGGGTGCCCGCCGGTGCCGCCGCCTCGCACTGCCGCTTCGTCTCGGCCAGAGCGTCCTCACCGACGTCGCACAGGGCCAGGTGGCAGCCCTCGGCGCTGAGCCGGCGGGCCAGTTCCCGGCCCATGCCCGATCCGCCGCCGGTGATGACGGCGATCTTCCCGCTGAAGCTGTCCATGCTGGTCCCTTCCCGTGCGGACGGCGCTGCGTCCGGCCGGGCCGCCACGGCCCGGTACGTCCCGGCGGCCATGATGGCAGCCCGGGCCGGCGCGATCGTGCCCAACGCGGCGGGCGGCTACGCCGCGAACCAGGCGACCGCCGTGCGCGTACCGGCCGGTATTTCGGTGAAGCCGCCGTCGTGCACCTGGACCGTCGACGCCGCCTCCACCGCCGGCCACGCCGCAGCCGAGGGGAACACCACCTCGATCCGGCGCGCCACCGCCTCCCATCGGGCCAGCTGCTGCGGCGTCGCCGCCTCCCACGCCAGCTGGGCACCGTGAGCGGTCTGCGCAGCCCGCTTGCCCCAGCTCATCGCCACGAGCGGGGTCAACGCCACCACCAGCGAGCCGGGCCCGGCGACCACGGTGTCCACCAACGCCGGCTCCTCGAGCTCGACGGCGCGAGCGTCGATCTGCAGCTTCGCCAGTGCCGGGTCGATGGCGTCCATGGGCGCCGGGACGAAGGCCCGCACCTCGGCGCCGTCGAGCACCGTCACCCCCGGCACCGCCTGGGCCCGCTGCCACTCGCCCCCACGACCACGCCGGACGAGCTTGCGGATGCGCGCGGTGCGCCACGCCGCCACCGACGGGTGCCACACACCGCCGGGACGGGCCCGCTCGTCGTCGAGCAGCGCCACGGTCGCCGACGCCGCGGCCCGGCAGGCCTCGGCCACCGTCGGCGGGCCGGTCCGCTCGACCCGAACGGCGAGCTGCAACGCCCACGGGGCCTCGCCCGCGGTCCTGAGATCGTCCACCCGGTCACCGTAGCGGCCGGCCACGACCGGCCACGACCGGCCACGACCGGCCCCGGGCTCGCACCGGGCGCCGTCGGGTGGCCACGGCTACATTCGCCGGCAGCGACAATCAGGGGGACTCATGGTCGACATCAGCGGTTCGTGCAAGCCGGGCTTCGAGGCGGTCAAGGACGCCTTCGCCTCGAACTTCGAGCGCAACGGCGACGTCGGCGCCTCCTGTGCGGTGGCCCTGCACGGGGAGCTGGTGGTCGACCTGTGGGGCGGCACGCTCGATGCCGAGGGCACCACCCCCTGGGTCGAGGACACCATCATCAACGTGTTCTCCACAACCAAGACCATGAGCTGCCTGGCGCTGCTGGTGCTGGCCAGCCGGGGCCTCGTCGACGTCGACGCCCCCGTGCACCGCTACTGGCCCGAGTTCGAGCAGGCCGGCAAGCAGGGGGTGCTGGTGCGCCACCTGCTGTCGCACACCGCAGGCCTGCCGGCGTGGGACCGGCGCATCGACACCGCCGACCTCTACGACTGGGACAAGGTCACCGGCCTGCTGGCCGAGCAGGCCCCGTGGTGGGAGCCGGGCACCAAGTCGGGCTACCACGGCATCACCCAGGGCAACCTGGTGGGCGAGGTCGTACGCCGGGTCGACGGCCGGTCGGTGGGCCGGTTCTTCGCCGAGGAGATCGCCGGACCGTTCGGCGCCGACTTCCACATCGGGACCGGGCCCGAGCACGACCACCGCATCGCCCCGGTGATCCCGGCCCCGCCGCTGGTCTACGGCGGTGGTGACGGCAGCGGCACCGACAAGGACTCGATCCCCTACCGGGCGGCCAACCCCCGCCTGGCGGCCGAGGAGTCCTTCACCATCCCGTGGCGCCGGGCCGAGATCCCCGCCGCCGGCGGCCACGGCAACGCCCGCAGCGTGGCCCTGGCCCAGTGCGCGGTGTCCGCCGGCGGCAGCGCCCGGGGCGTCGACCTGCTGACCCCCGAGACGGTCGAACGCATCTTCGACGTGCAGGCCGCCGGACGCGACCTGGTGCTGGGCATCGGCGTCACCTTCGGCGTGGGCTACGGCCTGAACTCGCCGCGGGCCCCGATCAGCCCCAATGCCCGGGTCTGCTACTGGGGCGGCTGGGGCGGGTCGCTGGTCGTCAACGACGTCGACGCCGGCCTCACCATGGCCTACGTGATGAACCGCATGGGCGAGGGCACCGTCGGCGACGACCGCGCCCACACCATCCTGCGGGGCTGCTACCAGTCGCTCGGGGTCTGACCCCGTCGGCAGGGTCAGGACCGGGGACGCAGGGTGACCGGGAGTTCCTCGATGGCCAGGAACGCCCCGAAGGTGACCGGCACGAAGCGCGGCTCGCCCCGCAGGATCAGCTCGTGGCGCAGCAGCTCCTCGGTGAGGATGCGCAACTCGGTCTCGGCCAGGAACGCCCCGACGCAGCGGTGCACCCCCCAGCCGTAGGCCAGGTGACGGCCGGCGTCGCGGTCATCGGCATACCGGTCGGGATCGAACCGGTCGGGATCGGCATACTGGTCGGGATCGCGGTTCGCCGCGCCGAACAGCAGCATCACCTTGTCGCCCGCGGCCATGGTGTGCCCGCCCAGTTCGACGTCGCGGGTGACGGTCCGCACGAAGTTCTGCACCGGTGAACGGTGGCGCAGGCTCTCGGCGATCGCCCGGGGGATCAACGCCGGTTCGGCGGCCAGCCGCTCCTGCAGGGCCGGCTCACGGCCGAGCTGGTAGGCCAGGTTGGTGGCGGCGGACAGGGTCGTCTCGTGCCCGGCGATGACCGTGCCGACCAGGAACGACAGCATGCCCACCGGTGGCAGGTCCTGCCGGCTCAGCAGGGTGACGAAGTCGTCGCGGGGTTCGTCGCGGCGGGCCTCGAGCTCGGCCCGCAGCAGGTCCATGAGGGTGAACGCAGGGCGGGGCGCGGTGCCGTCGGGCCGGTTGACGTGGCTCAGCTCGGTCAGGGTGAGCTCGCGCAGACGGGTGGTCACGTCGGCATCGAGGCCGAGGAGCAGGGCCAGCGTCTCGATGGGCACCGGGGCCGCCACCTGTTCGACGAAATCGCCCTGCTCGCACGCCGCGAGGCGCTGCAGGCACGCCACCGCCGTGGCGCGGATGGCTCCCTCGATGGCCCGGACCCGTTGGCGGCTCAGCAGCTCGGCGTAGAGCCGGCGGTACACCGTGTGCTCGGGTGGATCCTGTTCGAGGGCGACCTGGCGGGCACGGCGGCCCGCCGGCGCGGGCAGCAGGACACCCTCGGCGGAGGAGTAGGTGCGCCAGTCCTCCGCCGCGGTCACCACGTCGGCGTACCGCGACAGGATCCAGAACCCGCCGGAGGCCTCCGAGCGGCTCACCGGACAGGACCGCAGGTCCTCGTAGCGGGCGTAGCGCTCCTCGTCGCCGAGGACCTCGTGATGATCGAAGTGCGGACAGGACACGCCCGCACCGTATCCGTTCCACCGGGTACCGGCTGCCGGCTGCCGGGCACCGGCTGCCGGGCACCGGACGCGGCGGTGGCCGGCCGG
>CAIXPF010000043.1 GCA_903921205.1 uncultured Acidimicrobiia bacterium | reverse complement strand
GCCGCTCTTCCGATCGGGGCCGAAACCGGCGTCGGCCGCCCCGTGCGGGGCGGCCGACTCGATGGTGCGACGCCGGGGCGTCGTGCCGTGCGAGCTGGCCGGTTCAGGCCAGCAGCTTGGCCCGCACGGGCGGCGGCACGAAGAACCAGCTGTGGGCCTCGGGGCTGTAGAGCTGGGTGTCGAGCTGGGGCATCCGCCGGGCGACGGTCGGGTCGAGGCCCTTGGTGGCCATGGCGAAGGTCCAGAACGCCCCGGGGTAGGTGGCGATGGACCCCCACAGCAGCTCGGTCCGGGCGAAGCGGGCGGACAGCGTGGCGTAGCACTGCTTCACCGTCTGGGGGTGGAAGTGCACCGACTCGGTCTGGGCGATGAGGATGCCGTCGGCCCGCAGGGCCTTCTCGCACAGGGCGTAGAACGGGTCCTCGAAGAGCCGGGCGGCCTGCCCGATGGGGTCGGTGAGATCGACCAGGATGGCGTCGAGCTCGTCGTCGAACTCGGCGATCGTGGCGAACGCGTCGGCCGGTCGCACCTCGACCCGGGGATCGGCGAGCGCTGCCGCAGCGACCGGGTAGTGCTTGCGGGCGGTCTCGATGACGTCGCTGTCGAGCTCGAGCAGGTACACCTTCTCGACGGTGTCGTGCTTGAGGGCCTCGGCCACGATGAAGGCGTCCCCGCCGCCGACCACCGCCACGGTGCGCGGGTTGGGGTGAGCCACCAGGGCGGGATGGGTCAACACCTCGTGGTACACGTAGGTGTCCACGTCGGTCATCTGCACGATGCCGTCGAGCGCCAGGACCTTGCCGGCCTTGGGGTGCTCGAAGAGCAGCAGGTCCTGGAACTGGGTTCGCCGGTTCTCGAGCACGCGGGCCATCGGGTAGGTGGCGTGGTACATGCTCGCCGGTTCGCGTTCCTCGAAGCGACCGAACGTCGAGTCTTCGGGGCTGGTTCCTCGGATCATCTGGTGCCTCACGACGTCGGTTGGTTCGTACGCCTGGCTCAGCACCTCGAAGATGGCATCGACATCGACGTGGTCACCGCAGGTGAAGTAGTCGATGGCGGCGTACCCGAGCTCCGGCCAGGTGTGGATCGAGAGGTGGCTCTCGGCGATGACGGCCACCGCAGAGACTCCCTGCGGGGCGAACTGATGGACCACGAGCTGAACGAGTGTGGCCTTGCCCGCCTCGACGGCGTCGCGGAATGCCCGTTCCGTGATCTCCGGTGAGTCGAGGTTCGTTGCGCCCCAGAACTCACAGATCGTGTGTTGACCAAGTGCAGCCTTGGCGATCTCTGCCAACTATCACCCTCTCTCTGAACCCGCCCTGTCCGTGGTTAGGCGCGAACTAGACAGCGTACTCAGCGCTGGTTGGTTCGACCCAACGCACCGTCGGCGGCCAGTCAGTAGGGATTCAGCCGGTGGGTGCATCGGGTAGGTCGGCCGGGCTCGTGACGGTCAGGGCGCACCAGCCGTCGGGGTCGCTGGCGAGACGGGTCGTGGTGGTGCCCGACCGGGTGAAGGCGTCGGCCACCTCGTCGGCCCGGTCGGTGAAGAAGCCCGACAGCACGAGCGTGTGGCCCCAACGCACGAGTGTCTCGGCCAGCCCGATGAGGGTGTTGGCCCCGATGTTGGCGGCCACGATGTCGTAGCGGGCGCCCTCCGGTTCGGGCCCGAGGTCGTCGAGGACCGGGAAGGACACGCCGTTGCGGGCCATGTTGGCGCGGGTGGCGGTCACGGCCGCCGGGTCGATGTCGATCGCCAGCACCTCGGCGGCACCGAGGCGGGCCGACGCGACGGCGAGCACGCCGCTGCCGCAGCCGAGATCGAGCACCCGGCTGTCGGGGCCGACCAGCACCTCGAGCTCGGCCAGCACCAGCCGGGTGGTGGGGTGGGCACCACTGCCGAAGGCGCGACCCGGGTCGATCTCGAGGACCAGGTCGTCGGCGGTGACCGGCGGTTCGACGACGAGCGGCACCCACGGGGGACGCACCACCAGCCGGCGTCCGGCACGCTGGGCCCGGGCGTAGGCCCGCCAGCCGTCGAACCAGGTGTCGTCGGGCAGGTCGACGACGGCGAGGGTCTGCCAGGTCGCCGGGAGATCCCCGATGGCCGACCGAGCCGCCGACCGGTTGGGGAAGCCGGCCAGCAGGACGATGCCGCCGCCATCCTGGCCGTCGTCGTCGCCGCCCTTCCCGTCGCCGGAGGCACCGCCGGCCTCCGCGATGCCGGTGGCACCGAGGGCGAACAGGGCTGCGCCGAGCAGCTCGGCATCACCGGTCGCTGCGGCCGGCAGGGCGAAGCGGACCAGCACCGCCCGGTCGTCGTCGCGGTCGGGCAGGTTGCTGAACACCCGGTCAGGCTAGGCGCGCGGGGTGGCGTCCGGGTCAGCGGGAGGCGAGCTGCAGGCGGTCACGGCCGGCGGTCTTCGCTGCGTACAGCGCCTCGTCGGCTCGGGCCACCAGCTCGGTGGCGGATTCGCTGCCGTCCCATTCGGCGATGCCGGCGGAGAACGTCTCGCCCCCGGGAACAAGCGGTCGCATGCGTTCGACCACCCGGGCGGCGTCGAGGGCCACCGATGCGGTCAGCAGCAGGCCGAACTCCTCGCCGCCGAGACGGGCGACGAGGTCGCCGCGGCGCACCACGTCCTCGCAGAGCCGGGCCATGGCTTGCAGCTGGCGGTCGCCGGCGGGGTGACCGTAGGTGTCGTTGAACCGCTTGAAGTGGTCGAGGTCGATGAGGACCACGGTGAACGGGGTGCCGTCGGCCCTCCCGCGTCGTAGGGCGTCGGCCAGGCGGGCGTCCCAGCGCCGGCGGTTGGCGACTGCGGTGAGCGGGTCGAGCGCCGCTTCGTCGGACAGTTGGCTGATGACCTGCCGGTTCCGCCGGCCGTCCTGCCAGGCCCACGTCAGCAGGCCGATGAGGGCGACGATCATGATCCCGGCGAGGCTGACCACGAGCAGCTGGACCTGCATGCCGACCTGCTCGTTCTCGTCGCCCAGCCGACCGGCACGCTCGTCGAGACGCAGGGCCAGCTGTGAGAGCGACTCGGACACGACCTGGTACTGGTCGATGCCGGTCGTGGTGGCGGTGCGTGCCGCGTCCCGCATGCGGGTCTCGTCGCCGCTGGCGTAGTCGGTGCGGATCGCTGCGTCGAGGCGTCGGAGTTCTGCCAGGGCCGCCCGTGCCTGGTCGAGTTGGGCGCGCTCGGCGGTGTCGAGGGGCCCGGTGGCGAGCTGGCCGAGCACCGAGTCGATTCCCCGGATGGCATCGCCGTACTGCTGGCGGGCGGGGTCTGCGGCGTCGGTGGCGTCGGGTCGGCCCTCGAGCATGCCGAGGGTGCCGGCGATCTGCCAGGTGAACAGCTCGCTGGCCGCCACGCGCAGCGTCGAGCTGTTGGCCGCGAGGTCGAGGGCCGCGGAGTAGTTCGCCGAGAGCTCCTGGCGTTGGCGCATCGTGTGCACGGTGATGACCACGGCGGCGACGAGGACGGCGACGAGCAGGGTGCTCAGCGCAATCAGTCGTCGATGATGCGAGAACCGCCAGCTGTCCACGAGACCAGCCTACGGACAGATCACCAAAAGTGGTGGCGCGGATGCAGATAATGGCATTTCGGCCGACCGGGGTGCCGAGTGGGACGAATGTCCCGGGCGCTCGTGCCCCTCGTGGCGAATCGACGTCGATTCGCCACGAGCGTGCCGAATTCGCCCACCGGCGCCGACGAAGCGCGCGAACCCGGCCCCCGCCGGTGGCCCCGGGGGTTCCGGCACCCGCTCTTCGTCCGGGCTCGGCTGCGGGCTGTGACGGTGCGCAGCCGATGGCAAGTCCTGCGGGGCGTCGCCCGGCACTGTCCTGGCCGGACGGCCCGAACGTCATGGGGCCAAGACCCCACTGACCAGGTCCGGCCGGCGTACGAAGAATGTCGCCGCACCAGGGAGGTGACCTTGCTCGATCCAGAACTGCTGGCGGGGTTGGAAGAGGCCGTCGAGGCGGCCCCCGAGAACCGCAAGCTCCATCTACACCTCATTGCCCTGCTCCTGTCAGGCGGGTTGACCGACCGGGCGCTCGGTCATGCGCAGTGGCTGCTGCTGCACGAGCCGGACAACCGCGACGCCCTCCTGCTGGCGGCGCAGGCCGCCGAGGCACTCGAGGACGAGGATCGGGCCGACCGCTACCGCCGGGTCGCCGAGGCCCTGGCCACGGCGGGTGATTCCGCCCTGCAGTGACGCAGGCGCAGCGTGGGCGGTGGGCCGGTCGGCGTCGCGCCCTGAGGAGCTAGGGTGAGGCCGGTTCGCTCGGGGGTGCCGGGCCGGTCTCCGCAGGGGGGAAGTCGTATGTCCGATGCTGTGCTCTACGAGGTCGCAGAAGGAATCGCCACCATCACGTTGAACCGCCCGGAGCGGCTCAACGCCTGGAACGGCGACATCGGCCACCTCTACTGGACCTACCTCGATCAGGCTGCTGCTGACGACGCGGTCAAGGTCATCATCGTCACCGGTGCCGGGCGGGGCTTCTGCTCCGGTGCCGACATGGACGTGCTGCAGGGCATCGGCGCCGCCGGCGGCATCACCGGCGAGGGCCGCCGCCGCGACGAGCACCAGACCTACACCTTGTCCATTCCCAAGCCGGTGATCGCCGTGGTCAACGGTTCGTGCGCCGGTCTGGGCATGGTGCAGGCGGTCATGGCCGATGTGCGCTTCGCCGCTGCCGGCACCAAGTTCACCACGGCCTTCGCCCGACGTGGCCTCATCGCCGAGCACGGCATCGGCTGGGTCCTGCCCAAGCTGGTCGGCCCCTCGCGGGCGCTCGACCTGCTGATGTCGGCCCGGGTGATCCTGGCCGAGGAGGCTCTGGAGATGGGCCTGGTCAACCGGGTGTATCCGGCCGATCAGCTGATGGCCGAGGCCCGGGCCTACGCGCTCGACCTGGCTGCGAACGTGTCGCCGACGTCGATGGCGGTCATCAAGAAGCAGGTGTGGCACGGCGTGCAGAACGACATGGCCACGAACAACGCCCTCTCCGACAGCGAGATGCGGGCGTCGCTGAAGCGGAGTGACTTCAAGGAGGGCGTCTCGAGCTTCCTCGAGAAGCGCCCGCCGAACTTCGCGCCGTTCAGCGGCTGATCGCGCCGCCCCACCGGGGGGCCGGAGGTACGTACGGAGGACCGATCTACGTGACCGGGTCGGTCCTTCGTCGCGTCCGGGCGACGAAACGGTCCCGACGGCCGGCGGTAGCATCGGCCCAGCCGAATGCGGTCTTCGGGCCCCCGTGGCCGCAGTCACCCGAGGAGACGTGATGCGCGAAACGCCGGGACCCGCCCCGACGGGTGGAGGTCGGGGCGACGCCATCGAAGGTATGCCGGGTCCGCCCGGAGAAGGCGGGACGCCGGATACCCCGCCGCCGGGGTACGGTCCGCCGCCGGGGTACGGTCCGCCGCCGGGGTACGGCCCGCCGCCGGGGTACGGCCCGCCGTCCGTCGGACCATCGGGGACGTTCGGTCCGTATGCGCCCCCTGAGCAGCGTCCGAGGCGGTCCAAGGCCCCGACCGTCGTCGCCGTCGTGCTGGTCCTGGCGTTGATCGTGTCCGGTGCGGGCGTGCTGCTGGTGGGCGGGTCCGGCGGCGACACCTCCGCGACGGGCTCCGGTGCGGAGGGTTCCGGGCGCTCCCGGCCGGGCCGGACGGTCAGCAGCCGCTCCGAGGACCAGCTCGTCGAGGACGCCCTGAACGACATCGAGACCTTCTGGGCCGACCGGTTCCCCCGGGTCTACGGCGACGAGTACCAGCCGGTGCAGGGCGGCTTCTTCCCGTACGGACCGCGCACCGCCCTGCCACCCTGTCCGGGGGTCGGCTCCTACGACGACATTGCCGAGAACGCGTTCTACTGCCCCGACGCCGACCTCATCGCCTGGGACAGCAACAACCTGCTGCGTCCGCTCCGCCGTGAGTTCGGCGACCTCACCGTGGGCATGGTGATGGCCCACGAGATGGGCCACGCCATCCAGGCCCGCGCCGGGGTGGACGGCCGCACGGTCACCCTCGAGCAACAAGCGGACTGCTTCGCCGGCGCCTGGGTGCGTTCCGTGGCCGACGGGAGTTCCGTGGCGTTCGTGGCGGGGGTCGACGAACTCGACCTCGCAGTCGGTGGCCTGTTGCTGCTGCGCGACACCCCCGGGGTGGCCGCCGACGATCCCGATGCCCACGGCACCGCGTTCGACCGGGTGGCAGCCCTCAAGGATGGCTTCGACAACGGGGCCGAGCAGTGCGCCGACTACGACGACGACCTGGTCGCCTCACGCATGGTGGCCCTGCCCTTCCTCGACGAGGCCGATGCGGCGAGCGGCGGCAACCTCCCCTTCGACGAGATCGAGTCGGTCACCATGGACGATCTCGACGACTACTGGTCGGCGGTGTTCGCCGGCGCGAAACTGCGCTGGCGGCCGGTGGCGGACGCGGTGTCGTTCGATCCCGACGACGAGGTGCCGGCCTGCGACGGGGTCGCCGCCGAGCCCGAGGAGTACGTGGCGGTGGCCTTCTACTGCGCAGCCGACGACTTCGTGGCCTGGGACGAGGTCAACCTGGCGTCGGTCATCTACGACCAGGGCGGCGACTTCGCCGTCTCGACGGTCATCGGTTCGCAGTACTCGGCTGCGGTGCAGGCCCGTCTCGGGCTCACCGGCGACCCGATCGGGCTCAGCCTGCAGGCCGACTGCCTGACCGGCACCTGGGCTGCGAGCCTGTTCCTCGAGGACCGGGGCAGCTCGCAGCAGCTGCTGCTGTCGCCGGGCGACCTCGACGAGGCGATCATGGCGCTGCTCGCTCTCGGCGACCCGCCGTCGACGGCCGGGCCTGCCGACGCGGGCCGCGTCAGCGGGTTCCGGCGGATCGGCGCCTTCCAGGACGGCTTCGTCAACGGCATGGACGCCTGCGCCGGCTATCTCACCCGCTGACGCGCGGCCGGGCCGGTCGGCGGGGTCGGAACGGTTCGACCGAGGCCGGTGGGTCGACCGGCCCGGCCGGTCCACCCCGACATGCCGACATCCGCTGTTCCGGGTTGCGGAAGGGTGTCCGGCGGTGCTGTACTTAGCACTCGACGGATGAGAGTGCTAACGCTCCACCGAGGCCGCCCCCCGGCTGCCGGAAACCGTCCCTTGCGGCCGAGTACCGCCGCTTCAGCAGGTAAGAGAGGATCACCAGCACATGGCCAAGATCATCGCGTTCGACGAGCAGGCACGGCGTGCGCTCGAGGCTGGCATGAACCAGCTGGCCGACGCGGTCCGGGTCACCCTCGGGCCGAAGGGGCGCAACGTCGTCCTGGACAAGAAGTGGGGCGCCCCCACGATCACCAACGACGGCGTCTCCATCGCCAAGGAGATCGACCTCGCCGATCCGTACGAGAAGATCGGTGCGGAGCTCGTCAAGGAAGTGGCGAAGAAGACCGACGACGTCGCCGGTGACGGCACCACCACGGCGACAGTGCTCGCGTGGGCGATGGTCCGCGAGGGCCTGCGCAACGTGGCCGCCGGCGCCAACCCGATGAGCCTGAAGAAGGGCATCGAGGCCGCGGTCGTCGCTGCCGTCGGGTCCATCAAGTCCCAGGCCCTCGAGGTCGAGGGCCGCGAGCAGATCTCGCAGGTGGCGGCCATCTCCGCGGCCGACGCCGAGATCGGCAACATGATCGCCGAGGCCATCGACAAGGTGGGCAAGGACGGCGTGATCACCGTCGAGGAGTCGCAGACCTTCGGCATGGAGATGGACCTCGTCGAGGGCATGCGCTTCGACAAGGGCTACATCTCGCCCTACTTCGTGACCGACCAGGAGCGCATGGAGTCGGTTCTGGAGAACCCCTACCTGCTGCTGGTGTCCTCGAAGATCTCCTCGGTGCGCGACATGCTGCCGGTCCTCGAGAAGGTCATGCAGACCGGCAAGCCGCTCGTGATCCTCGCCGAGGATGTCGAGGGCGAGGCGCTGGCCACCCTGGTGGTCAACAAGATCCGTGGCACGTTCAACTCGGTGGCGGTCAAGGCCCCCGGCTTCGGCGACCGCCGCAAGGCGATGCTGCAGGACCTGGCCATCCTCACCGGCGGCCAGGTCATCTCCGAGGAGGTCGGCCTCAAGCTGGAGAACGCCACCCTCGACCTGCTCGGCCAGGCAGGCAAGATCATCGTGTCCAAGGACGAGACCACCATCGTCGAGGGCAAGGGCGACGGCGACGACGTCATCGGGCGGATCAACCAGATCAAGGCCGAGATCGACAACACCGACTCCGACTGGGATCGTGAGAAGCTCCAGGAGCGCCTCGCCAAGCTGTCCGGCGGTGTCGCGGTGCTCAAGGTCGGCGCTGCCACCGAGGTCGAGCTGAAGGAGAAGAAGCACCGCATCGAGGACGCGGTGTCGACCACCAAGGCCGCCATCGAGGAAGGCGTCGTCCCCGGTGGCGGCGTCACCCTGGTGCGGGCCCAGCAGGCGGTGCTCGACGCTGCTGCTGCGCTCACCGGTGACGAGGCGACCGGCGCCAAGATCGTTGCCCGGGCGCTCGAGGAGCCGCTCAAGCAGATCGCCATCAACGCCGGCGAAGAGGGCGGCGTCGTGGTGGAGAAGGTCAAGAGCCTCGACGGCGCCAACGGCTACAACGCCGCCACCGGCGTCTACGAGGACCTGCGGGCCAAGGGCATCATCGATGCCGCCAAGGTGACCCGTTCGGCGCTGCAGAACGCAGCCTCGATTGCGGCGCTGTTCCTCACCACCGAGGCTGTCGTGACCGACGCCCCGGAGAAGGCCGGCGCCGCCCCCGGGATGCCCGGCGGGATGGACGACTTCTGATCCGACCGGTTCGCCGGCTGCGTCAGCAGAGCATCGGTTCGAGGGCGCCCTCCGGGGCGCCCTCGGCGCGTCCGGGACGGGCCCCGACGGGGTCGCTCGGGACACCCGACGCCGAGCTGTCACACTGGGGTCATGGCCCCTGACGAGCTCGCCGACCCGGTGGCGCTGCGTTTCGACGGGGTCTCGATGGTCTTCCCCGATGGCACCCGGGCTCTCGACGACGTGTCCTTCGAGGTCCGCCGGGGCGAGTTCGTGACCATCATCGGCCCGTCCGGCTGCGGCAAGTCGACGGTGTTGCGGCTGGCGTCGGGCCTGTTGGACGGCGCATCGGGCACGATCACCGTTGCCGACGAGAATCTCGGGTACGTGTTCCAGGACCCCACGCTGCTGCCGTGGCGCACGGTCCGGCGCAACGTGGAGCTGTTCGCCGAGCTGCACGGCATGGCCAAGCCCGAGCGGGCCCGCCGTGCCGGCGAGGTGCTCGACCTCGTCGGGCTCGAGGTGTTCGCCGATCGCTACCCGCGCCAGCTGTCGGGCGGGATGCGGATGCGGGCGTCGCTGGCGCGGTCCCTGGCCCTGAAACCGGGGCTGTTCCTGTTCGACGAGCCGTTCGGGTCCCTCGACGAGATCACCCGTGAGCACCTCAACGAGGAACTGGCCCGGTTGTTCGTGTCGGAGCGCTTCGCGGCGCTGTTCATCACCCACTCGATCTACGAGGCGGTGTTCCTGTCGACCCGGGTGTTGGTCATGTCGGCGCGGCCCGGCCGGCTGGTGGCCTCCTTCGAGGTGCCCTTCGAGCAACCGCGCCCAGCAGCGCTGCGCTTCGACGCAGCGTTCACGGCGCTGGCCGGGCAGCTGTCGGCGGCGTTGCGGGAGGCACATACATGACCGCGTCGCGGCCCGGTGCACCACGGCCCGAACCTGCCGGGACCACCGGGTCCGCTGCGACTGCGACGACTGCGGCGACTGCCGCTGCGTCGGGCGGCCGGGGGCGCCGACGCAGCGAGCGGGTGGGTCCCTTCGTGGTGTTCGTCCTGTTCATCGGGCTGTGGTACCTGGTGTCGGGTTGGGCCATCGATGTGGTGTTCGGCAAGCCGGCGTTCCTGCTGCCACCCCCGCACCGGGTCATCGCCGCCGGCTTCCTCGACAACGCCATGATCCGGGGCCAGATGTTCGAGGGGGTGTGGTTGTCGGCCCAGGTCGCCTTCCTGGGTCTGGCCATCGCCATCGTCATCGGGACGGGCTTGGCGGTGCTGATGAGCCGGGCCCGCTGGATCGAACGCTCGCTCTACCCCTACGCCGTGGCGTTGCAGGCGGTGCCGATCCTGGCGTTCGTGCCGCTGATCGGCTCGTTCTTCGGGTTCGACTTCACCTCCCGGGTGCTGGTGTGCGTGATCATCGCGGTCTTCCCGATCATCGCCAACACCCTGTTCGGGCTGCTGTCGGCGGAGCCCGCTCAGCACGACCTGTTCACCTTGCACGGCGCCGGTGGCCGGCAACGTCTGCTGAAGCTGCAGTTCCCGGCGGCGCTGCCGTCGATCTTCATCGGGTGGCGGATCTCGGCCGGGCTGGCGGTGATCGGCGCCGTGGTCGGTGACTTCTTCTTCCGTCAGGGCGAGCCGGGTATCGGCCGCCTCATCGACGTGTACCGCTCCCGCAACGACAACGCCGAGATGTTCGCCGCGGTCATCCTGGCGGCGGGCCTGGGCATCGCGGTGTTCTGGCTGTTCGGGTTCCTCGGCCGGCTCGCGGTGGGCCGCTGGCACGAATCCACCGGTCAGCGCTGAGGCCGTAGAGTGTCACGCCCACGCACCGCCGGAGGATCGGCGGTGCCGGTCCGGCGTCGAGCAGACAGGTCGAGGAGAGAGCATGGCCAACCAAGGGAGCCGGCGGGTGTTCGCCCTGGTGGTGGCGAGCACGTTGGTGGTCGCGGCGTGCGGCGGGAGCAGTGACACGGCGGTCTCGTCCGACTCGACGGGGTCGGCCACCACGGCCGTCGCTGCCGGAGTGCCCACCACGGCTGCCGGTGTCGAGCTGGCCGGTGTCTGCCCGGACAGGGTCGTGATCCAGACCGACTGGAACCCCCAGGCCGAGCACGGCGGGGTCTACGAGCTCGTCGGTGACGGGTACA
The DNA here is from genome assembly GCA_903921205.1 of uncultured Acidimicrobiia bacterium. GTDB lineage: Bacteria > Actinomycetota > Acidimicrobiia > Acidimicrobiales > CAIXPF01 > CAIXPF01. Next base: position 19,609 of record CAIXPF010000043.1, on the reverse strand, counting down.
CCGTCGACGCCGACCGCAAGCGGGTCCGTGGCCCGCTGATGGCCGGTGGCAGGGACACCGGTGTCGACGTCGAGATCCGCATGGGCGGCCCGGCCATCGGCTTCAAGCCGGTGGGTGCCTACCTCTACGAGAACACCGACATCATGCTGGGCTTCGCCAACACCGACGGCATCGTGCAGCGCTATGCCACGTTGCCGACCCTGTCGGTCATGGCGGGCCTCGACATCAACCCGCAGATCATCATGTGGGACCCCGCCACCTATCCGCAGGTTCGGACCATCGCGGATCTGAAGGCGACCGGGGCCAAGGTGCGGACCTTCGAGGGCATCGCGTTCATGCAGTACCTCGTCGGTTCGGGGGTGCTGGACAAGGCCCAGGTCGACGGCTCCTACGACGGTACCCCGGGCGTGTTCGTGGCCCAGCAGGGCAAGATCGCCCAGCAGGGCTTCGCCTCCGCCGAGCCGTACATCTACCGCAACGAGGTCAAGAACTGGGGCCGCGACGTCGCCTACCAGCTGATCCACGACACCGGCTGGCAGCCCTACGCCCAGTCGCTGGTCATCCGCAGCGCCGAGCGGGACACGCTGGCACCCTGCCTGAAGAAGCTCGTCCCGGTCATCCAGCAGGCCCAGGTCGACTTCCTGGACAACCCGGCCCGCACCGACACGCTCATCCTCGACCTGGTGAAGCAGTACAACACCGGCTGGGTGTACAGCCAAGGCGTGGCCGACTACGCGGTGGCGCAGATGCGCAAGCTCGGCATCGTCGGCAACGGGCCCGACCAGACGCTCGGCGACCACGACGAGGCGCGGGTGGCCGAGTTCATCAAGAAGGCGCTGCCCATCTACAAGCAGGCCGGTGGCAAGGTGAAGGACGATCTCGAGCCGTCGGACATCGTCACGAACGAGTTCATCGACCCATCCATAAAGCTCTGAGGGTGACCGAATACTGATCCAACGCAGGTGGCGCCCGGCCTTTCCCTGAGGGCCGGGTGCCGCTGCGGCAAACCCGATCCCCGCCTCGACCGAACCGTACCGACCGTCCGTGGTTCCCCGACGGCAGCAGGTGTGCAACAGTCACGGGCATGTCTGCATCTCGTCGTCCTTCCCGCGTCCGGCCCGTCGGCGGTGGGCGATGAGCGGCCCGCTCGATCAACTCCTCGGCACGTGGTCCGGCACCGGCAGCGGCCACTACCCGACCATCGCGCCGTTCGGGTACAGCGAGGAGATCACCTTCGCCGCGGTGCCGACCAAGCCGTTCCTGGCCTATCAGCAACGCACCCGTCACGCCACCGAGGACCGGCCGTTGCACGCCGAGTCCGGCTACTGGCGTTGGGTCGGCGACGGCCTCACGATCGAGGTCGTCCTGGCCCACCCCACGGGCATCGCCGAGATCCTCGAAGGTCGCGTGCACCCCGTCGCCGGTGGCTTCGATCTCGACCTGGCCAGCCGGACGATCGCGTTGACCACCACCGCCAAGGACGTGCGGACCACCAGCCGGCGCTTCGAGCTGCGGGGCGACGAGCTGCGCTACGAGGTGGCGATGGGCTCGGTAGGCCTGCCGTTGCAGCCGCACCTGGTCGCCGTGCTGCAACGCCGCTGACGCACACAGCCGCGCCCGGCGTCCCGGGCCAGGTCGTCGGTCGTCGGCCGTCGGCCGTCGGAGGCCTCGGTCCGGCCCGCCGGTAACGTTGGGCCATGAGCCCGCGGCGCCGCAGTGACCAGGTGCTGATCCACACCTACGACGACGGTGTGCTGTCGCGGCGCCCCGACGAGCTGATCGTCGAGGAGCCCTTGGCCATCCAGCTCGACGGTCACCTGGTGGCGACCACCATGCGGACACCCGGCCACGACTTCGAGCTCGCCGTCGGGTTCTGCCACTCCGAAGGGTTGCTCGGCGGGTTCCCGGTGCTGGGTTGCCGGTACTGCGGCGAGGGGCCCATCGCCGCCGCCACACCCGGGCCGAGGGCCAGCCGTGCGGCGGACACCGGGTTCAACGTGGTCACCGTCGAGACCGGGGGACGGGCACCGGTTCCGGTGTCCCGGCTGGGCCTGACCACCTCGGCCTGCGGCCTGTGCGGGTCGACCACCATCGCCGAGCTGGCCCAGCGGCTCGATCCGTTGCCCGTCCGTCCCCCGGTCGATCTCGGCCGGCTGGGTGCGGTGGCCGAGGCGGTGCGGGCCCACCAGCCGCTGTTCGAGCGGACCGGGGCGGTGCACGCCGCCGCCGCCTTCGACGCCGACGGCAACCTGGTCGTGGTCCGCGAGGACATCGGCCGGCACAACGCGGTCGACAAGGTCGTCGGCCACCTGCTGCTCGGCAGCCGGCTGCCCGCCTCCGAGCTGGGCCTGTTCGTCAGCAGCCGGGCCAGCTTCGAGCTGGTGCAGAAGGCCTGGGCGGCCGGCTTCCCGCTGCTGATCGCCGTGAGTGCGCCCTCGTCGTTGGCGGTGGGCACCGCCCGTGCCGCCGGTATGACCCTCGCCGGGTTCGTGCGCGGCCGGCGGTTGTCGCTGTACGCGCCGGAGCACGTGCCCGCCACGCCCGATCGGTAGGCTTCGGCCCATGACGGAACCGCTCGAGGTCTCGGTCGGGCTGACCGTGGTGCACCTGTTCGGCAAGCTGACCGCCTCGTTCGACCGTGCGGCGCTGGAAGCGGCCTGCGCCCGGTTCGAACATGCCGGCGGCATGCTGGTGCCGGTGGCGGTGCTCGGCCACAAGGCCGATCTGTGCCTCATGGCGTTGCACCGCGATGCGGTGGTCCTGCGCCAACTGCAGTCCGCCTCCCGTTGTGCCGGGGTGGAGCTGGTCGACAGCTTCGTGTCGGTCACCGAGGTCTCCGAGTACGCCGTGGCGTCCGGGGTGCCCGAGGCCATGCAGCAGATGCGGCTGTACCCCAAGCGTCTGCCCCCGCCCGGCAAGCGGGCCTGGTGTTTCTACCCGATGTCGAAGCGGCGCGATCCGGGCGCCAACTGGTTCCGCGAAGACTTCGACGATCGGCGTTCGATGATGGAGGAGCACGGCCACTCGGGCCGGGCCTTCGGCGAGCGCATCTCGCAGCTGGTCACCGCGTCGACCGGCCTCGACGACTACGAGTGGGGCGTCACCCTCTTCGCCAACCATCCCGACGACCTCAAGGCCGTCGTGTACACCATGCGTTTCGACGAGGCGTCGGCGGTCTACGGCATCTTCGGTCGGTTCATCAGCGGGGTCAGCGGCTCGCTCGACGAGGTCCTCGACCTTTTGTCGGTCTGAACCCGAGCGAGCGCGCCAACTTCGGGGGAGTCAACCCCTATGCTGCGCGCCGGTGTACGGGACGCGAATCGCGCGCGCATGTGCGCGATGTGACCGTCGCCGGGGAGAGGAGACGGAAACGATGAGGAAACCGTGGATGCAGCTCGGTGCTGCAGTGCTCGGCCTTGCTCTGGTCGGCGCGGCATGTGGCGGGAGCGACAAGGCGGAAGAAGGGGCTTCGGAGGAGGGCGGTGCGACCACCACCGCTGCCGCCGCCGCCGGTGGTGCAACGGCCGGCCAGCTGGCCGGCATGAAGGGCACCCTGCCGCTCGTCAAGCTGAGCGACGAGTTCAAGAAGAAGCTGAACGACGCATGGGTCAAGGGCGGCAACCAGCCGCTGAAGGACTACACCTACGCCGCAGAGTCCTACGACGCTGTGACGATCATCGCCCTGGCCGTCGAGAAGGCCAAGACCGACGGCATCGACTACGCCAAGGAGATCAACGGCATCACTCGCGGCGGCGAGAAGTGCACCGACTTCACCAGCTGCAAGGCGATCATCGCCAAGGGCGGCGACCCCGACTACGACGGCAAGTCCGGCCCGCTCGAGTTCTCCGGCGCCGGTGAGCCGATCAAGGCCAGCTACGGCGTGCAGGTGTTCGGCAAGGACAACCGCATCGACGACGCCGCCACCAAGTTCGAGCTGGCCGACGCCCCCAAGGACCTTGACGTGGCGAACGTGCCGGTCGAGGGCACCCGCGCCGGTGACGGCGAGCTGAAGATCGGCACCATCCTGCCGCAGACCGGCAGCCTTGCCTTCCTCGGCCCGCCCGAGTTCGCCGGCTTCGACCTCGCAGTCGCCGAGATCAACGCCGCCGGCGGGGTGCTCGGCAAGCCGATCGTCGGCGTGAAGGGTGACAGTGGCGACGCCACCACCGACACCGTGAACCAGACCACCGACCGCCTGCTGGCGGAGAAGGTCGACGCCATCGTCGGCGCCGCCTCGTCCGGGGTGTCGCTCAAGGTGATCGACAAGATCACCGGTGCCGGCGTGGTGCAGTTCTCGCCCGCCAACACCTCGCCGACGTTCACCACCTACAAGGACAAGGGCCTGTACTTCCGTGCCGCCCCGTCCGACCTGCTGCAGGGTGCGGTGCTGGGCAAGGTGGTCTCCGGTGACGGGCACAAGAACGTGGCCATCATCAACCGGAACGACTCCTACGGCGTCGGGCTCGCCGAGTCGCTGACCAAGGCGCTGACCCAGGCCGGCTCGAAGGTGGTCATCACCAAGACCTACGACGAGAAGGCCGACAAGTTCAACGCCGAGGTCAACGAGATCAAGGCCCAGAAGCCCGATGCGATCGTCATCATCGGCTTCGAGGAGACCTCGAAGATCCTCTCGACCATGGTCGAAGCCGGTGTCGGCCCCACCAAGGTGGCGGTGTACGGCGTCGACGGCAACATGGGCAACGCCCTGGGCGAGAGCTTCGAGAAGGGTCAGTGACCTCGGCCTCGCCGAGCTGATCCTGAACTGGATCGAAACATTGTCGGTGCCCCGGTCGGAACGGCCGGGGCACCGCTGCGTCTGCGGTCAGCTGCCGCCGGTGCGGGCCCGGGCGAGGGTGCCGAGGTACAGCTCGATGACCTTGGGGTCCTCGAGCAGAGCGCGTCCCGGCCCGGTGTAGGCGTCGCGGCCCTGGTCGAGTACGTAGCCCCGGTCGGCCACCTGCAGACACCGCCGGGCGTTCTGCTCGACCATCAGAATGGCCACGCCGGTGCGGTTGATGGTCCGGCACTGCAGGAACACCTGGTCCTGTAGGGCGGGGGAGAGGCCGGCGGACGGCTCGTCGAGCAGCAGCACGCTGGGGTTCAGCATCAGCGCCCGACCCATGGCCACCATCTGGCGCTCACCGCCGGAGAGTGCGCCGGCCCGGAAGTCGGCCCGTTCGCCGAGGCGGGGGAACAGCTCGAAGGCGTAGGCCAGCCGCTCCTTGAACAGGGCGGGCTTGAGGAAGCAGCCCATCTCGAGGTTCTCGGTGACGGTGAGGCTGGGGAACACGTTGCGGGTCTGGGGTACGAAGCCCACGCCCCGCTCCACCAGCTCGTGGGGCTTGCGACCGGTGATGTCCTCGCCCGACAGCCGTACCGTACCGGACCGGATGTTCACCAGCCCCAGTACGGCCTTGAGCAGGGTCGACTTGCCGGCGCCGTTGGGCCCGATGATGCCGACGAACTCGCCGGCACCCAACACCAGGTTGCAGCCGTTGAGGATGTTGACCTCGGGCACGTAGCCGGCGACGACATCGGTGACCTCGATGACCGGCGTGGTGGACCCCGGCATGCCGTCGCTCATTGCTCGTCCCCCAGGTCGAGATCGTGGTGGGCGCCGAGATAGGCGTCGATGACCGCAGGGTTGGCCCCGATGCTCGCCGGCGGCCCCTCGGCCAGGACCCGCCCCTCGGCCATGACCACCACCCAGTCGCTGATGTCGTTGACCACGTCCATGTCATGCTCGACGAAGATCACCGTACGGCCCTCGGCCCGCAGTTCCTTCACGTGGCCCAGCAGGCTCTGGGTCAATGCCGGGTTCACCCCGGCCATCGGCTCGTCGAGCATGATCAGCTTGGGGTCGGCCATCAGCGCCCGGGCCATCTCCAGCAGCTTGCGCTGCCCGCCGGAGAGGTTCCCGGCGAACTCCTCGCGCATGTGGTCGAGCTTGAACCGCTGCAGCAGGTCGTCGGCCCGTTGCTCGATCTCGCGTTCCTGGTCGCGCCACAACGGCTTCAGCAGCCCGGCGAACACCGACTCGCCCCGCTGGTCGAGCGCGCCGAGCTTCATGTTCTCCAGCACCGACAGCCGGGTGAGCGACTTGGTGAGCTGGAAGGTTCGGACCATGCCGGAGCGGGCCAACCGGTAGGGGCTGGCCTTGCGGATCGGCTTGCCGTCGAAGCTCCACGTGCCGGCATCGGGGGTGTCGAACCCGGTGATGAGGTTGAAGAACGTGGTCTTGCCGGCGCCGTTGGGACCGATCAGCCCGGTGATGCACCCGCGCTGGAACTCGACGTGGGCGACGTCGACGGCGACGAGGCCACCGAAGGCGCGCCGCATTCCGTCGACCACCAGCAGCGGGTCCGGCTTGGCCACGCCGGGCTCGTGGGCGATCCCGGCCAGGGGACCAGCGGCGCCGTCGGCCGGTTGGGGGACGGGGATGGTCTCAGCGGACATCGAACGCCTGCTCCCGTCGGTCACCGAAGATTCCCTGGGGCCGGAACACCACCAGGGTCGCCAGGCCGAGTCCCACGAACATGAAGCGCAGCAGTCCGAAGTTGTTCTCGTTGACCAACCAGGTCGGGACCACCTTGTTGCGGGTCACCTGGGACAGGAAGACCTCGGTGAACCCGATGATGAGCCAGAAGATCAGTCCACCGACGATGGGGCCCTTGATCCGACCGGCGCCGCCGAGGATCAGCACGGTCCAGGCGAAGAAGGTGAAGGCGGTGGCGTAGTCGTTGGGGGCCGCGGCCCGCCCGCCCACGGCGAACACGACGCCCGCGAAGGCGCCGATGACGCCGCCGATGATGAGGCTCTGCATCTTGTAGGCGAACACGTTCTTGCCCAGGCTGCGGGCGGCGTCCTCGTCCTCGCGGATGGACTTGAGCACGCGGCCCCAGGGACTGCGCATCAACAGCCACATGCCGACCGAACACAGCGCCACCAGCGACCAGCCGGCGACGATCATGAACGCCTGGTGTCCGTCGAAGGGCTGTTTCCACAGGTAGAAGGTCCGCCCGTTCCACGGGTTGATCTTCTCGATACCGCCGGTGAAGCCCTGCAGGCCGTCGGCACCGCCGGTGCCGAAGCGTTCGTCGAGCTTGGGGGCGATCAGCGCCTGGCGGATGATCTCGGCGGCCGCGATGGTGACGATGGCCAGGTAGTCGGCCCGCAGCCGCAGGGTGGGGATACCGAGCAGCAGGGCGAGGACCATCGCCGCAGGGATCACGGCCAGGGCCGCGGCCCACCATGGCCACGGTTGGCCGAACGGCCACGGGGGCTCTCCCGAGGCGGGCCAGGGGATGCCCTGGCCGGCCAGCACGGCGAAGGTGTAGGCGCCGACGGCACCGAACGCCGCCTGTCCGAAGTTCAGCAGCCCGGTGAAGCCGAAGTGCATGTTCAGACCGATTGCCGCCAGCACGTAGGCGATCGCCTGGATGCTGATGGCGGTGAACAGGGTGTTGGAGATGATCAGGGGCCAGTTCATCCCACCCGCTCCCGCTGGCCGAGGATGCCCTGGGGCCTGATCAGCAGGACCAGGATCAGCACGATGAGCGCTCCGGTTCGCTTCAGGTCGATGTAGTCGGGGAACAACCAGGCCGACAGCTCGACGGCCAGGCCGATCACCAGGCTGCCGACCAGCGCCCCGAAGGCGCTGCCCAGCCCCCCGAGGGTGATGGCGGCGAACATCAGCAACAGGATCGCCGCCCCGCGGTCCCAGGAGACCTTCTGGTCGAGCCCGACGAGCACCCCGCCCAGCGCCGCCAAGCCCCCGCCCAGCGCCCACACCACGGCGATGATCCGGTTGGTGTTGATACCGGTGGCCGAGGCCAGGTCAGGGTTGTCGCTGACCGCCCGGACGGCTTTGCCGAAGCGGGTTCGCAGCAGGAACACCGCCACGCCGCCCAGGGCCACGAGGCTGATCACGATGGTCACGAGCACCCGGGGCGGGAACTCCACGACGCCGAGGTCGATGGGATCGGTCTGGTTCTGGAACTCCCCGTAGGACTCCGTCTTCGGCCCGAACAGGTACTGGATGAGGTACCGGAAGAACAGGGCGAGGCCGATGGAGGCGATCATCTGCGAGGTGAGCCCGATGCGTCGACGGCGCAGCTGGGCCCACACCGCCTTGTCGAACAGGAAGCCGACGGCGACCCCGCAGATCACCGCCAACACGGTGGCGAGGATGAGCGGTACCCCGAACGTGCGGTTGAAGACCCAGGCCATCACCGCCCCGAAGGTGACCATCTCGCCGTGGGCGAAGTTCGACAGCCCGGTCGTGCCGTAGATCAGCGACAACCCCACGGAGGCGATGGCGATGATCAGTCCGAAGAACAGCCCGTCGAAGAGTGACTGGGGCAGCCGCGACCAGCGCGATTCGACCTTGCGGGTGTCCTCGCCCAGGAAGAAGTTGCCGATCAGTTGCTGACCGGGGGCGACCGAGACCGTGCGCTGTTCGTCGCCGGCCTTGGCCGCCACCCCGTCGGGCAGCGAGTCGGGGTCGATCGACAGCACGTAGTCGCCGGGGCCGGGCAGCGCGATGGTGTAGGTCCCGTCGGCGTCGGTCACGGCCTCGCCGACCACCGCCCCGTCGGGGGTGGTCACCCGGATGGCCACGCCGGGCACCGGGTCACGGGTGGTGCGGTCCTCGACGAGCTTCTCGTTGAACACCTTGCCGACGACGGACTCGGCGCCGTCCTGGCGGGCCGCAGCCGGGGCGGCGAGAGCCACGATCGTCACCAACAGCGCGATCACGGTTGCCGTCCACCCGATGATCCTGTTCCGCACGAACAGTCTGCTCCCCGGTCGCAGGATGGGTGCTCCCCCTGGATCGCCGGAGTATAGGTCCTGTCCCCGCTCCCTTCGCGGTGTCGGGATTACCCGGCCGCTCCCGTGGCGACGGACCGGGTCCGGGGCGGTAGTGTCGACGTCGGTGAGCACCCTCGACGATCTCCGCCGGATCCTCACCGCCCACCCGGCGGTGGTGGTGGCCTTCTCCGGCGGCGTCGATTCGGGGCTGCTGGCCAAGGTCGCCCACGACACCCTCGGGGCCGACCGATGCCTGGTGGCGACCGCGGTGTCGCCGTCGCTGGCCGCTGACGAACGGCGGGCCTGCGCCGAGCTGGCCGCCGCCTGGGGCCTGCGCTGGGTCGAGGTCGAGACCGACGAGCTGGAGCGGGCCGCCTACCGCCACAACGACGGCGACCGTTGCTACCACTGCAAGAGCGCCCTGATGGATGCGCTCGAGCCCCTCGCCGCGCCGCTCGGCGCCACGGTGCTGCTCGGGGTCAACCTCGACGACCTCGGTGATCACCGCCCCGGCCAGCGGGCCGCTGCGGAGCGCGGCGCGGCGTTCCCCATGGTGGAGGCCGGCCTGACCAAGGCCGCGGTGCGCGACCACGCCCGGGCGCTCGGCCTGTCGATCTGGGACAAGCCGGCGGCGGCGTGCCTGGCCTCCCGCCTGCCTTACGGCACCGAGGTCTCGGTGCAGCTGCTCTCCCAGCTCGACCGGGCCGAGGCGGCGCTGCACCGGATGGGCTTCGCTGCGGTCCGGGTGCGCCACTACGGGGATACGGCCCGTATCGAGGTGCCGCTCGAGGACCTGCCCGGGCTCGTCGACCGATGCGAGCAGGTGGTGGCCGCGGTGCACGCGGCCGGCTATCGCTACGTCACCGTGGATCTCGAGGGCCTGCGGTCGGGGAACCTCAACCAGGCGCTGACCGATGCCGCCCGCTGAGTCGCACGGACGCGGGAACTGGGCGCGATGACGGGCCGGACGGACTGATGGGGGACCTGCGCGATCCCGGTGGCCGTTCGGGCGGCGTCGCGGCCGGCGCCGGAGCGGCCGAACAGCTGCTCGCCGGCTACGCCGAAGCGTTGATCACCGCAGCCGACGCGGCCATCGGGCCGTGGGTCGAGCGCAGCGTGGCCCGTCGTTGGGTCGACTACACCGGCGCTGAACCTGCCCCCGCATTGCGGGCCGCCTCGGCCGAGGCCGGGAGGGAAGCCGCGATCGTGGTGGTGGCCCGGCTGCGCGAGTTGCTGCAGGCCGACGTCGACGCCCAGCGCACCGGGCCCCTTGCCGTGCTGCGCCGGGCGGTGGCCTACCCCACGGCGGTGCTGCGGGCGGCCGGTGTGCCACCGCTGGTGCGCGACGACTTCGCCGAGCGCAACTTCCCCGACGACGACTACGACCTGTCGCCGGCCAGCTTCGCCGACATCGACGAGTCCCTGCACGAGCCGGGCCTGGTGTGGGGCGCGGCGAAGGCGCACGTGGTGCTGACCCGGCGGCGGGGCCGCCCGTGAGCGCCGGAGCCTGGCCGGCGGTGGGCCCCGGAGGCCGCCTGGTGGCCCTCGTCACCGACCTGATGGATCGCAGTCGCATCAGCGCGGCCCGGCCGGAGGTGTCGTTCCTGCGTGGACCGGCGGAGTTGGCCGGGCTCGGCGAGCACGACGTGGCGCTGGTCGACCTCGCTCGCCCGGGGGTCATCGAGGCGTTGGGCGGCTGCCGGGCGCTCCTGATCGGCTTCGTGGCCCATGTCGACGAGGTCACGGCGAGCGCTGCGACGGCCGCCGGGGTCGCCGAGGTGCTGGCCCGTTCGGTGTTCTTCCGGCGGTTGGCGAACCCGTCCTGAGCCTGGGCCCTTCGGGTGCCCGCAGCGCAACCGTCGAGACCCTGCGCGGCCGGAACGGCCCGACCGCCGGAGGGGCCGTGCCACCCGGGCTGTGCGGACCGTCATCGTGGGGTGAGCCAGTAGCGTCGCCGCCCATGGCTGAACGGCTCATCGTGATCGGCGGCGACGCCGCGGGGATGTCGGCGGCGGCGACCGCCCGGCGCCTACGGCCCGATCTGGAGATCGTGGCCTTGGAGAAGGGCGGCTACACGTCCTATTCGGCATGCGGGATCCCGTACGTGATCGGTGGCGAGGTGGCGTCGCTCGACGAACTGGTGGCCCGCACCCCGCAGCAGTTCCGCACCGAGCACCGGATCGACGTCCGCATGCGCCACGAGGCCGTGGCGATCGACCTCGACGCCCGGCGGGTGACCGTGCGTGATCACGCCCACGAGCGGGACATCACACTCGGCTTCGACCTGTTGCACCTCGCCACCGGGGCCCGGCCGATCCGGCCCGATCTGCCGGGGATCGACGCCGGGTTCGTGCACGGGGTCCAGACGCTCGACGACGCCGGCCATCTGCTGGCCCACGCCAAGGCCGCCCGGTGCTCGAACGTGGTGGTGGTCGGGGGCGGGTACATCGGCCTGGAGTTGGCCGAGGCCTTCGTGCGCTGGGGGGCGGTCGTCACCGTCGTGGACCGGGGCGCCCACGTCATGGCCAGCCTCGATGCCGACATGGCGGTCCGGGTGGAGGAGGCCATGCGGCGTCACGGCATCGCCGTGCGTACCGGCCTCGAGGTCACCGGGTTCGAACCGGGCCGGGTGCTCACCGCCGAGGGGCCGATCGTCGCCGACCTGGTGGTGCTCGGGATCGGCGTCGCACCCAACGCGGCGCTGGCGGCGGATGCCGGCTTGGCGCTCGGTGCGGGCGGTGCGATCCGCGTCGACCGCCGCCAGGCCGCCGGCGCAGAGGGCGTCTACGCCGCCGGCGACTGCGCCGAGACCTTCCATCGCATCACCCAACGCCCGGTGTACCTGGCGTTGGGCACCATCGCCAACAAGACCGGGCGGGTCGCCGGCATCAACCTCGGCGGGGGATACGCCACCTTCGGCGGGGCGGTGGGCACCGCGGTGACCCGGGTCTGTTCGACCGAGGTGGCCCGCACCGGGCTCAACGAACGCGAGGCCGCGGCCGCGGGGTTCCGCGTGGTCAGCGCCACCGTGGAGGCCACCAACCGCGCCGGGTACCTGCCCGGGGCACATCCGATGACGGTCAAGATGCTGGCCGAGGTCGGCAGCGGCCGGTTGCTCGGCTGTCAGATCGTCGGGCAGGACGGTGCCGGCAAGCGGATCGACGTGGTGGCGACGGCGATCACCGCAGGGATGACCGCCGAGGACCTCGTCGGGCTCGACCTCGCCTATGCGCCGCCGGTCTCGCCGTTGTGGGATCCGGTCCAGGTCGCGGCGCGGCGGCTGCTCTCCGCGTCCTGAGCGCCGGCCGCGCCGTGGGCGTGGAACGCGGCCCGGTGTCCGGCGCAGGTCGGCCGGGGCGGGACGCGTCCACCTGCGAAGGCCTAGGGTGGGCGCATGCTGAAGTTGGTGACAGCGATCGTCAAGCCCTTCAAGCTCGACGACGTCAAGGACGCCCTGAAGGCCGCCGGGGTGCAGGGCATGACGGTGACCGAGGTCCAGGGCTTCGGCCGTCAGGGCGGCCACACCGAGGTGTACCGCGGGGCCGAGTACCAGGTCGACTTCCAGCCGAAGGTCCGTGTCGAGGTGCTGTGCGAGGCAGCGGTGGCCGACCGGGTGGCCGACGCCATCGTCGACGCCGGCCGTACCGGCAAGATCGGCGACGGCAAGGTGTGGATCACCGATGTCGAGCTCGCCGTGCGGATCCGCACCAGCGAGCGCGACACCGACGCCGTCTGACCCCGGACGGTGCCGGCGTCCTACGATCGAGGCCTCCCGATGCCGGCTGCGTCCTGCCGCCGCGCCCGATCGTGAAGGGGTCCCGTGGCGCAACTGGTCCGTGACGACATCCTCCAGGACGAATCGCTGGGCGGTGTCGCCTTCTGCCGGGCCTACACCAGCCGGATCGACCGCTGGCTCCGTCAGCTCTACCAGAGCGCCACCGGGGCACCGCAGGGCGTGGCCCTGGTCGCCGTCGGCGGGTTCGGGCGCAAGGAGCTGTGCCCCCATTCCGATCTCGACCTGCTGCTGCTGCACGATCAGCGGGTCGACGTGGGCGCCATCGCCGAGCGGTTGTGGTACCCGATCTGGGACACCGGCCTGAAGCTCGGGCACGCCACGCCCACGGTGAAGGAGGCGCTACGGCTCGCGGAGGAGGAGCTCGACTCCGCCACCGCCTGCTTGGACACCCGGTTGATCGCCGGGGACGCCGCGCTGGCCGAGGAGCTGCTGCGCGGCGCACGGGCCCAGTGGGTACGCAGCGCCAACCGCTGGCTGCCGAGCCTGCGCGAAGCGCTCCTGCAGCGCACGGTCACGCCGGGCGAGGTCGCCTTCGTGCTGGAGCCGGACATCAAGCTCGGTCGCGGCGGTCTGCGGGACTCCCACGTTCTGCGGTGGCTGGAGGCCTTGCAGCCCGGCCTGCTGCGCCCCGACCGCAAGGTTTACGACGATGCCTGCACCGTGCTGCTCGAGATCCGGGTGGCGTTGCACCGACGCCTCGCCCGGCCCAGCGACGTGCTGCTGTTGCAGGACCAGGATGCGGTGGCCGCCGCCCTCGGCTACGCCGACGCCGATGCCCTCATGGCGGCGCTCGCCGGTGCGGCCCGGGCCATCGAGTGGCTGACCGACGACGCCTTCGACCGGGTGTCCCTCGGCGGCTCGCGGTTCCGTCGCCGGCCCCGTGAACGCCGCCTCGGCAACGGGGTGACGTTACGCGACGGCCAGCTGCATCTCGATGCGCCGGTCAGCACGGACCCGGCCGGCTTCGCCACGCAACTGCTCGACGTGGCCCTTGCTGCGGCCCACAACGAGGTGCGCATCGCCCGTGGCACCCTCGAGCTGCTGGCCGCGGCGGACGTCGCCTTCCCCGACCCGTGGCCGGAGGAGGTCCGGGCCCGCTTCGTCGAGTTGTTGCGCTGCGGCCCGCCGATGATCCCGGTGGTGGAGAGCCTCGATCACTGGGGGCTGTTCACCACGGTCATCCCCGAGTGGGCGCCGTGCCGCAGCCGCCCCCAACGCAACGCGTACCACCGCTTCACCGTGGACCGGCACCTGTGTGAGGCTGCCGCCGGCGCCGCCCACCTCGTCGCGAGGGTCGACCGGCCCGACCTGCTGGTGATCGGCGCGTTGCTGCACGACATCGGCAAGGGCTACCCCGAGCGCGACCACACCGAGATCGGTATCGAGCTGGTCGAGGTCATCGGCGAGCGCATGGGGTTCGGCCCGACCGACGTCGCGACACTGGTCGACATGGTCCGGCTGCACCTGCTGCTGCCCGACGTCGCCACCCGTCGCGACCTCGCCGACGACGCCACCATCACGGGGGTGGCCGACACCGTCGGGACGTCGTCGACCCTGCGGCTGCTGCACGGTCTGACCGAAGCCGACTCGATCGCCACCGGGCCGGCCGCGTGGGGGGAATGGAAGGCGGGCCTGGTTCGCGAGCTCGTGGACAAGTGCGCCCACGTGCTCGGGGGTGGGGCGATCAGCGATGCCATCGCCACCCAGTTCCCGACCACCGAACAGCTGCGGGCGATGGCGGCGAAGCAGTACGCGATCCAGGCCGAGGGCCACACCCTGACCGTCATCGACGCCGACCGTCCCGGCCTGTTCTCCAAGGTGGCGGGCGTGCTGGCGCTCGCCGGACTCGACGTGCTCGCAGCCGAGGCATACTCCGACGACGACGGCTCCGCCCTGTGTACCTTCCGGGTCGAGTCCCAGTTCGAGGACATGCCGCCGTGGCCGCGCATCCGGACCGAGCTCGACAAGGCGTTGTCGGGACAACTCGCGTTGCGGGCCCGGCTCGCCGAGCGGGCCCGGACCTACGGCCGGCGCCGGCCTCGCCAGGCCAGGGCCTGGGCGCCCTTCGACAACAAGATCATCTTCGACAACGACGCCTCGGCCTCCTCGACGGTGCTCGAGGTGCGAGCGCTCGACGCCATCGGGCTGCTCTACCGCATCACCACGGCCATGGCCGAGCTCGACCTGGACATCCGCTCGGCCAAGGTGCAGACCTTGGGCGACCACGTGGTGGACGCGTTCTACGTGCGTGGTGCCGGTGGCGGCAAGATCACCGATGCCGGCTACCTGGCGGAGATCGAGCGGGCCCTGACCTACGCCATCGGTGGCGGCCTGTAGCGCCGGACGGCTGGACGGCCACCCGTCCGGATGGCCAGTACCGTGGCCGTCCATGGAACGGGTCACCTCTCAGGAACTCATCCGTTGGAGCGAGGCGCTCGCCGGCGTGGCTCGCACCGGGCTCGGGTTCACCCAGAGCCTCTACGAGCGGGAGCGGTTCGAGGAGATCCTGGCCATCGCCGGCGACATCCGCGCCCATGCCGACCACGAGCTCGACCCGCACCATCGCGTCGCCGAATGGATGCGGATGGTCGGTCAGGGCAGCTCCGGCTATGCCACCCCGAAGGTCGCCGTCGGTGCGGTGGTGGGCAACGCCGCCGGTGAGCTGCTGCTGATCCAACGATCCGACTCGGGCGTCTGGCTGTATCCGACGGGTTGGGCCGACATCGGCTACTCGCCGGCCGAGGTGGCGGTGAAGGAGGTCCGCGAGGAGACCGGCATCATCTGCGAGGTACGCGGGGTGCTCGGCGTACTCGACGGTATGCGACGCGGGTTCACCCGGGTTCCGCTGTACTCGGTGGTGTTCGTGTGCGAGGCGGTCGGTGGCGAACTCGCCCCACATCCCCTCGAGACCCTCGATGCCGGGTTCTTCGCACCCGACCGTCTGCCCGAACCGCTCGCCGGCAGCGGGAACCTGTGGGAGCTGGTGTTCCAGGCCATCCGGGGCGAGCCGTTCGAGGTGTTCTTCGACGAGCCACGTCCCGACGTGTGGAAGCCGCACGCCGGCTGAGCCGGGTCCGGCCCGGTGCTGCCCGAACCGCTTCGGCCTACTCGTCGAGGCGTTCGCGCAGGAACTGCTCGACCTCTTCGACGAGGCCGGCGGGGTCGCTCATCTCGTCGTAGCGCTGCTCGAGCTTGCGTACCAGCTCGATGGTCTCCTCGTCGTCGGAGACCAGCTTGTTGACCTGGCGTTCGTAGGCCGCAGTGGCGATCTGCAGGTCGGTCGTGGGCAGGCCGACATCGAGCAGGTTGGCCAGCTTGTCGACCAAGGCCAGCGCCGCCTTGGGGGAGGGGGAGCCGTGCACGTAGCTGGGGACGGCGGCCCACAGCGAGCCCGACGGGACCCCGGCCTCGTGCAGCACGGTCTGCAGCACCCCGACGATGCCGGTGGGACCCTCGTAGGTCGACGGTTCGAAGTGGAACCGTTCCGACAGCGCAGCGTCGGCGCTGCTGCCGAATACGTCCACCGGACGGGAATGGGCCACGTCGGAGATCAGTGCGCCGAGGGTCAGGGTCATCGAGACGTCGTAGCTCTCCACCACGTGGGCGATCTGCCGGCAGAACGTGCGCCACATCAACGCCGGCTCGGTGCCGTCGAGCAGGATCACGTCGCCGAACCCGGGCACTGATGCCGACAGGAAGCGGTTCCGTGGCCAGGTGATGGATCGACGGCCGTCCTCGTCGAGCTGCACCAGGGGCCGGTGGGTGGTGAAGTCGAAGAACTCCTCGGCCTCGATGGTGGCGAAGGGCCGGGCGCGCCAGCGTTCGGCCAGGAACCGGACGGCGGTGGTCGCCGCGTCGCCTGCGTCGTTCCAGCCCTCGAAGGCGGCGATCAGGACGGGCCGCTGCAGCTGTGGTCGATTCGACCAGCGAAGAGACTCCATGCGCTGACCACCCTACCTGCCGGGGCTGCGCCGGCACCGCTCGCCGGGGGCTGCGCCGGTCGGGGCCGGGCGGTCGGAGCGGGTAGGTTGCCCGACCATGCAGATCGTCGAAGCCACGACCGTCACCGACGAGTTGGTGCGCGCCTTCGCCACGCTGATCCCGCAGCTGTCCTCGTCGAACCCCCCGCCGACCGCGGCCGAGCTCGCCGAGATCATCGCCGCCCCGGCCACCCAACTGCTGCTCGCGGTCGACGACGACGGCACCGTGCTCGGCGCGCTGACGTTGGCCGTCTTCCGTATCCCCACCGGGTTGCGGGCGTGGATCGAGGACGTGGTGGTCGACGACGCCGCACGGGGCCGCGGGGTCGGCGAGGCCCTCAACCAGGAGGCCCTGGACCGGGCCCGTGTCGCAGGGGCCACCACGGTCGATCTGACGTCCCGACCCAGCCGGGAAGCGGCCAACCGCCTCTACCAGCGGATCGGGTTCCAGCAGCGGACCACAAACGTGTACCGCTACGACCTGGACTGACCGCGGGCCCTCCACCGGGCACCCTCCATCGGCCGGCGCTGCGCTACCCGTGGGGGGTGGCGGCTCCCGCTGCCGTCTCCTCGGCGCGCCGTTCTGCCTGGGCCTTGCGCCAGAACACCCCGACCACCAGCGACAGCACCACCGTGGCCAGCATCGACACGGCCAGCGACAGCCAGATGCTGCCCTCGAGCCGGGTGCCCACGGCGTAGCCGAGCCACGACGCGTACAGGGCCCACAGGCCCGATCCGGGGATCTCCGCCGCCAGGTAGCGCCGCAGCCGCATCTCGAGGGCTCCGGCGGTGAGGGCGTTGACCACCCGCAGCCCGGGGATGAACCGGCCGACGATCAAGAACGGCTGGCCGTACCGGCGGAAGAAGTAGCGGCCACCGTCGAAGCGTTCCTCCCCGATACCCCGGCTGAGCCACCGCTCGAAGCGCTCGCTGCCGAGCCGTCCGATCCCGTAGAGGAACACGTCGCCGAGGAAGGCCCCGATCCAGGCGGCGACGAACACCCACCCGATCGACAGGCCACCCTGGCTCGCCACGGTCGCCGCGGTCACCACCACGGTCTCGCCCGGCAGGATGGGCAGCAGGGCCTCGGCAGCGACCAGCATCATGATCGAGACGTAGACCATGACCACGTGGGAGACGCCGAGTTGTCCGACGGCCTCGCTGATCCCGGCGACGATCACCCGCACAGGTTCCCACGTCGCCGTGGCCCGGTCGGGCATCCTGTGGGGGAGCGACGGCATGGTGCCGTCCGGCTCATGGGATCGAGCGGGGCGGTTCCGGTCCTTCGGGCCCGGGCGCGACCGCGAACGGTGAGGGTGGGCGAAGGTGATGGGGTCATGGAACACGGTCTGAACCTGGCTGCGGTGGCCGCCATCGCCGCTGCGGTGGTGCTCTGGAGCGTCTTCTCGGACCGGCTCGAACGCTGGAACATCAGCGCCGCGACCGCCCTGGTGGCCGCCGGTCTGCTGCTGGCGAACGGTCCGACCGGCGTGTTGCACGTCGGCATCGGCAGCACCGGCATCCGGGAGCTGGCCGAGTTCACCCTGGCCATCGTGCTCTTCGGCGACGCCGCCGGGGTGAGCGTGCGTGAGCTGGCCCGCGACGCGGGCCTGCCCGGACGGTTGCTGCTCGTCGGCCTGCCGCTGACCATGGCCGCGGGGACGGTGGCGGCGAAGCTGATCTTCCCCGGTCTGTCCTGGTGGGTCTGTGCGGTGATCGGGGCGGCGGTGGCCCCCACCGATGCCGCGCTCGGCGCCCCGATCATCGAGGACCGCCGGGTACCGCGGCGTATCCGCCGGGTGCTCAACGTCGAGTCGGGCCTCAACGACGGGATCGCCACGCCGTTCGTGAAGTTCTTCCTCGTCGCCGCGGTGGCCGGGACGTCGCTCGAGTCGGTGTCGGAAACCGGGGCGCTGAAGGAGTTGCTGCTCGGAGCAGTGGGCGGTGCGGCGATCGGGGCGATCGGCGGCTGGCTGTTGGTGATGGCCCGGGCGTACGGGCTCGGTGGCACCGCCTACGGCAAGGTCGGTGCCACCGCCCTGGCGGTGCTGGCCTACGCGGGGGTGGTCCATGTCGGCGGTAACGGCTTCGTGGCGGCCTTCGTGGCCGGCCTGGCCTACGGCGCGGTGACCACCGACCGACTCGAGGAGTCGCTGGAGTTCACCCACGGGGTCGCCGGGCTGATGTCGTTGGTCGTCTGGTTCATCTTCGGTGCCGTGATGGTGCCGATCCTGCAGGAGGTCAGCTGGCGGGAGGTGCTCTTCGCCGCGCTGGCCCTCACGGCGGTGCGCCTGGTGCCGGTGGCGTTGTCGCTGATCGGCGCTGGATTCGATCGGGCCACGGTGGGCGTGATCGGCTGGTTCGGTCCGCGGGGCCTGGCCTCGGTGGTGTTCGCGTTGCTCGCCTACGACGACCTCACGCCCATCGACGGACACCATGCGGTGCGGATCATCACCATGACCGTCGTCGCCAGCGTGGTGTTGCACGGCGTCAGCGCAGCCCCGGTGGCGGCCCGCTACGGGGCGACACACCCCGGCTGAGGACCACCGCAGGCCACGACCTGGCCGGTTCGTGCCCGGTCTCGGTCCCGGGCGCGCCGAAGGCCCGGCCCCGGCCGCGAACGGCGGGAACCGGGCCTTCGGCCAACCGGTCAGAGCCCGAGGATCTGCGCCTTCTGGGAGGCGAACTCCTCGTCGGTCAGGATGCCCTGGGCGTGGAGCTTGCCGAGCTTCTCGAGCTTGGCGATGTCGTCGTCGCTCGGGCCGTTGGACTGCGGTACCTCGGCGACGTACTGCTGCTGTTGGGCCTGTGCCTGCTCGTAGGCGCCGGCCTCGGACTTCTGGACCGCTTTGGCCTGCTGGTGTCGGGCGACGCTGCCGGACACCGCGGTGGCGGTCCCGGCGACGACGGCGGTGCGGGCGGCGAGGCCGAGCATGCCGGGGCGACCGGCTCGGCCGATTCCTCGTCTCATCATGGGAAGGTTCTCCTCGGTTCGGGACAGATGTTGCGGAAGGGACGGATG
>CAIXPF010000042.1 GCA_903921205.1 uncultured Acidimicrobiia bacterium | reverse complement strand
TCCGCCGGGGGTCTTCGGCTTGCCGTTGAGCCCCGCACCGCCGCCACCACCCCGGCCGTAGCGACGTCCGTACACTGTTGGCCGTGGCAGAGCTCCTTTCGCTCTCGGCTCACCTTCCCGAAATCGACTTCGCCGCTGGCGATGTGGTGGTCAGTGAGGGCGACGCCGCCGGAAGCATCTGGGTGCTGGTCGACGGTTCGCTCGAGGTCCGCAAGGGCGACGTGAGCATCAACACCATCACGCATCCCGGTTCGCTCGTGGGTGAGATGTCGGTGCTGCTCGGTGCGCAGGCACGGGCGAGCGTCGTGGCAACCGGGCCGTGCAGGCTTCGGCACGCCGTTGACGGCAAGGCATTCCTGTCGAGCGACCCGGAGATCACCACGCTCGTGGCTGCGGGTCTCGCCGAGCGTCTGAACTTCGTGAACACCTACCTCGCGGACCTCAAGCACCAGTACGGCGATGCGCCCGGCCTCGCGATGGTGTCCGATGTGCTCAGCAAGCTGTCACAGCACACCGGGCCGGCTGCGCAGTCGGGTTCGGCTCGCGAGCCCAATCCCGAGTACTGAGGCACGCTGGCGCTCCGGCCGGCGGCGGTGATCAGAACGAGGTGCGGGGCGGGGCGCTGAGGGCGCTGAGGTCTGCTTCCTCGGTGCCCATGAGCGACTCCCACATGGCGCGGCCGGCCTCGAGGTCGATCTCGACGTAGGCGGGAACCGGGCCGATCTGGCGACCGGGGTTGAACACCCAGGTGTTGCCGATGCGATCAACCCAGGACCCCTCGGGCTTGAACGGGGGTTCGTGCACGTGGCCGGCCAGCACGATGTCCGGGGTGAACTCCTTGATCCATCCATCCACATCGGGGTCGCCGTAGTGCGTCTTGCCGGTCCAACAGGTGGGTGAGCCGAGCGGCGGCCAGTGGTACACCCAGATCCAGCGCGCCGGGCGGCGGGCGGAGTCAGCGGCGAGCTGCAGTCGGGTGGCCTCCTTGCCGAGCGGTCCGTCCCACCAGGGGCAGATGGTGATCAGGGTGTCGCCGATGGTGAGCGACCCGCCGTCGGTGGGCAGGCCGGCGGCACGGGCCTCGGCGAGCCACAGCGCTGATTGCTCGCCGTTCGCGTCCGGGCCGGTGAGGTCGTGGTTGCCCGAGGCGACCGCAATCTGCGTCTGCTCCTGGACGAGCGCCAGATACCGGAGCAACACGACGGTCTGGGCGTCCACCGGTACGCCGGAGGTGATGTCCACGAGGTCACCGGCGAACACCACGAGGTCGAACTCGGGGGCCACCTTCACCACCCAGTCCAACTGGGGGAGCGTGTAGTGAAGATCGGCCACCAGCAGGATTCGCACGGGACAGTCTGGGGGCGGCAGAGCCCAGCCGCACACGGTTCGTTAGGCCCGCCCGTGGCGGCACTGACCCCGGAGTCGGGGCTCATTTCTGGTTGGTTCTCGACCAAATGTCAGCCCGAAATCCCTTGGGTTACGTAAGTTATGGCTCATCTCGAACGGGGCGGGGGCCCCTCGACCAAGGGGTGGTCCATGTTCCGCAAGTATCGAGTGCTCGCAGGTGCGGTGGTTGCCACTGCACTGCTCACCGCAACAGCCGTTCGCGCCGAGGCGCGGCCGTCGGTCTACTGGACCGATCAGTTCGGCTCTTCCACAACCGATCTCCCGAGCGCACTCGCGACTGCGTCCAACGGCGACACGATTGTCTATGGCGCCGCAGGTGGCGCGTTGGTGAATGGATATTCGGTTGGTGGATCGAGCGATCTGTTCCTCGCTCGCTACAACAAGTCTGGCGATCGCAAGTGGATCGTTCAGTTCGGTGCGTCGGGATACGAATACGGCAGTCGAACGATTGCACTCGCGTCCAACGGCGACATCATCGTTGCGGGAACGGCGATCGGTGGCACGTTCGACGGCTACACCCGTGTCGGCGACACCGACGTGTTCGTTGCCCGGTTCAACCGGAACGGTCGGCGGCTCTGGCTGAAGCAGTACGCCGGCTCCGGGAGCGAGGTTGCCGGGGCCGTAGCGGTCGCCCCTTCCGGTGACATCTATCTCTCGATGTCCTCCACCTCTGCGTTCCCCGACGGCTCGTCGGGGCTCACCACGGTGTTCGGCGGGCTCGATGCAGTGGTCACCAAGTTCGACCGCAAGGGCAACATCAAGTGGAGCCGTTCCGTCGGCACCGCTGGCGATGACTACGGGTTCGGACTGGCGGTGAGCAGGCGCAACG
>CAIXPF010000041.1 GCA_903921205.1 uncultured Acidimicrobiia bacterium | reverse complement strand
GGTGTAGAGATCGTTGCACGCCCGGGCTATGTGGGAGAGCGCCAGCTTGCCGATCGATCCCTCCGAACCCGGCGGCCGGCCGAGCTCCTGGGCGGCCCTGGCCCGGCCGGCGGTCCACTCGGCGGCCCGCTGGAAGCTCACCAGGGCGGCCAGTTCGTTGCGGACCACCGGGTCGGACGCCCGGCCGGTGGAGCGGGTCCGCTCCACCGCGAGGTCGACCCGGCCCATGCGCTGCGGATACCACTTGTAGGTCTCGAGGTAGTCCGCAGCCTCCGCCTTGGCCTCCTCGATGACCCGGCCGGTGGCGTCGGGATGGAAGAACACGCTGCGCTGGGTCGAGAACGAACGCTCGTGGGCCAGCGTGCCCCGGGCCACCCGCCAGCCGCCGCCGATCTCGCCGACACGGTTGGCATCGGGCACCCGGGCGTCGGTCAGGAACACCTCGTTGAACGACGCGTGGTAGTTCATCTGCTTGATCGGCCGGACCTCGATGGCGGGCTGGTGCATGTCGATCACGAAGTAGGTCATGCCGGCGTGCTTGGGAACATCCCAGTCGGTACGGGTGATCAGGATGCCCATGTCGGCATGGTGGGCGCTGGTGTTCCACACCTTCTGGCCGTTCACCACCCAGCCGTCACCGTCACGTACCGCCGTGGTCTTCAACCCGGCGAGGTCCGACCCGGCGACCGGTTCGGAGAACAACTGGCACCAGGTGAGCTCGCCGGTCAGGGTGCGTGCCAGGAACCGTCGCTTGACCTCGTCGTCGGCGTGGTCGTACATCGTCGGCGCGGCCAGGCCCATGCCACCGCCGAGCGGGACGGCCACGCCGCCGGCCTGCCGGATGGCGGCATGGGCCACGGCACCGGTCCACGCCGGCAGGTCGCGGCCGTACCACTGCGACGACCACGACGGGACCGCCCATCCCGACTCGACGAGCCGCTCCCGCCACGCCAGCAGCGACAACGACGGATCCCAGGCCCGGTGGAACCAGTCGAGCACCTGCTCGACGACCTGTGCTTCGGTGATCTCGGCCATGACTTCCTCGCAGACTCGTCCCGGCCCCACGGCTCCGACGGGCAACCCGTTCGATGCGGGCTTCGTCCCAAGCCTACGGTGAGGCCATGTACGTGCCCTCGCACTTCGTCGTGGACGACCCGGCGCTGCAGCTCGACCTGCTGCGCAGCAGCGGCTTCGGGCGGCTGGTCACCGCGGTGGGGCGCATCGAGGCAACCCCGGTCCCGTTCGTGGTGGACGACGGACTGACCGGCATGCGCTGCCATCTGGCCCGGGCCAACGGCCAGTGGCGCGACATCGATGGCGCCGAGGGTCTGCTGCTGGTGTCGGTGGCCGACACCTACGTGTCGCCGCGCTGGTACCCGACCAAGGCCGTGGCCGGCGAGGTCGTGCCCACCTGGAACTACGTCGAGGTCCACCTTCGGGGCACCGTCCGGGTCCACCACGACCGGGCGTGGTTGCGCGGGCTGGTGAGCGAGCTCACCGATGTCTTCGAGGCCGGCGTGGCCGGCGGCGAGACCTGGCAGATGAGCGACGCCCCGGCCGCCTATCTCGACAAGATGCTGGCCGGCATCGTCGGCGTCGAGCTGGAGATCGCAGCCGTCGATGCCAAGGCCAAGCTGTCGCAGAACCGGCCCGCGCCCGACCGCGATGCCGTACATGCCGCCCTCGTCGACGGTGCCGAGCCGCGCGACCGAGCCGTCGGGCTGCTGATGGACCGCCTGACCCGCCCCGAGGGCTCAACCCCGGCCTGACCGACCGGCGCGACCGCGACCTGCCCGACCGCCGGCCGCCGTCAGTGCCCGGTGGTCCAGGCGGTGCGCAACTGGGCGGCGAGGCGGGCTTCGTCGGCGGGATCACCGCCGCCCTCGCGGTCGTGCAACGCGGCCAGACGGGCCAGGGACCGATGCACTGCGTCGAACGCCCGCCGTCGCGATCGGGGCAGGGCCCGACGGTTGGCCAGCAACAGCCGCCAGTCACAGAACGGTGCGACGTCGACCGGGTTCAGCCCGTACCGTGCGGCGAGGCCGGGCACCGCGGCCACGAAGCGGCTGCGATCGCTCCGCCGTACCCGCACCAGGGTCACCACGGCGGCCACCGCCAGCGCCACGAAGGCCAGGATCGCGTACGGGAGCAGGCCATCGCCGTTCTCGTCGGTCCACAGCAGGGTGCCGTTCCAGAATGCGTGGGTGGCGACCGCCAGGGCCCAACCCCACAGCACCGTGGGGAACACCCGCCGGTTGGCGTGCACGGCGATCCCCACCGCCAGCCCGGTCCACGCCGTGAACATCGGGTGCGCGAAGGGGGTCAACAGCCCCCGCACCACGAAGACCTGCACGAGCGACATGCCCTCGGCGGCCGAGAAGTACTCGAGGTTCTCCACCAGGGCGAAGCCCGCCGCCACCCAGCCGGCGTAGACGACGCCGTCCATGATGCCGTCGACCTCCTTGCGCCGGACCGCCCAGAGCACGCCGAGACCCTTCATGGTCTCCTCGATCAACGGCGCCGACACGACCAGAGCCAGTCGCTCGGAGCCCCGATACATCACCGTGAAGTTGACGATTCCCGCCACGAGCGTGGCCACCACACCGCCCCACAGCAGCGCATGGACGCGCGAGGCCCGAGGCTCGGGCTCGACCCGGTCGAGCCACGACAGCACCGGCAGCACCAGACCCAACGGTACGAGCACCAGGCCGAGCACCACCGGGCGCATGATCACGCTCAGCACGATCAGCGGCACGGAGATCAGCCCGGCGATGAGCACCGGCACGCTCAACCAGGCACCCAGTCGCGGCCGTCGATGCGTCGCACCGCCCACCACCGTCGCCGACGGGGCCAGGTGGACGGTCCAGGCCGCCCCGTCCCACCATCGCCAGGCGGCGATCCGCCACGGATCGGGAAACCAGCCGGCCCGGCGGACGATCTCGGCGGGAACCACCGGACGACGTACCGGCTGCGGGTCGGCGGGAACGGCGGGAACGGCGGGAACG
>CAIXPF010000040.1 GCA_903921205.1 uncultured Acidimicrobiia bacterium | reverse complement strand
GATGTGGGCTACGCACGCCTGTGATGCTCCCGTCCCGGCGCGCCGTGCGCGGGGGTGCTCGGGCCGCCGTCGCGGGCGAGCCGGCCAACGGTTGCCGGATCGCTCGGTGGGTCACCCTCCGGCAACGTGAGGTGACCTAGCCTGCACGCCACGTGGCGTGGCCGGAGTTCACGGCGGTGGGCGGCCGGCGTAGGTGTGGGAGCGGTGGATGGTCCGGTGGGCTCGATGGTCGCGGTTCGTTGCGGCCCTCGTCGGGGCGTGTCTGGTGATGGGGACCACGGCGTCGGGCGCGGCCGCCGGCCCGTGGCCTGCACCGGAGAGTGTGACGCCGACGTCGGTGGTGGTGTCGACCCGGTTGGCGCTCGGTCGGGAGCACAGCTGTGCCTTCGATGCCGCCGGCGCGGTGAGCTGTTGGGGCAAGAACCAGTACGGGCAGGCACGGCCGCCGGACAGCTCCTTCGCGGCGCTGTTCGCCGGCGGGTACCGAAGCTGTGGGTTGCGCGCGGACGGCTCGGCACAGTGTTGGGGTGACAACGGCGGGGGTGCTGCGGCGGTGCCGCAAGCGGTGTTCCGTTCCCTGGCCGTCGGCGACGGCCACACCTGCGGTCTGGAGGCCGCCGGGACCGTCCTGTGCTGGGGTGAGAACACCTTCGGTCAGCGAGCGGCACCGCCGGGCCGGTTCACCGCGGTGGCCGCCAACGCTGCGCACTCGTGCGGGTTGCGGGTCGACGGTCGGGCACAGTGCTGGGGTGACAACACCTACGGCCAGAGCGCGGCCCCGGCCGACGGCCGTTTCGTCGAGGTGGTCGCCGGCCGGTACCACTCGTGCGGCCTGACCGTTGCCGGCGAGGTGAC
The DNA here is from genome assembly GCA_903921205.1 of uncultured Acidimicrobiia bacterium. Taxonomy (GTDB): domain Bacteria; phylum Actinomycetota; class Acidimicrobiia; order Acidimicrobiales; family CAIXPF01; genus CAIXPF01. The sequence goes on along the minus strand of CAIXPF010000040.1, from coordinate 908 downwards.
CTGTTGGGGTGGCGCCGGCCTCGGTGATGTCGGTCAGCGGCCACCGGCAGGCCCGTTCGTGCACCTCGGAACGGGCAACGACAGCCTGTGCGGCATCCATGCCGACGGCAGCCTCGCCTGTTGGGGTGCCGATGCCTTCGGTCAGGCGTCGCCGCCGTCGGGTCCGTTCATCGCCGTGGGCTCGGGCGACGCGTTCGCGTGCGGGTTGCGGCTCGACGGCAGTGCGACGTGCTGGGGCCGGCCCGCATGGCTGAGCCTGCGGCCCCCGGCCCGCGACTACGAGCAGATCGCCTGGAGCGACGGGACGAACTGCGGGCTGCTGCCCGGTGGGCAGGTCGACTGCTGGAACCCTGATGCCGAGTTCGGGCAGGGCCAACCGCCGGGGAACCGCACGTTCACCGCCCTGGTCGCCGGATCGGCCCATACCTGCGGCCTGTCCGAGGAGGGCGAGGCGAGCTGTTGGGGGTGGAACCAGTTCGGGCAGGCGTCCCCGCCGGGCGGAGGGGTCTTTGCCTCGTTGGTGGCCGGGGACTTCCACACCTGCGGGCTCGGTCTGGACGGCCGCGCCCGGTGCTGGGGCCAGAACGATCACGGTCAGACTTCGGTGCCCCCGAACGAGACGTTCACGGCGCTGGCCGCCGCGGCGCGGCACACCTGTGGGTTGCGGGCCGACGGAACGGTCCGATGCTGGGGTTCCAACGCCTTCGGCCAGACGTCATCGCCGCAGGGCAGCGCGTTCGTGGCCATCGCCGCCACGTTCTCGGCCACCTGCGGGCTGACCGCACGGGGCACGGTCACCTGCTGGGGCCAGTGGTCACCACCGGGGATCGACGGACGGCCCCAGGTGCCGGTCACCAGGATCATCGGCGGCAGCCAACGGTTCTGTGCGTTGACGAGGGCCGGTCAGG
>CAIXPF010000039.1 GCA_903921205.1 uncultured Acidimicrobiia bacterium | reverse complement strand
TGCTGCTGCGAAACGCCGCCAGCCTGGTGGTGGGCGCCCGCAGCTACCACCGTCGCAGCCCAGCCCCGCCGTCCACCGGCGAGGACGCCGGGCGTGACGAGCAGCACGAACCGGGGGGAGGCACGCGCCACGAGCAGTTGGTCGGCAGCGTCGGCCGCTACGCCTGGGAGGACCACTACGCCACGCTGCGGGCAGGGCTCGACGCCATCGCCACTCACCTACGCCGCCACGGTCACCGGGCTGCGGTCTTCGTGGACGGCAACCACCTCGTCGATCGCGAGGCCGCTTACCGCGCCGGGCTGGGCTGGTACGGCAAGAACACCAACCTGTTGCTACCCGAACGAGGGAGCTGGTTCGTGCTCGGCTCGGTGGTCACCGACGCCGACCTGCCGGCCGACCGGCCCCAGCCCGACGGCTGCGGCAGTTGCCGTCGCTGCCTCGACGGCTGCCCCACGGGCGCCCTGCCGTCACCGGGCGTGCTCGACGCCAACCGCTGTCTCGCCTGGCTGGCCCAGCGGCCCGGGACCTTTCCCCGCGAGTTCCGCGTCGCCCTGCACGACCGCATCTACGGTTGTGACGACTGTCAGACGGTGTGCCCACCGAACCGGCGTGAGGAACAGCAGGTGGCGCTGCGGGTCGGCACCGCCCCGGCCGACGGTGCCTGGGTGCCGTTGCTGAGGTTGCTCGAGGCCGACGACGCGGCCGTGCTGGAACGTTGGGGCCGGTGGTACCTCTACGACCGGCGTACCGAGGCGGTCCGCCGCAACGCCCTGCTGGCGCTGGGCAACGTGGCCTCACCGTCCGACGAGCGGGTCGCCCGATGCCTGCAGGCCCATCTTCGGCACGACGACCCGGTCCTGAGGGCCACCGCCGTGTGGTCGGCCCGCCGGCTCGGGCTCGACGACCTCGCCGCCACTGCGGCGCATGACCCCGACGCCCGGGTGCGGGCCGAGCTGGAAGGATCGGTTCCCCGCCGATGAGGCACCTGCTGCTCACCAACGACTTCCCGCCGAAGATCGGCGGCATCCAGAGCTACCTGTGGGAGCTGTGGCGACGCCTTCCGGCGGAGGAGACCTTCGTGTCGACCACGCCCTACCGCGGCGCCGCGGCGTTCGACGCCGAACAAGCCTTCGCCGTCACCCGCAGCAGCGAGCCGGTGCTGCTGCCCAACCCAGTCCTGCTCCGGCGGGTGAACCGGCTGCTCGACGAGCTCGCCATCGACCTGGTGCTGGTCGACCCGGCGTTCCCGCTGGGCTTGATGGCACCGTGGCTGTCGCGCCCCTACGGTGTCGTGCTGCACGGCGCCGAGGTGACCGTTCCCGGCCGGCTGCCCGGCAGCCGTCAGGCCCTCGCCCGAGTGCTGCGCGGCGCCGAGGTGGTGATCTCCGCCGGTAACTACCCGGCCGAGGAAGCCGAACGATGCGCCGGCGGGTCACTGCCCCTGGTCGTGGTCCCGCCCGGGGTCGACACCAGCCGGTTCCAGCCGTTGGACCCCGCCCACCGCTCGGCGGTCCGGCAGCGTTTCGGGCTCGATGACGACGACTTCGTGGTGGTGAGCGTGTCCCGGCTCGTGCCCCGCAAGGGCATGGACATGCTCATCCGGGCCAGCGCCCAACTGCGCTGGCGGTACCCGGCGCTGCGGGTCCTCATCGGTGGACGTGGACGGGACGAGAACCGGTTGCGCCGGGAGATCCTGGGCCGGGGCGCACCGGTCGAGCTCGTCGGCTTCGTCGGTGACGACGAGCTGCCCGAGCTGTACGGCTGCGCTGACGCGTTCGCCATGCTCTGCCGCAGCCGGTGGCTCGGCCTCGAGCAGGAAGGCTTCGGCATCGTGTTCACCGAGGCCGCAGCGTGTGGGGTGGCAGCGCTGTGCGGCCGCAGCGGGGGAGCCCACGAGGCGGTCGAGCACGGGGTGACCGGCCTGATCGTCGATCGGCCCGCCAACACCGAACACGTCGCTGCCGGGCTGCGCGAGCTCATCACCGACGACGCCCGCCGTAGCGAGATGGGCCGGCGGGCGCGGGCCCGAGCGGTGGAGTCCTTCGACTACGACCGGCTCGCCGAACGCCTGCACCAGGGCATCGTCGACACCTACGACCGGATCCGACAGGGTGGGGGAACACACCGATGAGCGCTGCACGGCGCAAGCGACGCCGACCGGACGACAACGCCCCGCAGGGAGCCCCCGAGGGGACCCCCGGGCCGTCCTCGACGACCGGATCACCACCGAAGGCCGGGCCGGCGCCGCGACCCCGTCGGGCGCCCCAGCATCGTCGTGCGGCCGATGGCCGGCCCAGCGTCGCCCAGATCCTGCAGTGGACGACGGCGGGCACGGCGTTGTTCACCGTGGTGGCGTTGGCCGCCGCTATCGCCCCCGACCAGCTCGGCACGGTGGCGGTAGCGGTGTCGATGGTGCTCTTCGTCGTCGGTTGCGCGGCGTTCCTCACCGGGTTCTCCCGGGCGGTCTCGCGCAGCCGGGTCGACGAGATGGACCTGCCGGGGCTGTTCTTCCTGTCCGGCAGCGTCGAGCCGGCCGTGCGACGGCGACTGTTCATCCTGCTGGCCATGCAGGTGGCCATAGGCATCGCCGCAGCCTCGACCCGACCGTTCACCGCCGTCGCCTTCTGCACACTCACCCCGATCTTCGCGCTCGGCATGATGGCGCTGTGCGGAGCCACCCACGGCCACTTCGCAGCGCGGCGCAGCTGACCGACCTCGCCGGCCGTTGATGGTCGCCCGGCCCGGCGAACGGGCCACAGGGCCCTAGTTGCCCCCGCCGAGGCGCTCCTACGTTGCATCCACCGGACACGCCGAGTGCGCCGGGGTGGACAACACGAAACGGAGTGGCGATGAGCCGAGATGCCCGCACGGTCGGTGCCCCCAGCAGCAGCGTCCTCGACGAACCGGCCACCGGGGCAGCACCCATCACCCGGGAGGAACTGCACCAGCTCGCCCGGCACCGGGCTGCCACGCCGACCACCTCGTGCTATCTCGACGTCGATGGCCGCCACCTCATCCGCCCCCAGGACCTCACCCGGTCGGTGGACGGCGTCCTCCGACGAGCCCGGGCACGGGCCGGCGGCGACCCGTCCCGCCTGGAAGACCTCGACCGGATCGACGCCTATCTCCACAGCGGGTTCGACCGTACCGGTGTTCGTGGGCTGGCGATCTTCGCCAACGAGGCGGCCGGGCTGTGGAAGGTGGTGCCTCTGCCCTGCAGCGTGCCGAACCACGTCAGCGTCGGGGAGTCACCGTTGCTCGGCCCGCTCGAGGTTGCGCTCGCCGACCACGAGCCGATCGGCGTGCTCTTGGTGGACAAGGCCCGACTGCGGATGTTGGTCTTCTCCTGGGGCGAACTGCGAGAGCAGGAGGAACTGGCGGGCGACCTGCTGGCCAATGACTTCGATGTCTCCAACAGCCGGGACGAGGCCCATCTCGACGGCCGTGCCAACGAGTTGCACGACCGTCAGGTACGGCTGGCGGCCCGTGCGGCATTCGAGGTCCAGGCCCGCAGCGGCTTCCGCCGGTTGGTCATCGGTGGCCCGGACCACCTCGTCGCGGACGTGGAACGCAACCTGCACCCGTACCTGCGCAAGATCTACCACGGCCGTATCGACCTCGGTCCGGGTGCCGGCCACGACGAACTCCGCCGGGCGGTCGACGTTGCCGAGGCCGAGATCGCTCGTGCGCTGCAGGCCGCGGCGGTGGACCGACTCCGTGACGTGGCAGGCCGCCCGGATGGACGCAGCGGCGTGGCCGGCCTCGGGCCGGTGCTGCACGCCCTGGCCACCCACCGGGTCGACCGATTGTTGGTGTCGAGCGGGTACGAGGCAGCCGGCTGGCGGTGCCCGGCCTGTGCGACACTTGCCGAGTGCGGACCCACCTGCCCCGGCTGCGGCCAGACCATGCGTCCGGTGGAGGACGTGGTGAGCGAGGCGGTGGACGCTGCGGCGGCCGAACGCGCGCACATCGACGTGTGCGTGGGCAATGCCGACCTCGATGTGCTCGGCCGGATCGGCGCGCTGCTGCGCTACTGATGAGCTGCCCATGAGCCTGCCGACGGACCGACCGCCGTACCCGCCCGACCCGACGCATTCCCTGGATGGCACGGCGTCCGCCTCGGGGCAGGCATTCGGCTTCGACGGCTACCACGCAGGGATCGACGTCGGTGGCACCAAGGTGCTCGCCGTTGCCACCCAACCGGCCCGGCCCACCCGGGAGCTCGCCTCGGTGGAGCACCCGACCGCATCGGGTCCCGACGTCCTCACCGTGATCGATCGTACGCTCGGCGAGTTGCGGGCTGCAGTCGGTCCGGAGGCAGGTCCGCTGCTTGCGGTCGGGGTGGGGATGCCCGGCCTGGTCACCCGTAGCGGGGTGCTGCGCTACGGCCCCCACCTGCCCGCCGCCTCCGAGCTGGACGTCGGTGCCCGGTTGTCCGCCGCTCGGGGCGTTCCGGTGGTGGTGGACAACGACGGCAACTGCGCGGCGTGGGCCGAGCACCGCCTCGGGGCCGGGGCCGGCCACGACGACTTCGTCTTCGTCGGCCTGGGGACGGGCATCTCCTGTGGCCTGGTGATCGGCGGCCGGCGGGTGCGCGGGACGCACGGCTTCGCCGGTGAACCGGGCCATATGACGGTGCTACCGGACGGCCCTCGTTGTGCGTGTGGCCGGCTCGGCTGCTGGGAGGCCCTGGCATCGGGCACGGCGCTCGCCGCGCAGGCACGCCGGGCCGCGACCGGGGGCAGGCTGGATCGCGTGGTGCAGCTGGCGGGGGGCGACCCCGAGGCGGTGCTCGGGGAGCACGTCACGCTGGCGCTCGCCGAGGGCGACCCGGCCACGATGCAGCTCGCAGGGGCCTTCGCCCGGTGGGTCGGGCTGGGCCTGGCGAACCTGGTCAACCTGCTCGATCCGGCAGTGATCGCCCTGGGCGGATCCGTCGTCGACCCCCGGGCCCCGTGGATGACGCTGATCGGACAGGCATACGACGATGCGGTCCTGGCCGGGCCGCTGCGCCCGTGCACGTCGCTGGTCGCGGCGACCGCCGGACGCCGGGCCGGCGCCATAGGGGCGGCCCTGCTGGCGGCGGAATCGGTGCCGGACCTCCGACGCCCCGCCGTATAGCCTGAGGTCATGGAGTTCCGCCGGATCAACTCGCTGCCGCCGTACGTCTTCGCCATGATCAATACCCTCAAGGCGGAGGCTCGGCGCACGGGCGCCGACGTGATCGACTTCGGCTTCGGCAACCCCGACCTGCCCTCGCCCGACACGGCGGTGAACAAGCTCATCGAGTCGGTGCAGAACAGCCGAAACCACCGCTACTCGCTGTCCAAGGGCATCCCGAACCTGCGCCTGGCGGTGGCGAACATGTACGAGCGGCGTTTCGGCGTGCAGCTCGACCCCGAGACCGAGGTCATCAACACCATCGGGGCCAAGGAGGGGCTGACCCACTTGATGTGGACCCTGCTCCAGCCGGGCGACACCTGCCTGGTGCCCTCGCCCAGCTACCCGATCCACATCTGGGGGCCGATCTTCGCCGGGGCCACCATCCGCGAGGTGCCCATCGGCACCGGCGAGGACTTCTTCGAGTCGATGAAGGCCAACTGGGAGTACTCCTGGCCCAAGCCCCGTGTGGCGGTCATGAGCTTCCCCCACAACCCCACCACCACGTGTGTCGACCTCGACTTCATGCAGAAGGTGGTCGATTTCGCCCGCGAGCGCGACATGATCATCGTGCACGACAACGCCTACGCCGACATCGGCTTCGACGGCTACGACCCGCCGTCGATCCTGCAGGTCCCCGGCGCCAAGGACGTGGCGGTCGAGCTCTACTCGATGACCAAGAGCTACTCCATGGCCGGCTGGCGAGTCGCCTTCCTGGTCGGCAACGCCGAGGTCGTGGCCGCGTTGGCCAAGCTCAAGAGCTACCTCGACTACGGCACCTTCCAGCCGGTGCAGATCGCCGCGACGGTCACCCTCAACGAGGAGCCCGAGTACCCGAAGCTGGCCCGTGACATCTACGAGAACCGCCGCAACGTGCTGTGCGAAGGCCTCAACCGGATCGGCTGGGAGGTCACCCCGCCCCGTGGCACCATGTTCGTCTGGGCCCCGATCCCCGAGCCGTACAAGGACCTCGGTTCTCTCGAGTTCGCCAGCTACCTGGTGAAGGAGGCCGGCGTCGCCACCTCACCCGGCATCGGGTTCGGCCCCGGCGGTAACGGGCACGTCCGCTTCGCCCTCATCGAGAACGAGGAGCGCAGCCGCCAAGCCATCCGGAACCTCCGCAAGGCCCTGGTGAAGCTGGGCTGAGCCTGGTGCGGGCGGTCCCTCGCGGCCTCCGCGATCGCCTCACCCCAGGGTCGCCGCAACGGCAACGAGCCGTTCTCGGCAGCGAAACATGCCGTTCACCGGCGGTCCGTACCGTGGTGCCATGAACAAGGCGACGTTCGTGGTGCGAGTCTGGATTCCCGACCGGCCTGGAGCGTTGGGACAGGTGGCCGGCCGAATCGGCGCCGTGCGCGGCGACGTTGCCGCCATCGAGATCCTCGAACGTGGTGGCGGACGAGCCATCGACGAGCTGGTCGTCGAGTTGCCCGATGCGGACCTCGTCGGTGCACTGGTCCGTGAGATCAACGAAGTCGAGGGCGTCGACGTCGAGGAGGTCCGCCCGG
>CAIXPF010000038.1 GCA_903921205.1 uncultured Acidimicrobiia bacterium | reverse complement strand
TGGCACGTGGACCGTCACCGCGCGGCAGACGGATCCGGCCGGTAACCAGTCGGCCGCGGGCTCCTCGCTGGCGTTCCGTGTCGACAACACCGTGCCGGTGGTGACGTCCTTCGCCTACTCGGCCAACAGCGCGGGTGGCACGACGTACGCGATCAGCTTCGACGAGATCGTCACGGGGCTCGCGGCAAGCGACTTCACCATGGGCGGCACGGCCACGGGCTGGTCGGTAACCGGCGTGACGGGCTCCGGCGCGGGCCCCTACGTGATCACCCTGACCGGGTCGAGCCGTGGGACGCTGATCCCGCAGCTCGCTGCCGGCGCCGTGGCCAACCAGGTCAACCTGACCGGCCCAGGGCTGGCGACGGATGGCGGCACGAGCACGGCGCAGGAGCCCTGGCTGTCGGCGCAGCCGACGCTCACGCTGACCACGAGCAGCGTGGGGCAGAACGTCACCCTGACGGTCACCGACGGCACATGGGTCGTGATCCCCGGCGGCACCGTCTCGCGCAAGTGGCAGTACTCGACCAACGGCGGCACCCTCTGGACCGACTACGGCAGCACGGCCACCTCGATCACGCCGTCCGGGACGTACAAGGGCAACGCGTTCCGTACCGTCATCACCTACACGAACGCGCATGGCACCATGAAGGTCGCGTCCCCAACGAAGGTCGTCACGTGGTTCGGCTACACGGGTAGCACGCAGAGTTGGACGCCGCCCGCGGGCGTGACCGGCGTGCAGGTGGACGCCAGCGGTGCCGGCGGCGGCACCAGCGGCACGGGCACGCAGGGTCGCGGTGGACGCATCAACGCAACGCTCGCGACGACTCCCGGAAGTCCGCTCACCCTTGTCGTCGGCGGGCGCGGGAGCGACTTTTACGAGGCGTATGCCGGGTCGTACTCGGGCTCGTGCGGCAGCTCGAGGAGCTACGGCCCTTGGTACACCGGCGGCGGCTACAACGGCGGCGCGATGGCGAGCAACAGCTCGATCACCCGCACGGTCCAAGGCTCTTCGTGCGGGTATTACTCCTGGGGAACTTGGTGGTACTACTACTCTTCGGTCGGCGCTGGCGGCGGCGGCGCGACCGATGTCCGCACCGGTGCAGGCCTGGCCAACCGGGTGCTGGTTGCCGGCGGTGGCGGCGGCATGGGTGCATCCTCGAGCAGCGGCGGACTCGGCGGTGGTCTGAGCGGTGGCAGCAGCAGTTCGGGCGGTGCCGGCGGCACGGAGTCTGCCGGAGGCTGGAGCGGCGGCGCGCTCGGCACCGGTGGAATGAGCAGCGAGGGCGGCGGCGCGGGCGGCGGCGGCTACTACGGCGGTGGTGGGTCGGGCAGCGCCTCGGGCGGCGGCGGCGGCGGCTCCTCGTACGCCGGCACGGGCACCTCAAATGTGACCCACACGCAGGGCGACGTCAACGCCACCGGCGACGGCATCCTCGCGCTCTCGTACGACATCGTCCCGGACGCGTCCGTGATCAGCATCGACCCGCACGCCGACCCGATCGTCGGGCGCTTCGCGCAGACGTTCTCGATCGGGTTCACCGGCACGCCGACGGGTCTGACGGCTGACGACCTGACCGTCACCGGCGTCACCGGCTGGGACATCACGAGCATCGTCGGCTACGGCCTCGGCCCGTACATGGTCACGATCACGCCCGGTGAGACGCCGTCGGAGGGCACGCTCGGCCTGCGCCTCAACGCGAACACGGTGACGATCGGCGGCAGCCCGGCCCCGGCGGTCAACGTCAACTCGACGGGCTCGGTCGTGGTCGACCTGACCGGTCCGGCGATGACGTCGTTCACCACGACCTCGCTGACGCCGACGAACGCCGCGACGCTCACGTACACGCTCACGCTCAACTCCTCGACGATCGGCATCGCCAACGGCCACTTCTCGAACGTCGGCACCGCCACGGGCTGCACCCTGGCCGCGACGGGGTCGGGGGCCACGCGCACCGTCACGATCTCGAGCTGCGGCGAGGGTACCGTCATACCGCGCTTCACCCCGACCTCCGCCGTCACCGATCTCTACGCCAACCAGACCACGTTCGGGTCGTTCGACGGGCGCTCCACGCTGATCGACCGGACGGCGCCGACTGCGCCGACGACGCCCGACCTGGTGACCGCATCCGACCTCGGAGAGTCGTCGACCGACGACCTGACCAAGGCGACGACACCGACGATCTCGATCGGCGGGCTTGAGGCCGACGCTTCGGCCGTAATCACCGCGACGAAGTCGGGCTCGTCGAACGTCACCTGCTCGATCGCCAGCGGCGGCATCGTCGCCGGCGTCGGCTCATGTGCCCTGCCGACCCTCTCC
>CAIXPF010000037.1 GCA_903921205.1 uncultured Acidimicrobiia bacterium | reverse complement strand
GCGGCCGGCTCGAGGCCGAGCTGGTCGCGGTGGCCGAACGCGAGCCGGCGGTTCGGGCCTGGGTCGACCGGCCGTCCGCCGGCGCGCTGCGCCGGTCCGTTGCCGAGGCGCCGCCGGGGCCGTTGCAGGGCTGGACCATCGGGGTGAAGGACGTGATCGACGCCGCCGGGCTGCGGGCCGAGCGCGGTGCGGCGCTCTATCAGGGACGTACCGCCGAGGCCGACGCCGCCGCGGTGGCGCTGGCTCGGCAGGCCGGTGCGGTGGTGGCCGGCAAGACCGCCACCGCCGAGCTGGCGCTGGTGACCCCGACCGTCACCACCAACCCCCACGACGCCACCCGTACCCCCGGCGGTTCGTCGAGCGGTTCGGCGGCAGCCGTGGCGGCGGGGATGGTGCGCCTGGCCCTGGGCACCCAGACCGCCGGGTCGGTGATCCGTCCGGCGTCGTTCTGTGGGGTGGTGGGCTTCAAGCCGACCTTCGGCTGGGTGCCGGTGAGCGGGGTGCACCCGGTGTCGCCCTCGCTGGACACGGTGGGGTCCTTCGCCCGCACCGTGGCCGACGTGGCGGCGCTGCACACCGCCCTGACCGGCCGGGTGACCTACGACGGGTCCGACCGGGGGGCCGCCGGTGCGGCCGCGGTTCCGCTCCGGGTTGGTCTCTACCGCAGCCACCAGTGGCCGGTGGCCGGTCCGGACACGGTGGCGGTGCTCGAACGGGCCGTCGACGCCTTGCGTGCCGCCGGGGCCGTGGTGGAGCCGGTCGAGGCGGTGGCCGGCCTGGCCGACGCCGCCGAGGTGGCCACCACGATCATGCTGGCCGAGGCCTGGCGGTCGCTGGCCTGGGAACGGTCCCGGCCGGAGCACCTGTTGTCCGCCGGCCTGCGCCGCTTGCTGGCCCGCGCCGAGCGGGTATCCGCCGACGAGTATGCGTCGGCCCAGCGCCGTTCGGTGGCGCAGCGTGCCGCGTTCGATGCGGCCGTCGCCGGTTTCGATGCCTGGCTGACGCCGGCGGTGCCGGGGGAGGCGCCGGGCATGGAAACCACCGGCGACCCGGCATTCTGTCGGGTATGGACGTTGCTCGGCGGCCCTGCGCTCACCGTACCTGGTGGTATGGGTGCGACGGGGCTGCCGGTCGGGGTGCAGCTGGTCGGTGCCCGCTGGGACGACGAGCGGGTGCTCGCCGTCGGGGCGCTGCTGGAGGCAGCGTTGGGTCGGAGCGCCGGGGGCGAACGTGGCTGAGCGCCGTGCGCCCCTGCGTTTCGGCGTGGCCTACGACTTCCGCAATCCGCCGTCGAGCGGCATCGACGACGCCCGCCTCTACGCCGAGTGCCTCGAGCAGGTGGTGGTCGCCGAGCAGCTCGGCTACGACGTGGCCTGGTTGGCCGAGCACCACTTCGTCGCCGACGGCTACCTGCCGTCGTGGGTGCCGGTGGCCGGGGCGATACTGGCGCGTACGACCACCCTGCGCGTGTCGACCGACATCGCCGTGCTGCCGTTCCACCATCCGATCCGTCTCGCCGAGGACCTCGCCGTGCTCGACAACCTCTCCGGTGGCCGTATCGAGCTCGGGGTCGGCATGGGCTACGTCGCCACCGAGTTCGCCGGGTTGGGCGTGCCGCTCGCCGAGCGGGTGTCGCGCACCGAGGAGGCCCTCGACGTGTTGGCCCTGGCCTGGTCGGGCGAGCGGTTCCGCTACCACGGACGCCGTTTCCGCTTCGAGGACCTGCGGGTCACGCCCGACCCGGTGCAGCCGGGCGGCCCGCCGGTGTGGATCGCAGCGATGAGCGAGGCCGGCACCCGCCGGGCGGCGCGCCGAGGCGCGCACTTCCTGCCGCAGGGCCATCGCGGTGACACCACCGACCTGTGGCCCGAGGCGTTGCGGTCGGTGGGCGACGACGGGGCCGGCCGCCGGGTGGGCATGATCCGCCCGGCGTTGGTGACCGACGACCGGGCCCGGGACTGGCCGCCGATCCGCGCCGCCGAGGCCGAGCGGGTGGCGCTGTACCGGGAGTTCTTCACCCACTCCCGGCCGACGCTGAGCCGGGGCAGGGGCGAGCGCATCCCGCAGACCTGGGTCATCGGCACCGCTGAGGAGGTGTTCGACGAGCTGGAACGCTTCATCGAGGACTACGGCGTGACCGATCTGATGACGTGGGGCTGCCCACCGGGCATGCGGCCTGAGGCGATCACCCCGCACCTGGTCCGCTTCGCCGAGCAGGTCATGCCCCGGCTGCGGGCTCGTTTCGGCTGATCGGGTCCGACGGTGGGGGTAGGGTCCGGCCATGCAGATGCGGATGTTGGGTGCGAGCGGTAT
>CAIXPF010000036.1 GCA_903921205.1 uncultured Acidimicrobiia bacterium | reverse complement strand
GGCTGGGGTACGCCCTGCACCATGCGCTCGGTCATCGGGGTGTGGGCGTTGCCGATGTCGATCTGGCCGCAGGCGATGTCGTAGCGACGGCCGTCGAGCGCGGTCGACCGGGTCAGCCCGGTGATGGCGTGCTTGGTGGCGGTGTACGGCGCCGAGTTCGGCCGCGGCACGTGGGCCGAGATGGACCCGTTGTTGATGATGCGGCCACCCCGCGGGTCCTGGTCCTTCATGATGCGGAAGGCCGCCTGGGTGCAGAAGAACGGGCCGTTGAGGTTGGCGCCGACCACGGTGAGCCACTGCTCGGGCCGCAGGTCCTCCAACGGAACCGGCGGCGCACCGCTGCCGGCGTTGTTGAACAGCACGTCGAGCCGACCGAAACGGGCAGCAGCGGCGTCGAAGAGCTGCTGCACCGCCACCGGGTCCGACACGTCCGCAGGGTGCACCAGCACCGCATCGGCGGGCGCACCCGACAGGGCCACGGTCTCCTCGAGGGCCTCGGGCCGGCGGCCGGAGAGCACCACGGCGTAGTCGTGCTGCAGGAACGTGATGGCGGTGGCGCGACCGATCCCGCTTCCCGCCCCGGTGATGAGCGCCACCCGCGTCGCCGTGGTCATGATCGGTCCCCGTTCATCCCTCGAGGCCGCTGAGGTCGCCGGGCACGTCCACCGCGTGGGACTGCAGGGCCTCGAGCGGCACGATCTCCAGTGCCTTCTCGTGGGTAGAGGCCAACACCACCGGTGCCGCGGCCCCGTCGTAGTGGGCACGCAGCCAGTTCACCGCGGTCACGCACCACCGGTCGCCGGGCACCAGACCGGGAAAGCGGTACTGCGGCATCGGCGTGGTCAGGTCGTTGCCGATGCTGCGCTGATGGGCCAGGAACTCCGCGGTGACCACCGCGCAGATGGTGTGGCTGCCGATGTCGTGGGGGCCGGTGCTGCAGCAGCCGTCACGGTAGAACCCGGTCAACGGGTCGGTGCCGCACGGTTCGAGTTCGCCTCCGAGGACGTTGCGCTCGCTCACCGGGCCAGTATGTCAGGTCACCGCGACCCGACCGACCCGGCGAGCGGGCACACCGACGGGCCGGTCAGGACGTGGCGTCCCAGCCCATGGTGCGGGCGGCGATCATGGTGTCGGCGTACTCCTCGATGTTCACGATGCGGCCGTCGCGCACCTCGTACACCCAGCAGTACTGGTTGTCGTAGGGCAGACCGGTGGCCTTGGCGGTGGCCTTGAGGCGCTGCTGCACCACGGCGAAGGCCCCGTCGACGATGGTGCGGCGGATCTCGAGGTTGAACGGCTGCTTGACGTCGAACATGGTCTTGACCAGCTCGCGGCCCAGCGCGTCGGCGATGCCGGTTGCACCGGTGATGGGGGCGATGGGGGCCGACGCCGGCGGATCCCAGTGGCAGTCCTCGGCCAGCAGCTCGAGCAGCCGCTCCCGGTTCCCGCTGCCCAGGGCGGCGTAGTAGGCCTCGATGACGGTGCGGGTGGTCTCGGTGTCGCTCATGGCCGCAATCCTGCCACCCCGACGGCGATCAGACCGCAGAGGAACCAGGCGGCGGCAGGATCAGGCGGCGGGGCCGGGGGCGGGCACCCGGTCCCACACCAGCGGCGCCGGAGATGCACCGAGCAGCGCCTCCGCCGGGGATCGGCGGACGATGTGGCCGACGAGGCCCCGATAGATACCGAAGCCGCACAGCTCCTGCAGACGCGGCGGGAACGTCGCCACCAGCTCGAGCGGCAGGCCGAGCTGCTGGTTCTCCTGCTGACGCACCCAGCCGGCGCAGTAGTTCATGGCGATGCCGACCCGGCGTTCGCCCGTGCGGTTGGCGCCGCCGCCGTGCCACAGCGACCCGTGCCACACCAGGATGTCGCCCTTGGCCATCTCCGCCGGCACCGACGCCGGGTGCGTGCCGTACTTCGGAGTATGGTCGGCCTTGTGGCTGCCCGGCACCAGACGGGTGGCACCATTCGCCTCGGTGAAATCGGTCAACGCCCACATGCTGTTGCACACCGTGGCCACATGGGGTCGGGGCAACGGGTGCAGGGCATCGTCGGCATGGACCGGCTGAGCCAGCTCGCCCGGGCCGATGGCGATGGTCGACAGGGTCGAGATCAGGCAGTCGCGGTCGAGCACGCCCTCGGCGATCGGCAGCACCTCGGGATGCAACGGGATGGACCGGAACCGCTCGCCATGGGCCAGCAGGTTGTAGATCCGCCAGGTGTGCGCGCCCTCGAAGGCGTTGGTCGACGGGGTGACCGCCAGCTCCACCTCGAGCCGTTCGATGGCCTCGCGCAGCTCGTCGGCCTGCTCGGCCGGGAAGGCGTTGCGCACGATGGTGTAGCCCTGCTCCTCGATCCGCTCGAGGTGTGCCGAGGTCAGTTCGCGCATGACCGCCACTGTAGGACGCCGCAGGCCCGGCGTAGGCTTGCCCCATGAGCAGCCCGGACAGCACCGGACCCCTCGAGCAGCGCGACCTCGACCGGTATCTCGCCCGGATCGGCCAAGACGGCGACCGCTCCCCGACGCTCGCCACCCTGCAGGCGGTCGTGGCCCGCCAGACCGAGGCCATTGCCTTCGAGAACCTCACCCCGCTCACCGCCGCGCCGGTGCTGCTCGGGCCCGGCGACCTGCAGGACAAGCTGGTGGCCCGGCGCCGCGGCGGCTATTGCTACGAGCTCAACCTGCTGACCGCCGACGTGCTGCGGACGCTGGGCTACGCGGTGACCCCGCTGGCCGCCCGGGTGGTGTGGAACCGCCCCGAGACCGACGAGACCCCGCGCAACCACCTGCTGCTCCGGGTCGACCTGCCCGAGGGCCCCCATCTCGTCGACACCGGGTTCGGCGGACTCACCCTGACCGGGGTGCTGCGCCTCGAGGCCGGACCGGCGCAGGCCACGCCGCACGAGCCGTTCCGCCTGCAGGCCCGTGGCGACGCCTTCGTCCTGCAGGCCGAGATCGGCGGCAGTTGGCGCTCGCTGTACCTGTTCGACCTGCAACCACAGCTCCGCGTCGACGCCGCGGTGGGCAACTGGTACACCTCGACACACCCGGACTCGCTGTTCGTCAACCATCTCCTGGCCGGGCGGCCCACCGCGGAGCGGCGTTACGCCCTCAGCGACAACGTGCACACCGTGCACCACCGTGGCGGGCCCAGCGAGCAGACCCGGCTCACCACGGTGGCCGAGATCGAGGCCGTGCTGGAACGGGATTTCCTGCTCGACCTGTCGGGTATCGACGGGCTGCGCGCCGCGCTGGCCCGCTTCGTCTAGCGGGGCTGCCAGGCTCCGGGCTGCCCGTCGTCACCGGGGATCGCGGAACAGCGACCGGGCGATGACCACGTTCTGGATCTCCGTCGCCCCGTCGAGGTACTGGGTCACCTTCGCCGCAGCGAGGTGCCGGGCCAGCGGATGGTCCTGCCGCAGCCCGTCGGCTCCCATCACCTGCATGCACTGGGCGATCCCGCCGAGGGCCACCCGGGTGGCGAACTTCTTGGCGTGGGCCGCCGCCACAGACGCATCAGCGGCGCCGTTGTGCACCGCCCGGGCTGCGTCGTAGGCCAGGCGACGGGCCGCGACGAGGTCGGTGGCGACGTCGGCCAGCATCCACTGCACGCCCTGGAAGTCGGCGACCTTCTGACCGAAGGCGGCACGCTGCCGGGTGTGGGCGACCGCCCGGCCGAGCGCATCGGCGAGCATCCCCGAGCACATGGCGGCCACCACGGCACGGGCCGCGTCGATACCCTCCATTGCCGCCCGGAACCCCTGGCCGACCGGCACGAAGAGATCCTCCTCCACCAGCCGTACCGCCCGGAACGCGAAGCCGCCCGCCCCCATCGCATGGGCTCCCAACATGGCATACGGTTCGGTACGGACCACCCCGGGACGGTCGGCGTCCACCAGGAATGCCGCAATGCCCCGCCAGCCGGCATACGCATCGGTCTGGGCGTAGACCGCCAGTACGTCGGCGTGGGTGGCGCTGGTGATCCAACTCTTGTCCCCGTCGAGCTGCCAGCCGCTCCCGGCGCGGTCGGGAGCGGCGGTGGTACGCAGCGCTGCGGCGTCGCTGCCGCCGGTCGGCTCGGTGAGCAGGAACGACCCCAGCCGCTCGCCGGCGATCATCGGGCCCAACAGCGCAGCACGCTGATGGTCCCGACCGCGGCGGGCGATGGAGCCGACCAGGTTGTTGTGCACCACCAGCACGAAGGCAAAGGCCAGGTCGGCGGCGGCGAGCTGCTCCATGATCCGGGCCATGGCCACGACACCGACCCCGGCACCACCGACGTCGGTCGGGGCCAGCAGGCCGGCCAGCCCGGCGCCGGCGGCCTCGGTGACGACCTCGCGGGGCAGGGACCGGGCCGCCTCCCACGACGCGGCGGCGGGCGCAACGACGTCGTGCGCGAACGCCGCCGCGGTGTCGATGGCACGACGCTCGTGGGGGCCGAGGCCCAGCTCGTCGTCGTCAGGGGTCGAGGCCAGGGCTGCCATGACCGGACCTTAGGCGTCGGCGGTCTCCCGCGGGCGAGCCGCCCGGCCAACACCTAGGGTTGGCCCATGGTGACCAGCCCCGTTCGTCCCGGCACGCGCCCGTGGAGCGAGCACCCGATCCTCGACGCGGTGCGCGACCTCGGTCCGCAGATCGTGGCGTACGGCGACGAGATCGAACGGGCCGGCCGCCTGCCCGACGCCCTGGCCGATGCGCTGAGCGACGCCGGGGTGTTCCAGATGTACGTCCCGCGTTCAGTGGGCGGCCACGAGGTCCACCCGCTGACCGCGTTCGCGGTGGCCGAGGAACTCGCCCGCCACGACGGGTCGACCGGGTGGTGCGCCCAGGTGTCCGCTGCGGTGACGGTCTTCCTCGCCTGGCTGGACCCCGACGAGCTCGCGTCGATGGCGGCGAGTGGTCCCCTGCACGTCGCCGGGTCGGCGCGGCCGCTCGGCACCGCGGATGCCGTCGAGGGGGGCTACGTGGCCCGCGGGCACTGGAACTACGCCAGCGGGGTGCGCCATGCCACGTGGTTCCTCGGCACCTGCTTCGTCGAGCGTCCCGATGGCCGCAAGGTCGCCCGGTCGATGCTGATCCCCACGACCGAGGGCACGATCGTGTCCAACTGGAACGTGATGGGCATGCGGGGAACCGGCAGCGACGACTTCGTGCTCGACGAGGTGTTCGTGCCCGAGGCCCGGGTGGCCCAGCGACGGTGGATCGAGCGACGCCATGAGCCGCTGTACGACCCTCGCCTGATGATGGTGGCGGCCTGGGCGCCGACCGCCGGGGTGGGCATCGGGCTGGCGCGCGGGGCCATCGAGGCGCTGGCTGCGATCGGGGGCCGCTCCTCCGCCGGATCGCCGGTGCCGTTGCGCGACCGGGAAGCCGCCCAGGAGGCCATGGGCCGGGCCGAGGTCATCGCCTCCTCGGCGCGGGCCTACGTCGTGGAGGCCATCGGGGCCGCGTGGGAGGCCGTGTGCGACCAGCGCAGCGTCGACCTCGAGGGCGTCGTCGCCCGGGCGCAGCTGGCCATCACCCACTCGCTCAACGCCGCGGTGCAGGTGGCCGACCTGGTGTTCCACGCCGCGGGAACCAACGCCATCTCCACCGCCAACCGGCTCGAGCGGTTCCTGCGCGACGCCCACACCGCGGTGCAGCACTCCGCCGGGCAGCCGGTCCACGTCCGGGCGGGCGGCCGGGTGCTCTTCGGCCTCGATCCCGGCGCCGTCGACCCGACCCGCGAAGGACCGGTCACCCCCCGCCCCTGACCGACCCCGAACCCGGGCGGCCAGGCGTCAGCCCAGCTCGACGGGGGTCTCCTGGGGCTCGAGCCGGTAGACGAAGTCGCAGTGGGACGCCCCGCTCATGATCGTCTGGGTCCGGGTGAACTCGATGCGCTCGTTGAAGCCCTCGATCATCGTGCCGTCCCGGTTGCACGACAGCAGCGCCCCCAGCTCGGCGATGCCCAGCGTCCGATACATCTCGGCGTAACGGCACCGGGTCACGTTGAAGGCGTACTCGGTGTCGGTCCGGTTGACCACGTCGACGACCAGCGCGTCGTCCTGGGTCCAGGCGGACAGCGTGCCGGCGAAGGTCTCGAGGTCGTTGCCGCCCACCATCTCCGCCAGCGCCCGACCCTGGGACCGCGCCACCTCGACAACCACCTCACGGGCCAGGTCGAGCACCCGATCCCGGCCGAACTCGGTGGCGAAGCGCTCGATCAGCGGTGCCACGATCCGAGCCTCGATCTCACGGCGGCGGAGGACCCCGATCTCGTTGAGGGTGTCGGGGCGGCTGGCGACGGGGTCTCGGTCGGTCATCGGAGCTCTCCTCGATCGGCCGTGGTCGCTCCCACGGCGGGACAGCCCAGCCTGCCACGCCCGAGGGCGAACCGCAGCGGTTGGGCCGCTCGAGGCCGCGGGCCGGGCCGGGCGACCCCTCGGTCCGCTCGCGGCGGCTTGGCTGTCACACCTCGTTCGTACCGTGTCGGTCATGGTGCACCAGGTGACACGAACCGGCCGGCAACGACGGCACCACCCGACGCTCGGCGGAGCGCACCGATGACGTTGGCAGCCGAGCACGCCACGCTGTTCGACCATCCCGTGCTCGACGGCTTCCACCCGGCGGTGCGGGCGTGGTTCGGGGCCCGCTTCCCCGACGGTCCCACCCCACCCCAGCTCGACGGTTGGCCGGCCATCGCCGCAGGCCAGGACACCCTCATCGCTGCGCCCACCGGCTCCGGCAAGACCCTCACCGGCTTCCTGGTCGCCATCGACCAGCTCTATCGCGCCCACACTGCGGGCGAGTCACTGACCGGCCGGCTGCACGTGCTGTACGTCTCGCCTCTGCGGGCCCTCGCTGTCGACATCAAGGAGAACCTCGAGCGGCCACTGCAGGAGATCGCAGCAACCGCCCGCCGGCTCGGCCTCGACCCGCCGGCCATCGAGGTCGGGGTGCGCACCGGCGACACGACCTCCGCCGGGCGGGCGAAGCTCGTCCGGCGGCCGCCCAACATCCTGGTCACCACCCCTGAGTCGCTGTATCTCCTGCTGACCGCACCACGTGGTCGGCAGATCCTGCGCTCGGTGGGCTCCGTCATCGTCGACGAGATCCACGCCCTCGCCCGCGACAAACGGGGCACGCACCTCGCACTGTCCCTCGAACGGCTCGAGCACCTCACCGATCGGCGCCCGGTGCGCATCGGCCTGTCGGCGACCCAACGGCCGATCGAGACGGTGGCCCGCCTGCTGGTCGGCAACCGGGACGATCCGGGGACCGGCCGAGCGGCGTGCACGGTGGTCGACACCGGCCACCGTCGTCGGCTCGACCTGGCTCTCGAGCTGCCCGACGGCGAGCTCGAGGCCCTCACCAGCGCCGCCCAGCTCGACGATGTGCTCGACCGGATCGCCGAGCTGGTCGAGGGGCATCGGACGACCCTGGTCTTCGTCAACACCCGGCGCATGGCCGAGCGGGTCGCCCACCTGCTCGGTGAACGCCTCGGCGACGACCAGGTCGCGGCGCACCACGGCAGTCTCTCCAAGGATCGACGCCTCCGGGTCGAGACCCGGTTGCGTGCCGGCGAGCTACGAGCCCTGGTGGCCACCGCGTCGCTGGAGCTGGGCATCGACGTCGGCCCGGTCGAGCTGGTGTGCCAGCTCGGTTCGCCCCGCAGCCTGGCCACCTTCCTGCAACGGGTGGGGCGCTCCGGCCACAACCGCTACGGCACGCCCAAGGGCCGGGTGTTCCCCCTCACCCGCGACGAGCTGATCGAATGCGCGGCGTTGCTGATCGGGGTCCGCGAGGGGGCGCTCGACGCCATCGAACCGCCCGTCGCGCCGCTGGACATCCTGGCCCAACAGCTCGTCGCCGAGGCCGCCACCGAACGGTGGGACGTCGAGGAGCTCTACCAACTGGTGCGCCGTGCCGGGCCGTATCGCGACCTCCCCCGGGAGCAGTTCGACGCCGTCCTGGCGTTCACCACCACCGGGGTGGCGACCGGCCGTGGCCCCAAGGGCGACCACCTCCACCTCGACCGGGTCAACGGCGAGATCACCGGCCGCCGCGGTGCGCGCCTTGCCGCGATCACCAGCGGTGGGGCCATTCCCGAGCTGGCCGACTACCGGGTTGTCGCCGACCCCGACGACACGCTCGTCGGCACGGTCAACGAGGAATGGGCGGTGGAGTCCAGCGCCGGTGACGTCTTCCTGCTCGGCACGCACACCTGGCGGATACGCCGCATCGAACCGGGCGTCGTCCGGGTGGTCGACGCCGGGGGCGCCGAGCCGACGGTGCCGTTCTGGCAGGGCGAGTCGCCGGGGCGCACCCGCGAGCTGTCCGAGGAGGTGAGCCGCCTACGCGCCGTCGTCGACGGCTATCTCGCCACCGATGACGGCGAAGGAGCCCGGCGCTGGCTCGTCGGCCATGCCCTGCTCCCCGACGCCGCAGCGACCCAGATCGTTGCCTACCTGGCCGCGACCAGGGCCGTCCTCGGCCTGGTACCCACCCGGGAGGCGCTGGTGATCGAGCGCTTCTTCGACGACACCGGCGGCATGCAGCTCGTCGTGCACAGCCCGTACGGCGCCCGGATCAACCGGGGCCTGGGCCTGGCGCTGCGCAAACGGTTCTGCGTCACGTTCGACTTCGAGCTGCAGGCCGCGGCGTCCGACGACAGCGTCGTGCTCTCACTCGGTCCGCAACACAGCTTCGCGCTCGACAGCGTCCCGTCGTTCCTCCGTGCCGCCACGGTGGCCGAGGTGCTGCACCAGGCCGTGCTCGTGCCTCCGAGCCCGCTGTTCGTGTCGCGCTGGCGCTGGAACCTCAACCGGTCGCTGACGGTGCTGCGCTGGAAGGCCGGTCGCAAGAACCCGCCGGCGATCCAACGCATGGAGGCCGACGACGTGATGGCCACCGTGTTCCCCCAGGCCGCAGCGTGCCAGGAAAACGTGCGCGGCCCGTTGGAGATCCCCGACCATCCGCTGGTCGCCCAGACGATGCACGACACCCTGACCGAGGCCATCGACCTCGGCGGGCTGCAGGCGTTGCTGGCCGCCATCGAGTCCGGCGAGGTCAGGGTCATCGGACGCGACACCGTCGAGCCGTCGCCGCTGTGCCACGAGATCCTGCTCGGCAAGCCCTTCACCTTCCTCGACGACGGCGAGGCGGCAGACCGACGAACCCGGGCGGTGTCGTTGCGCCGTGGCCTGCCCGTCGCCCTCGAGGAAGTCGGCCGGGTCGACGAGGCGGCCATCGCGCTGGTGGAAGCGGAGGTCGCCCCCGACCCGCGTGATCCCGACGAACTGCACGACGTGCTGGTCAACCTGGTCAGCATCGCTCCGATCCCGGCATGGGGCGCATGGTTCGATCACCTTTGCTCGCGTGGGCGAGCCCGGCTCGTGTGCATCAACGGCACCCCACGCTGGTGCGCGACCGAGTCGCTCCCTCTCGTCGCCGCACTGCATCCGGATGCCGTGGCCGGTGTCGAACCGGCCGATGCCGACCATGCGGCCCGTACAGCGATCCGTGGCCTGCTCGACACGAACGGGCCGCTCACCGTCGCCGAACTGGCCGAACGCAGCGGGCTGAGCGCATCGGGCACCGCTATCGCCGTTGCGACGCTCGAGGCGGAAGGGTTCGCCATCCAGGGCCGCTTCCGGCAGTCGTCCCATCGCCCACCCGATGCGGGCCATCCGGCCGGCCATGCCGGCGCCGCCGACCCGGCAGTGCCGGTGCAGTGGTGTGCCCGACGGGTCCTCGCTCGTATCCATGCGTACAGCACCCGTCGGCGGCGGCGCGAGGTGACCACCGCGACCGCCCGCGACCTCATGCGGATGCTGTTCCGCTGGCAGCACGTCCATCCCGACACCCGGATGCACGGTGAGGGCGCCGTGGCGGCTGTGATCGAACAACTCCAGGGCTGGGAGGCCCCGGCCGGCGCCTGGGAAGGACACCTGCTGGCCAACCGCATCCGCGACTACCGACCGGAACTGCTCGACCGGTGCGGCCATGCCGGTGAGGTCGTCTGGGGACGGCTCGGCCTGCCCGAACCCCGAACCGCGGCCGCCCCAGGGGCTGCGCCGATGGCGACCACCACCTCGGCCGTCGGCCCGAACCCGGACAGGCGGAGCCGGCCGAACCAGGGCCAACCCCGGCCGGACGGGTCCCCGAAGCCCCTGTCGGGCACCGATGGTCCCGCCCGGACCACGTCGCGGACCACGAAGGTGGCCCTGTGCGGCCGGGCCGACCTCCCCTGGTTGCTCGCTGCCGCTCGGGCCGACCGGGCTCCCGCAGTCCCTGCGAACGGCCCGCTCGCCGCGGTCACCGCCGCGCTGCGTTATGGCGGGGCCCGCTTCCTCCGCGAGCTCGCAGCGGACACCGGCCTCGGCCCCGCCGAGCTCGAGGCGACGTTGTGGGACGGCGTCGCCCGTGGCCTGCTCACCGCCGACAGCTTCTGGGCGGTTCGCTCCCTGTTCGACCAGCGGCGACCCTCCGGCGACGGGCTCGCCACCACCGATGCCGGACACCCGACGGAATGCCGCGCCGACGGGGGCCGGGCCTCCCCGCCCGCCCTTCGTCCGACACGCCGGCTGCGGCGCGGGCCCACCGCCGCCCGGGTGGCCGGCGAGGGCCGCTGGGCGCTGCTGCCCGAGCCCCTGGCCATCGACGAACCGGACGAACTCGCCGAGGCCGTGGCGGAACAACTGCTGGCGCGCTGGGGAGTGGTGTTCCGCGACCTCGTCATGCGCGAGACCCTTGCGCTGCCGTGGCGGGACGTGCTGTGGGCCCTGCGCCGGCTCGAGGCCCGCGGGGTGATCCGTGGCGGCCGCTTCGTCAGCGGCGTCGCCGGCGAGCAGTACGCCCTGCCCGAGGCGGTCGATCTGCTCACCAACACCGCGCAGCGCCCGCCGTGCGGGGAACGTATCGTCGTCAACGCCGCCGACCCACTCAACCTGACCGGGGTGATCACCCCCGGGCCGAGGGTGGCTGCGGTGGCCACCCACCACGTCGTCTACCTCGACGGCATACCCGTCGACGAGGCGTGACCATCCGCCGATCGGGGCCGAACGGCCCCCCACCCGAGCCGAACCCGACAGGACCAGCCGTGACGACCCGTCCCCGCTTCCATCTCGCCTTTCCCGTTCACGACATCACCGCCGCCCGTGCCTTCTACGGCGGCATCCTCGGCTGCCCCGAAGGCCGCTCCGACGTGCACTGGGTCGACTTCGACCTCTACGGCCACCAGATCGTCGCCCACCTCGCCCCCGACGACGTCGGCCACCGCGCCACCTCGACCGTCGACGACCATGAGGTCCCGGCCCGACACTTCGGCCTGATCCTTTCGATCGAGGAGTGGACCGAGCTCGCCGAGCGGCTGCGCGCAGCCGAGGTCGGCTTCATCATCGAGCCCTGCGTGCGCTTCGCCGGCCTGCCCGGCGAGCAGCACACCTGCTTCCTGCTCGACCCCAGCGGCAACGCGCTCGAGTTCAAGGCGTTCGCCGACGAGCGGCAGATCTTCGCCACCACCCCCGGTGCCTGAGTGGCT
Source organism: uncultured Acidimicrobiia bacterium (assembly GCA_903921205.1). Classification (GTDB taxonomy): domain Bacteria; phylum Actinomycetota; class Acidimicrobiia; order Acidimicrobiales; family CAIXPF01; genus CAIXPF01. The sequence goes on along the minus strand of CAIXPF010000036.1, from coordinate 10,775 downwards.
TCGCTTGTGCCGCACCGGCAGCGATAGCGTCCGGTCCGCGCTGTCCACCCGAACGCCGATGCAGTGGTGGTGCCGACCCGACAGGAGCACGCCACGGTCATGAGTGAACTCGCCGCGGAGGCCCAACCAACCGCCAACTTCTTCGGGCGGACCGTGCCCTACAAGTGGCTCGTCGCCGTCGCCTTCGTGCTCGGGCTGTTCATGGACATCCTCGACACCACCATCGTCAACGTGGCGTTGCCGACCCTGTCGCGAGAGTTCGGGGCAGACACCAACACGATCGAGTGGGTGGTCACCGGCTACCTGCTCAGCCTGGCGTTGTGGATCCCTGCCTCGGGTTGGCTCGGCGACCGGTTCGGCACCAAGCGCATCTTCATCTTCGCCCTGTTCATGTTCACCCTTGCGTCGGGCCTGTGCGGCGCGGCGTGGAACATCCAGTCCCTCATCGTGTTCCGGGTCCTGCAGGGTGTCGGTGGCGGCATGCTCACCCCGGTCGGAACCGCCATGTTGTACCGGGCGTTCCCCCCGGTCGAACGTCCGAAGGCGTCCTCGCTGCTGGCCATGGTCACCGTGCTCGCCCCGGCCATCGGCCCGATCCTCGGTGGCCTGCTCATCGAACAGGCCTCGTGGCGCTGGATCTTCTACGTGAACCTGCCCATCGGCCTGATCGGCCTGGCCTTCGCCGCCAAGTACCTGGTCGAGCACACCGAGCCCACCGCCGGCAGGTTCGACCTCGCCGGGTTCCTGTTGTCGGGCATCGGGTTGGGTTCGTTGCTCTTCGGCATGGCCGAAGGCCCGGTGCGTGGCTGGACCCACCCGATCGTGTTGCTCACCATCGGCGGTTCCATCGTCTGCTTCGCCGCCCTGGTCAAGGTCGAGCTGAGCAAGGAGTTCCCCATGCTCGACCTGCGACTGCTCGCGGACCGGTCCTTCCGCACTCCGAACCTGGTCTCCTTCGCCAGCTTCGGGGCCCTCCTGGGCCTGCTGTTCCTGCTGCCCCAGTTCCTGCAGGGTCCGCGCGGGTTCAGCCCGCTGCAGTCCGGCCTGGCCACCTTCCCGCAGGCGCTCGGCATCCTGCTCACCGCCCGCTACATAGGCGGCAAGCTGTACCCGGTCTACGGGCCCCGGCGCCTGGTCATGTTCGGCATGGCCGCGAACGCCGTCATCACCCTGTGCTTCGTCTGGGTCGGGCTCGACACCAGTGCCTGGACCATCCGAGGGTTGATGTTCGCCCGGGGCCTGACGCTGGGCTTCGGCTTCATCCCGCTGCAGGCCGCTGCGTTCGCCCGGATCAAGCCCGAGTCCACCGGGCGGGCCTCGGCACTGTTCCAGGCCCAGCGCCAGGCCGGTGCTGCGGTCGGTGTGGCGATCCTGGCCACCATCCTCATCGAACGCCGCGACGCCCTGGTCGGCTCGGAGACCGGACCGGCTGCGGTCGAGGGCCTCGTCCAGGCCTTCCACCAGGCGTTCCTGGGCTCGGTGATCCTCGCGGTGCTGGCCTTCATCGCGGCCTCGTTCATCCGGGACATCGACGCCGCCCCGACGATGCGCCCCCGACCGGCCAAGACCTGACCGGGGCACCACACCACCTGCATTCGCCACCCACGAGGTACGCAACCCATGGCGTTCACCGGGTTCCCCCAAGAGGCCCTGACGTTCTACGCCGGCCTCGAAGCCGACAACAGCCGCACCTACTGGCTCGAGCACAAGGCCGTCTACGACCGTCAGGTGAAAGGCGTCATGCTCGAGTTGGCCGAGGCCCTCGGCGACCGGTTCAGCCCCGTGTACCTGTTCCGCCCCAACCGCGACGTCCGTTTCAGCAAGGACAAGTCGCTGTACAAGACCGCCTGCGGCGCCGTGCACGAACGCGAGGGCGGGGCCATCAACTACGTGCAGATCTCCTCGAAGGGCCTGTTCGTCGCCACCGGCATGTACCAACTGGCCAAGGACCAGCTCGAGCGCTTCCGTCTGGCCCTCGCCGACGACGACGCCGGCCCGGCGTTCAGCGCCGCAGCGGCCGCGGTCACCGCCCACAAGGTCGAGCTCCGCCCCGGCATCGAGCCGCCCCTCAAGCGGGCCCCGCGGGGGATCGCGCCGGACCACCCCCGCATCGAGTGGCTGCGCTGGAAAGGCGCCATCGGCGCCAAGGAGGTCGGGGCGCCCCGCTGGATCCACACCGCCGCAGCGGCCAAGCGCATCATCGACGTCTGGGACGCCACCGAACCGCTGAACCGCTGGCTCGAACAGCACGTCGGACCCAGCCGGGCGATGCCCGACGAGGCCGACGTGCGCTGACCCGGGCGCCGACTCACCCGAGTCACCCGGACGAGGCTCAGCCCTCCGGGTCGACCTGGTCCTCCGCGGCATCGAGCTCCTCGGGACCGGCCGCGTGCTGCGGACCGGCGGCGTCCTGCGTGCCCACCGGGTCCCCGGGGGCGAAGTCGGCGGGCGTGAGCTCGTCGAGAAAGGCGCGGAACTCGCCGACCAGCTCGTCGAGATCGTCCGGGTCGAGGCCCGCCCCGGCCGGGGCCGCCTCGCCCGGGCCGGTGGCCTCGGGCAACACCCCTGCCGCCTCGAGCACGTCCTCGGCGATGAACAACGGGGCGTGGACCCGCACGGCGATGGCGATGGCGTCGGAGGGGCGGCTGTCCACGACTGCGTCGCCGTGGGGCCCGGCGAGGGCCACCTCGGCCACGAAGGTGCCGTGGCGCAACTCGGTGATGGTCACCCCGTCGACCGTGGTGTTGGTCCGGGCCAGCACGTCGATCAGGAGATCGTGGGTGAGTGGGCGCGGTGGACTCACCCCTTCCAGGCCCATGGCGATGGCCATGGCCTCGTTGCTGCCCACCACCACCGGCACGATGCGGTGAGGCAGGGAAACCTCCCGCAACAACACGACGGGCGTCGCCTCGTCGGCGGCCAGCTGTATCCCGAGAACGTCCATGGGGACCATGTGAACCACCTGCACCTTTGGATCGAGCCGAGCTGCGTCCGCAACCGGCCACCGACCTGCCCAACACCGAATGTGTTGTGGACATTTCGTCAACAGCACCGACAGTGACCGCAGGCGCAGCCCATACCGGTCCCCTCGACGGGTGCCCCCCGGTTCGGTGCGCCAAGGTGCGTGGTAGAACTGAGCCACGCCGCGCAGCGACGATCAGCCCGGGATCGCGAGGATCGGCCCGACGTGGGCACGATCGCCAAGCTGTCGGGCGACGTTGGGCAAGCACGGAGCACCGCAGTGGGGAACACGATGGGGAGCACGATGAACACGGCCGAGGATCAGCACGGGGCGACATCCGACACCAGCACCTACGACGTCGTGGTGGTGGGTGCCGGATTCGCCGGCATGTACCTCCTGCACCGCCTGCGCACGCTCGGCTTCAGCGCCCGGGTCTACGAGACGGGCACCGGCGTCGGCGGCACCTGGTACTGGAACCGCTACCCCGGGGCCCGCTGCGACGTGCAGAGCATCGAGTACTCGTGCTCGTTCGACCCCGAACTCGAGCAGGAGTGGACCTGGTCGGAGAAGTTCGCCACCCAGCCGGAGATCCTCCGCTACGCCAACCACGTCGCCGACCGCTTCGAGTTGCGCCGCGACATCCAGTTCAGCACCCGGGTCCTCAGCGCCGCCTTCGACGAGCAGCGCTGCCGGTGGGCCATCCGCACCGACCGCGGTGACGAGGTGTCCGCCCAGTTCTACGTGATGGCCAGCGGCTGCCTGTCCTCCTCGAAGAACCCCGAGATCCCCGGCATCGACACCTTCGCCGGGCCGACCTACCACACCGGCCACTGGCCCCACGAGGGGGTCGACTTCACCGGCAAGCGGGTCGCCGTCATCGGCACCGGCTCCTCGGGCATCCAGTCGATACCGATCATCGCCGACCAGGCCGCACAGCTCACCGTGTTCCAGCGGACCCCCAACTTCAGCGTGCCGGCCCGCAACCGCCCGCTCGAGCCGTCCGAGATCGCCGACGCCAAGGCCCGCTACCCCGAGCTGCGCGCGTTCATGCGCCACTCCCGCGGTGGGCAGTTGCGCCACATGCCCGAGAAATCGGCCTTCGAGGTCACCGAGCAGGAGCGCAACGCCCGCTACCTCGAGGGCTGGGAAGCCGGCAACCTCGGTGGCCTGCTCGGCGCCTACAACGACCTGATGACCGACAAGGCCGCCAACGACACCGTCTCGGAGTTCATCCGGGGCAGGATCCGCGAGATCGTGCGCGATCCGCAGGTGGCCGAGGCACTCTGCCCGAAGGACCACCCCTTCGGCACCAAGCGGCCCTGCCTCGACACCGACTACTACGCCACGTTCAACCGTGACCACGTGCGCCTCGTCGATCTGCGCAGCACGCCCATCACCACCATCACCCCGTCGGGGATCGACACCAGCACCGAATCGTTCGCCTTCGACGCCATCGTCTTCGCCACCGGGTTCGACGCCATGACCGGCGCGATCGTCAACGTCGACATCCGCGGCATCGGCGGCATCGGGCTCAAGGACAAGTGGGCCGACGGCGCCCGCACCTACCTCGGCCTCGGTGTGGCCGGCTTCCCCAACTTCTTCACCATCACCGGGCCCGGCAGCCCCTCGGTGCTGAGCAACATGATGGTCTCCATCGAGCAGCACGTGGAGTGGATCACCGACTGCCTCGACCACCTGCGCCGTCACGACCTCGCCACCATCGAGGCCGAGCCGAACGCCGAGGACGACTGGGTGCAGCACGTCAACGAGGTCGGCGACCTGACCCTCTACCCCACCGCCAACTCGTGGTACATGGGTGCCAACGTGCCCGGCAAGCCCCGGGTGTTCCTGCCCTACGTCGGCGGGGTCGGCACCTACCGGGGCATCTGCGACGAGGTCGCCGCCGCCGGGTACAAGGGCTTCGTGCTGTCGGCATGAGCAACGACGCACGCAACGACAACGACCTCGTCGACCTGCTCGACGCGCTCGACCAAGCCGACGAGTTCACCGCGCCGCGCCTGGTCGAGTCGCTCCGGAACCATCCCGATGCCACGTCCCTCGAAGGCCTCGACGCCTTCCGCGCCGCCCGGGCCCTCGTCGCCCACGGGAACCTGAACGACCTGTCCCTGGCGGCCGAGCTGTCCTGGCAGGCGCACGGCGCCGGTGTTGCGGGTGCAGGCCGCGTGTTCGCCACCGCCATCGACCGCTACAGCGTCGCCCAGTCCCGCCAGCAACGCTTCGGCACCTTCGGCTTCCAGTACAAGGGCGAGCTCGTGCCGGCCCCTGTCGACGGATCGGTGACCGACGAGCTGCGCGTCCAGCTCGGGCTCGGCACCCTGGCCGATCTGCAGGCCGAGCTCGACGAGGCCAACCGCAACGCCGCCCGGCAGCGGGCCGCCGAGACCGGTGGGGTGAGCCACAGCGAGGTCTACGCCCGGATCTGGCGCGACCCCACCGAGGACGAGCTGCGGGCACGTTGGGCCGGCGAGGGCCAACCGGTCTGGGCCGACGGCGACGAGCTGACGCTGGTGTGCGACCGGCCCATCGCCGGCGCCATCGTCGGCCCGCTCTTCGAGATCCCCATGTGGCGGGTCGGCGAGCTGCTGGTTCTCACCGTGCGGGTCCATCGCCTGCAGGAGGCGGTGCTCACCTACGGCTTCTGGCCGCTCGACGAGCACGGCCGCCCGGCCTTCACCGAACGGCCCGAGCCCGACGGCCGCTGGCGCGGTCCGGCGGCCCGTCCTGCCGAGCCCACCAACGACGTCATCATCGGGACCCTCGAGGACCATCAGCTCGACAGTGCGTCGTTCGGACGTCCCCGCAAGGTCAGCGTGTACCGACCGCCGGGCCACACCGCGGACGAACGACTGCCGGTGGTCTACGCCACCGACGGACAGTGGGTCGGGGCCTACGTCCGCCGGGTCGACGCCGCCATCGAGGCCGGGCGCATACCGCGCTGCGTCGTCGTCGCCTCCCACTCCAGCAGCCAACGTACCGGCGAGTACTTCCCGGGCTACGACCCCGCTGCGTACTCCCGTCACGAGCACTTCTTCGTCGACGAACTGCTGCCGTGGGCCGAGGCCACCTTCGGGGTCGCCGACGAGCCGGGCCGCCGGGCGGTGTTCGGTTGCTCCGACGGTGGGGCACATGCCCTGGCCACCGGGCTGGGCCACTTCGAACGGTTCGGCCACGTCATCGCCTACTCGTCGGGCATGCCGCCGAGTGGGTCGGAGCGGTGGCCCGAGGGCAAGGCCCCCAGCATCCAGCTGTGCGCCGGCGTCCTCGAAGGACAGTTCCACCTCTCGACCTATGCATGGCACGCCTACCTGGACATGACCGGCGTGGCCCACCACTGGACCGAACGGGTCTGCGGCCACGAGTTCATCCAATGGGTCGAGGAACTGCCGTCGGCGATCGGCCGCGCCTTCGCCTGACCCTCCCGAACCACCACCGAATCGTCGGCCGAACGCGCGCCGCACGACACCGAGCGTCAACAGCTCAGCTTCATACCGATCGGTGCGTCGCCCAGAACCGCCACGGTCTCGGCGACGGGGGGTGAACGGCCGGCGTCCCTGCCGGGCGGCGCGTCAGCGCATCGAGATGGTGCCCATGACGTCGTCGGAGCCCTTCGACGGAGCGGCGATCTCCACGATGCGCTCATCGACGTCGTCGTACTCGAGGCGAAGGGCCCGGCACATGGTGGCGTGCAGGCGGTAGCTCGCCACGGCATAGGTGAGCTCGATGATCGCCACCTCGCTCAGCCCGGCCGCCAGCACGGCGAACGTACCGTCCGGTACGCGTCCGCCGCCGAGCACGAGATCGTCGGCGTAGGCCAGCACCGCTCGCTCCAACGGCGTGAACACGTCCGACGTCGCACTGGCCCACGCCGGGATCGCAGCGATCTGGTCCTCGCGCACGCCGGCGGCCCGAGCCGCCTTGCAGTGCTGACTGAAGACGAACTGGCTCTGGGCGGCGAACCCGGCCCGGGTGAGAGCCAGCTCCCGCAGGGCCGGGGACAACTCGCGTTCGGGGCTGTTGAACAACCCGAACCCGGCCACCATGTGGTCGAGCAGCGCCGGGGTCTGGGCGAACACCGTCCACCAGTTCCCGGGCGTACCGGTGGCGGTTCCCGGCTCGGCCACCGGGTCACGGTCACCGAAGAGCCGTTGGTACATCGGCAGCACCGAAGCCGGTGCCTCATCGCGTGGGACCTGTCGAGTTCGTGTCACGGCGGTACTGTACGTGCTGCAGACCGAGCCCGAAACGACGAGGGGAAGGCGCCATGCCCGACAACAGCGAGTTCCAGTTCCGCGGGATCAACCACCTGGCGCTGGTCTCCAGCGACATGGCCCGAACCGTGGACTTCTACACCAACGTGCTCGGCATGCCGCTGATCAAGACCCTCGAGATCCCCGGCGGGGCGCAGCACTTCTTCTTCGACTGCGGCAACGACACCAGCCTGGCGTTCTTCTGGTTCCCCGAGGCCCCTGCTGCGGTGCCTGGCATCTCCGCTGCGGCCAACATGCCCGGCAGCGGGCCGATCGTGTCGGCGCACGGCTCGATGAACCACGTGGCGTTCGACGTGTCGCCCGAGCAGTTCGACGAGTACGTCGACAAGCTCAAGGCGAAGGGCGTCGAGGTGTCGATGGTGCTCAACCATGACGACAGCGAGACCACCATCGCCCAGGAACTGCATCCCGGCGTGTTCGTCCGCTCGGTGTACTTCTGCGATCCGGACGGGGTCGTGCTGGAGTTCGCCGCCTGGACCCGGACCTTCGGACCGCAGGACGTGCTCGTCGCCCCGGCCGACGCCGACGGGCACCGGGTCGCCAGCCCCGTCAACGCCTGACCCGCCGGACGTACGGCCGGGCAGGACCGGCCGGGCCGCGCACGGACCCGCCACGAACGCGACACGGCCCGTCAGGCCCGACCCCGGGAGTTGCTCCCGGTCGGGCCTGACGGGCCGTCGGCGTTCACTCGCCCTTGAGCGCCTTCATGAACATGCCGTTGTCGAAGTAGTCACGCCAGAACGTGATCTTGCCGTCGTTGACCTCCCACACCCCGGTGACGGGCAGGGCGAGGGCCTTGCCCTTCATCTCGAAGCGGTCGATCCGCTCGTTCATCACGACGTTGCCGGTGCACGCCTGACGCAGGACCTCGAACTCCACCGGACCCTTGCTGCGGAACATCGGGCCGAGGAACTCGAGCATCTTCTCGTGGCCGCGCATGTCGCCGATCGGCACGTTGTCGTAGTAGCAGTCCTCTGCGACCAGCGCCATGGCGCCGTCCTGGTCCTTGCGGCCGACCGCCGCGATGAAGTCGTTGACGACTTGCTCTGCACTCATCGGAGAACCCCCTTGTAACCGTGGTCACCCGACCGTAGTGGCTGGCGGAGCACCGAGACGCAAGACCAGACTGCGACCGTCCTTCCGATCGACCGCAAGCGGGGCGCGATGACAGCACCGTGGGTGCCCGAGGTGTGGCAGACCCTCCTCGACAACGACGTCCGGCAGGTGGCCTACGTGCCCGATGCCGGGCTCGCCGCCCTCATCGAGCAGGCCCAGGCCGAGCCACAGGTCCTCGCCGTGCCGCTGTCCACCGAGGAGGAAGGCGTCGCGGTCCTGGCCGGCGCCTGGTTGGGCGGGCAACGGGGCGTACTGCTGATGCAGTCGAGCGGGGTCGGCAACTGCATCAACCTGCTGAGCCTGGCCCGGACGTGCCGGTTCCCGCTGCTGATGCTGGTCACGATGCGTGGCCAGTGGGGGGAGCGCAACCCGTGGCAGGTCCCCATGGGCAGCATCACCAAGGCGGTGCTCGAGCAGGCCGGGCTCCTGGTGTTCGAGGTGACCGAGGCCGACCGGGTGGCCGAGACGGTGTCCGCCGCCGCCGCCATGGCCTTCACCGGACCTGCTGCGGTGGCGGTGCTGATCGGCCAACGGGTGCTGGGCGCCAAGTCCTTCGTCGAGGCCGTGCCGACGGGACAGCCCCGATGAGCCGCACGCCGACCGACGACGGCCGCGCCGACCGCTATCCGTTGGGGCGCCGCGCCGTGGTGGCCGCGCTGCTCGCCGATGCCGGGGACCTGCTGGTGGTGACCGGGTTGGGCGCCCCGGCGTGGGACGCCACCGCCGCCGGCGATCGCGACCTGACCTTCCCGCTGTGGGGGGCGATGGGCGGGGCGGTGTCGATGGGCCTGGGCCTGGCGCTGGCCCGGCCCGAGGACCGCGTCCTGGTGCTCACCGGCGACGGTGAGCTGTTGATGGGGCTCGGTTCGCTGTCCACCGTCGGCCACCAGCAGCCCGCCAACCTCGCCGTGGTCGTGCTCGACAACGAGCGTTACGGCGAGACCGGAGGCCAGCGCACCCACACCGCCCGGCATACCGACCTCGCCGGGGTCGCCGCGGCCTGCGGCTGGCCGAGCACCTGGACGGTGCGCGACGAGGCCGGAGCGGCCGAACTGCCGGCCCGACTGTGGGACACGGCGGGACCGCGTCTGGTGGTGGTCAAGGTGGCTGCGGCCAACGAGCCGCTGGTGATGCCGCCACGGGACGGGGTGTGGTTGAAGGAGCGATTCCGCCGGGCGCTGCTCGACCAGCCGTGATGGCCGACGGGCCCGGAGCCTGAACCTGCCGAGGCGCGAGGTGTCCGTGCCGACAGACTGCTGCCGGGATGCTGCGGCCGGGAACGTCCCGCAGCTCAGCCGATGCGGTGGAACTCGTCGGCGCCGGCGAGGATCGCGCCCCACACGTCGCCGTCGCCGGCTGCGGACTGCACCGGGCGGGCCAGGTGCCACAGGCTCACCAGGCGTTCGCCGCGTTCGTCGGCGACGTGGTGGCCCGACCAGGCCCCCACCGAACCGTGCGGGCTGAAATCGACGGCGAAGGCGAAGGCGTCGCCGATGGCGTACCCGGCGAGCGCGTAGACACGGTCGGGGTGTGGGCTGCCGACCCCCGAGCGGAACGTGCCCCGCAGCGCCTGAGCGCCGGGCTCGGCCTCGAGCTCCATGACCGACCCGAGCCGGTTCTGCCAACGGCCGACGAGCGTCGCCGCACCGCCCTGTGCCTGCAGGCCCCGCAACTGCGCCTCGATCGCCATGACCGCGTCCTCCCTGTGTCCACCCCGATCGTGCCCCGGATCGGCCCTGCGGTGAAGGGGCCAAGGTCCCCCTCCGAACCGACGGTCGCCATCCCGCCGAATCGACGGTCGCCATCGACACCGAATCGACGGTCGCCATCGACACCGAATCGACGGCGAATCGCTGCGACGGCTCGGCGAAAACGCACTACCGAATCGACGGCGAATCGCTGCGACGGGCGGGGATTACCATGGCCGGAGTGCGGCCGGCGACCCTCGTCGGGCCGGCCGGAGCTGCCATGACCACTGCTGACGACCTCGTCCTGCTCGACCGTCCGGCTCCCGAGGTGGCGCGCCTCACCTTCAACCGGCCGCAACGACGCAACGCCCTGTCCATCGCCCTGCGCGACCGCTTCAGCGATCACTGCGACCGTCTGGCCGCCGACACGACGGTGAAGGCCCTCATCGTGGCGGGGGCCGGCCCGACCTTCAGCGCCGGGTTCGACCTCGCCGAGTTCGAGTCGGACGATCCCGACCACCAGCACACGTTGTGGGCCTCCGCCGACCGTTTCCACCAGGCGATCGTGGCCTTCCCGGTCCCCACCATCGCCGCGGTGCACGGTCCGGCCATCGCCGGCGGGTTCGCCTTCGCCAACGCGACGCCAGAACACCCCGCCCTCTATTTCACCGTCCTCGGAGAACCATCCATCAAAATGCTGCGCTACCAGCAGCAATACTC
>CAIXPF010000035.1 GCA_903921205.1 uncultured Acidimicrobiia bacterium | reverse complement strand
GGCCGTACGCCGGGCTGCGGACCTCGAGGTGGACCTGGTGCTGGCTCGCCGTGCGCTGGCTGCCACCGAAGCCACCGTGATCGCCAAGAAAGGCCGCAAGTGATCGCCGGCGAGATCCGCCGGTCCGGCAGCCGGGCCGCTCCGGTGCTGACCGCTGACGCTGCGCTCGAGCTCGACGGCTCCGGGGACCAGCTCGCCGGCTACGCGTCGGTGTTCGACCGGCCGTACAGGGTCAGCGACGGGCTCGGCGATTACGTCGAGCTAGTTCGGCCGGGTGCGTTCGCTGAGTCGCTGCGGGCCCGCTCGCCGATTGTGCAGTTCAGCCACGGCCACGACCCGGCGGTCGGGTCGGCACCGATCGCCGAGCTCATCCACGCCGCTGAGGACAGCACCGGGCTCTACTTTCGGGCCCGGCTGTTCGACGTGCCGCAGCTTGATCTGGTGCGGGAAGGTCTGCGCTCCGGTGCGATCAGCGGTGCGTCGTTCAGGTTCACGGTCCCGGCCGGCGGGGATCGGTGGCGTGGAACCACGACCCGAGAGGTCCTCCGGGCCGACGTGGTCGAGCTGGGTCCGGTGGTATGGCCGGCCAGCCCGCACGCCACCGTCACCCTGCGCCAGCGGCTGCGCCGACTCACCGGCACCAGCACCAGCAGCACCACCCCGACCGGGACGACGGTGCTGTCCGCTCGTGCTCGTGCCGCTCTCGACGTGCTCTCCGCTGGTGCGTCGAGATGGAACGACCTCCCGCCGGCCGTGCGGACCGAGCTCGTCGCCGTTGCACCCCGACGGGTCGCCGCAGCGACGATCGCTGCCAGACCTCGCCGATAGTCGCCGGCCGAAACTGCGTCGACCTGCTCGACCAGGCCGACGCCGACCCCCCAGGGGTGGGGGGGAGGCCCGACCGGTCTGGTCGCCGGGGGGGCTGGACACCCCCCTTCCATCCCCCTTCCGATGTGCGCTCAGGTCCGACCGGGGTCGGGTCCGGGGGTCCGCCGAGGGTGGCCGGGCCGGGGGTCGAGGGTGCCGTCGACGGCCAACATACTGACCCGTATGGCACACGGCGCATTGCACGCCGATGTCGTCGACGGTCACCGTACCCGACCGGATGGTCGTCGGGTGGGATCGTCGGGGCCGTGCTGTGGACCGGCCCGGCGATAGCGGTCGCCGGCCGGGTCCCCCCTCCGTGGCCGTGCACGAAAAAATCGACATGGGACGAAGGATGTGGCGGGTCCGGCGTCGGCAGACCTCGACGCCTACCCCCCTACCCCTACCGCTGGCCGGCGGGGATGCGGCTGCGGTCGATGAACTGCTCGACCTCGACGGCCCGGAGCCGGATCACCCGGCCGAACCTGTACGCCGGTAGCTCTCCGTGGTCGATCAGCCGATAGAGGGTCCGCACGCCGACCCCGATCCGGTTCGCTGCGGCACCCGTTGACAGCCAGTCGCTCACGGCCTCATCGTGTCGCCGTGGCCGGCTGCGGAGCCATGGGGCGGCGGTCCCGGTGGTGTCGCCGTGGCTGCTTTGTGGTGCTGTTGACGCTGATCGTTCCTAGGTTCATACGTCCTCTAAGACGGGTTCGCCGGACCAGAAGGTCCGGCCTTTTCGCCGGACAGGATTGTCCGGCCGGTGATCCTCGAGGTGTGGACAACGGTCCCGGCCGACCGCCGGGACGCGGGAAAGCCACCCGGCGGGCACGGCGGTGCCGGCTGCGGGTGGCTCGTGTCGGTTGTGGCCGGGCGTCGTGGCGGCTGCGGGTCTGTCGACGCCGGGTCAGCGGCCGGGTGGTGCTCCGGGGCGGGCCGTGGCCGGTATCGCTGCGGTGCGAGCGGCGAGTGCCAGCCCCCGTGCGGACACCGGCGTGCGGATCGGTGCCGGTGCGAGGACGACCGGCACCGGTGCTGCTGGCCGTGGTGCTCGTGCTGCTGGCCGTGGCGGCGGTGCTGCGGGCCGGGTGCCGGCCGGGGTGGTGCGACCGGCACCCTTGCGGGCGCTCCGGCGGTCCGCGGCGTATCCGGGGAGCAGCAGCCGGGTGATGTTCGTTAGCTGTCGGCAGCGGCCGTCGGGGCTGCGCTCTACCCGGTGCTCGACGGCGGCGAAGCCGATCTGCTCGAGCTGGCGTAGGTGCCGGCGGACGGTGCGATCGGACCGCCACCCGCCGGCCTTGGCGATCGTCCGCTGACCGGCTGTCACGTCCTGGCCGCGGTCGCCGGAGAAAGACATCACGGACCGCAGTACTGCGGCCTGGCCCCGGCTCAGCTTCCCGGCGGCCAGGGCCTGGTCGATCGCGATATGCAGGTCCCGACGCCACCACTTGTCCCGTGTCTCGGTCTGCCGGGCGAGCCGGCGGCGAGGCCACCGGGGGTCCGGCGGGGCCACCGTGCGGGGGGTGCTCGTGTTGTCCTGTGAGGCTGCGCTATCGTTCACTTCAAGCAGTTCCACCACCGCTTCGCACAAGCTTTCCAGGGCTGACAGTGCGAGGCGGTTGGTTTTTTTCGGGGCCGTTTGGCCCGGCGGTCGGTTGGCGACGCTTGGAATGACGTCGCTGTGATTCGGCAGTTTCGCTCCGGCGGGCGCAGAAGTGGCGGATACCCCGGTCAGCCGATCCCGGCGACCCTTCGCACCCACCACACCTCGTGCAGCGCCAGCCAGTCGTCAGCACCGGCCGGGTCGTCGTAGCGGACCCGCTCGACGAGATCGAGCCATTCCGCGTGCAGTGGTCCGCAACGGTTGAACAGTGCGACGATGCAGTGTTCGTTGAGCTGCAACAGGTCGCCCGGCTGACCGCCGGCCGACCGGGGCAGCGTCCACCAGGCGAATTCGCCGACGGGCGGGAGCCGCTCGCCGGTGACGTTCGGGGCCGGTGCGAGCCGCATCCCGACCGGCTCCCACCGGCCTGCTGCATCCTGTCGAAACAGTCTTGCGATCATCGTGTGACCTCCTAGCCGAGTTCGTCGCCGAGCTGCCGTGCGAGCTCGCCGCCAAAGTCGGTGCGAGCATCGTCGTAGAGGACGAGGGTCCGCACATCAGCGTGCCGGCTGAAGTCCCGAGCCCGGCGCACGTCCCCGTGGGAGAGGTCGAGCACGGCCGTGATCGCCGTATGCCGCAGGCCGTGAGGTCTGACGTGGCCGAGGCCGGCGGCTGCTCCGGCAGCGGCG